>NZ_AP019007.1:0-319756 GCF_009176645.1 Enterobacter oligotrophicus
CGCGCACGGTGAACGAGAACATCGCCTTCTCAATGCAAATCGCCGGCGTGCCCAAAGCCAACATCAAGGCCCGCGTGGCCGAGCGGGCTGGTGGCTGGTCGGGCTGAAGGCGCGAAAATGCGTACCCTTCGCAGCTCAGTGGCGGGCAAAAGCAGCGGGTAGGCATCGCGCGTGCGCTGGCGAATAACCCGGATGTACTGCTCTGCGATGAAGCAACCTCCGCGCTCGACCCGCAGACCACCGATCAGATCCTTGACCTGCTGCTGGATATTAACCGTCGTTTTAAGCTGACTATCGTGCTGATTACCCACGAGATGCACGTGGTGCGCAAAATCTGCGACCGCGTGGCGGATGGAGAACGGCAAAGTAGTGGAAGAGGGCGACGTGCTGAGCGTCTTTACCCATCCACAGCAGCCCATCACGCAACAGTTTGTCCGTCAGGTAAGCCAGTATGCCGAGGAAGAGACGTTCAATACTGAACTGGCAAACGAGCTGGAAGGCACGGTTATCCGGCTGACCTTCACCGGGCACAGCACGCATAAGCCGATCGTGGGGGAACTGACGCTGCGCTACGGCCTGCCGTTTAATATCCTGCACGGAAAAATGACGCAAACCGCCCACGGTGTTTTCGGGCAACTCTGGGTACACGTGGTGGCATCTGACGAACAACTGAACAATATCCTTGCCGACCTGCAGCAAAGTGATATTCAGGGCGAGGTGATTAAACATGGCTGAGGATCTCTTTCCGCATCTGAAGTGGGATCAACTGTGGGCGGCAACGCTGGAGACGTTGTACATGACGGCACTCTCTGGTGTGGCGACCTTTGTCCTGGGGATTGTGCTCGGCCTGGCGCTGTTTTTAACCGCCGTGGTGGGCTGTTTCAACCGCACGGTCTATAGCGTAATTTCGATTGTGGTGAACGTGTTCCGTTCTATCCCGTTCATCATCCTGATTGTATTGCTGATCCCATTCACGAAAACCATCGTGGGTACCATCCTCGGCGCAAATGCGGCGCTGCCTGATAGTGGGCGCGGCACCGTTCTACGCGCGTCTGGTGGAGATTGCCCTGCGTGAAGTGGACAAAGGGTCATAGAAGCAACGCGTTCAATGGCGCACGACTGAGCACCTTAGTGTTTCGGGTTTTACTGCCGGAATCTTCACCCACTGGTTTCAGGCATTACGGTGACGCTGATCGCGCTGGTGAGTTACAGCGCAATGGCGGGGGTGATTGGCGCTGGCGGTTTGGGAAATCTGGCTTATCTGGAAGGATTCCAGCGCAACCATGGTGACGTCACGCTGGTAGCAACGGTGACCATTTTGATCATCGTTTTCGTTATCCAGTTCTGCGGCGACATCATTACTTCACTGTTAGATAAACGCTAATAAATACACACAGGAACCATCATCATGAAAAAGACACTGACACTGATCGCCGCAGCAACCCTGAGCGCCCTGAGCTTTGCTTCCTGGGCCGATACCTTGACCGTGGGCGCGTCCAACACGCCGCATGCCGAAATCCTGGAGCAGGCGAAGCCGATTCTGGCGAAGCAGGGTATCGATCTGGAGATCAAACCGTTCCAGGACTACATTCTGCCAAAACCCGCGCTGGCGGGGCATGATATCGATGCCAACTACTTCCAGCATATCCTTACCTGAACAGCGTGCTGAAAGATCACGCGGCGACAAGGATTACGATTTTGTCAGCGCAGGTGCTATCCATATTGAGCCAATCGGTATCTACTCTAAAAAAATACAAGTCGCTGAAAGATCTGCCGGAAGGCGGCAAAATCATCATGCGTGATGCCGTTTCGGAAAGGGGTCGCATTCTCTCTATCTTTGAAAAAGAGGGTGTGATCAAGCTGAAGCCGGGCATCGACAAAGTGACCGCGCGCATTAGCGACATCGTGGAGAACCCGAAAAAGCTGCAGTTCACTCCTAACGTGGAAGCCTCCCTGCTGCCGCAAATGTACAACAACGACGAAGGCGATGCGGTGGTGATTAACGCCAACTACGCGATTGACGCCGGTCTGGACCCGGTTCACGACCCGATTGCGGTTGAGAGCGGTGAAAATAACCCGTATGCCAACATCATTACCGTGCATCGCGGTGACGAGAAGAAGAAAGATATCGTCGCGCTGGTGAACGTGCTGCACTCTAAAGAGATTCAGGAGTGGATTCGTACCAAATATAAAGGCGCGGTTATCCCTGTAAATAACTAATTCCTTGATTTTACAAAGAAGCCCGGCGAGATCCTCGTCGGGCTTCTTTTTGTATCCAGCCCACGAATCATTTAAGCTGAACGTTTAGGGCAATGGAGGGTTGGCAATGGGCAATGTGACCAAAGACGAAGCGCTGTACCAGGAGATGTGTCGGGTGGTCGGGAAGGTGGTGCTTGAGATGCGTGATTTAGGCCAGGAGCCAAAGCATATTGTGATCGCCGGTGTGCTGCGTACCGCGCTGGCGAACCAGCGCGTCAAACGCAGTGAGCTGACAACCGAAGCGATGGAAACAGTGGTTAAAGCGCTGGCCGGTAAGCCGCCAGCGTTTCGCGAGCTGTTCGAGTGAACAGCAGAGCAGGTAGTAGACCACACCGGTAAAGATAAAAATGGCGGCAGGGTAGATCTGCACCCGGTTATTCACCTGTCCTGCCACTGTCGTCAGTTCCGGCACGTTTACAATGAACGCCAGCGACGTATCCTTCAGCAGGCTGATAAAAATGCCCACCAGAGACGGCAGGATGTTGCGCAACCCCTGCGGAAGCAGCACGCGCCACAGGGTTTGTTGGGTGCTGAATCCCTGAGATAGCGCCGCCTCATACTGTCCGGCAGGCAGCGCGTTTAGCCCGGCCAGTACCGAATGCATCACCGATGCCGCCGTAAACCAGGCCAGCGCCAGCGTGACCGTCAGCGCACCTGGCAGATCGCCGCCGGTCATCAGCGGCAGCAGATACCACATCCAGAAAATCACGAAGATTAACGGGATTCCGCGGATCAGCTCTGCCCAGAAACAGCGCCTTGCGCACCAGCCCCGTATAACGCCAGGCCAGGCACGCAAGGGCAATGCCGCCAGGCAGGGCGAGCAGCGCTGCTCCTGTAGCCATCAATAGTGAGAGCAACACCCCGCCAGGCTCACCCGCCGCCGCACGTCCCCACAGCAGATAATCCAGGTTTTCGGTAATAACATTTATTCCGGCAATCATTTTGCACTCCCTCTGGCAGGGCCGATGCGCACCAGCACCATGCCCATCACCACGCCCGTGAGCAGATACAGTGCCGTTCCCACGGTAAATGCCTCCAGCGCGTGGGCGTTGTAACTCTCTATCTGCCGCACCTGGTAAGTGAGTTCGGCAAAGCCAATTCCACTGGCAAGCGAGGAGAGCTTCATCAGGTTGAGATACTGCCCGACGACCGGTTGCCAGGCGTTAGCCAACCCCTGAGGCAACAGAATGTAACGAAACAGCCGCCAGGCGGAAAATCCCTGCGCCATCGCAGCTTCACGCTGCCCGGTGGGGACGGAGCGCAACCCGGACTCGATCTCTTCAATTAAAAAGGCTGAAGTGAACACCCCCAGTCCCCAGGCAGAACATAAAAACTCCGGTGTGAACCACCAGATGTCGCCGGGCAGGATCGACCAGCTGTGATCTGCATTCACCACATCCCGAAACGCCAGCGGAAGCCAGTTCCAGGCGGCGAAATACCAGAACAGCAGTTGTACCAGGAGGGGGGTATTGCGAAACAGGGAGACCCAGGCGCTGACAACCCCTTCGCCGGTTCGCCCGCCAGAGAGGCGTAACAGCAAAAACAACAGCGCGAAAAGGCTGGCCAGTATCGCACCCGCGAGAGTGACCCATAGTGGTCAGAAAACCGGATAATATCCACTGCAGGGGCTGCCCGGTCAGCACCCCCTGCCAGTCGAGCGCGGGCATTACAGATGCTCCTGATGAAGCGGGTTGAGCACCTTTTGCAGGAAACGCTGCGCGCGCGGATGCGATGGTTGCGTAAAAAACTGCTCCGGCGAGGCCGTTTCCAGGATCTGACCGCCATCGATAAAAACAATCCGGTCGGCAATTTCACGGGCAAACTGCATTTCGTGCGTTACCACGACCATCGTGATCCCACTATGCGCCAGCGCTTTCATTACAAACAGCACTTCACCAATCATCTCCGGGTCGAGGGCTGACGTCGGCTCGTCGAACAGGATGATTTGCGGCGAAGAGGCCAGCGCACGGGCGATGGCGACGCGTTGCTGCTGCCCTCCTGATAGCTCTGCCGGGAAATGGTGGGCTTTTTCCAGCATGCCCACTTTTTCCAGCAGGACGGCACGTTCCTGAGCAGGCTGAGGTTTCCAGCCGTGGACGTGCTCCAGCGCCAGGGTAATGTTCTGGCTGGCGGTGAGATGCGCGTAAAGATTAAACTGCTGGAAAACGAAGCCAACGCGGCTGCGAAGCTGTCGAAGCGCCACGCCGGAAAGTTGCCCGGTGGGTTTGTTGTCGACCAGAATTTCGCCGCCGTTAAGGGTTTCCAGTTGGTTGATGAGCCGGATGAGAGTGGACTTGCCGGAACCGGAAGGGCCGAGTATAGCAACCACTTCACCGGGCGTGATGCTCAGGTTTATCCCTTTGAGCACCTCATGATTACCGTAACGTTTAACCACGTCACGAAACTCAACGCTGGCGTGTTCCAGACGTGAAAAATCCGCGGCACCGGCCGCGGAGTGTGAAAATAAACCTGAGAGCATATTACCGGGCTTCTATTTTAAAGGCGCGAGGCTGTGGGACGGGGTCTGTGGGCCAAACCAGGTGTCGTAGATTTTTGCGGCCTGACCGCTTTCTCGAGGTTAATCAGCTCATCGTTCACCACTTTCAGCAGCGCCGTTTCGCCTTTTTTCACGCCAACGCCAATCTCTTCTTTGCTGAGCAGGTCAGGCAGAATTTTGAAGTTCGCTTTATCCGGTGCTTGTGCCAGCAGGCCCGCCAGAATGGTGCTGTCCTGGGTGATCGCCTGCACATTACCGTTACGCAGTGCGGTCAGCGCCAGCGGAATATCATCGTAGGAGAGCACGCGGGACTGCGGGAAACGCTGGTGGAGAGCCTGTTCACCTGTTGTGCCTTTTACCGCACCAATACGCGCGCGGCTGTATTCGTCCAGTTTATCCGGGGACGTTGCTGGCACCAGGAACTGCTGTCCGGTCACAAAATAGGGGGTGGAAAAATCGATCACCTGCGCGCGTTCTGGCGTGATGGTGATGTCTGCCACAATTAAATCGGCTTTACCGGACTGCAGCGCGAATGCGGTTGGCCGGATTAGTGGCAACCAGTTCCAGCTTCACGCCAAGCGCTTTTGCCAGCGCGTTGGCGAAATCGACGTCATAGCCCACGATCTCATGGGTTTTCGCGTCGATAGAACCAAACGGTGGTTGGCGTCAAAGGTGGCGACTTTCACCACGCCTGCTGCCCTGATGTCCGCCAGTTGGTCGGCCTGCGCCTGTGTCGACAATATGCCGCCTGCCGCCAGTAAACCCAAAGCCACTGCTATTTCTTGATACGATTTTTTTATATGCTGCCATAGTATGCGTCTTCCCGTCGTTTTTGTTTTCTCCGGATACGCTCCCATAAGCTAACGCTATCGCCAAATAAGAAATTCTTCTTTGCTATAAGCAAAAAGCATTAGTGAACAAGGTGTTATTGACAAGTAAATGAATGGGAGGCTATTTGCGCATTCTGCACATTGACAGTCAATATTGGTATTTCCCTTACGTGAAATTTAGGTGTTTAACTGAGGACAGGTGAAGCGAAGGGTAAAGACGATGAAAAAGTGGATAAGCACGTTACGGCGGTTTTTTGCGACCCGGCCGGACAATGCGGAGAACAGCGCGCAACGTGTTCTTGAGTCGATTCTGCCTGTCGCCAGCCTGTATGGTCGACGTCGCTAATTGACCCGGAGTGGTTCCATGATAAAACGTCACGCTGAACTGCGCCGCACGCGCGAAATGTACTGGAATGAGCTGTGCTCACGGTTTGTAAAGCCAGAGAGAGCGGAAAAGTACGCTGTGAAACACTCTGTTAATTAACGCGCTTTTGTTACCAATGTGTCCTTTCATACATGGAGAAAATGATGAAACGGACCACGATAACAACGGCATTTTCATTCCCCGCTTTACTGCTCGCAATGCAGGCGGCACACGCCGCACCCCAGGCGCATGTTGTCTGCGGCTACTCCCACACCCTCGGCGATGGACGCCATCATGTGTTCGGCATGCCCAACGAGGCCATGCTGCACGACTTCTTTGGTAAACACACACGGATGCTTTCTCACGCCGGGAGACATTGCGCCAGCATGAAGAGACCACCTGTGATAACAAAGCGGACAGCTCTGCATACTGGGCTCCCTCGCTGCGTCTGCCTGACGGAACGGTCGTCAAACCTGCGTATCAAAAAACTACTATCAGGCATCGAATGTCGAAACGTATCCGCTGCAACCCTTCCGGCGGGGCTGTCGCTGCTGGCGGGTGACCACCATGGCACGACGCCTAATCCGCATATCACTTTCTTATGCGCGAACGGCAAAGGCCTATACCACCAAAACGGGGAGAAGTCTGTGGGTTACGTAAGGCACAGGATGCGGTGCAGTTTAATATTGGCATTCAGTTCCCGAACTGCCTGGGATGGGGTAAACCTGAAACCGGCTCATGGCCTTGCTAACGCGGCATACGATATAAAGGCAGTGCCCGGCCGCATTCCCGGTGAAAATTCCCACCGTGAACATGAACGTGGCTTACGTGATCACCAACGATCACTTTCTCGGATACCCGCAACGTGCAGCTTTCGCTTGACCCGATCATGCACGGCAATGAGCGCGAGGAGCTATGGGCATCTTTATACCGCGCATGCGGATTTCATGAACGGCTGGACGGAAGACGCCGCGCCGCTTTATACCGAGCTGTGTATTGAATCGCGGGATGGACTGCGGCACCACCGTGCCGTATGGCTACTCGAAAGCGAAGGCAAACGTCTGGCTGAGCAGCATGGAGCCGACGCTTTCTCTGCCGAACCGCAGGTTTACTGGTGCAGGATAACTGGCAGAACGGGGGCAGAACCCAAAACAGTGAAACCCTGTCACTGGTGAATTCAAGATCCCGCCGCTGCCGGTGGGGCAGGATGCTTCCTGTTTAAATACCGTGTGCGCATTTACGGCGGCAAAGTAGAGACAGACGGTGCCGATCAGATCTTTTCTACCCGGCCAGTAACGGACTGGGACCCGGCAACCGTGAGCTGGAAATCACGTCCGGCGTGTAATTACAAATCGGATGCTGTGCTTTACCTCAACCATTCCCGTGAATACCGGATGGTGGACGTAGACAAAGCAGTGCGCAAAGCGCTGGCAGAAGGGAAAACGGAGATCTCGTGGTATATCGGCGGCGATCGGCAGGGTAATCATTATCAGTTTGAACCGGGCTCCTCGCTCAAAGCCTCATCCTGATGCTCAGTGGATTCAAAAAGACGCCGGAATTTAACCCTTACGGGTAAAAAAAAGCACCGGGATTTCCGGTGCTTTATCGTCAGATTTTGCAGGCATCGCCGCAGTCGTCGTCCGCGACGATCGCCTGTGCTTTTTTGTCCGCGTCGTCCAGACGTTCTGCGTTGCGCTCTTCTGCTTCATCCAGTCCGTTAAAGACTAAGTTCTCAAGATCAATTTCCATGGGGCACCTGCATTGTTCGGTTTTTGATACTGGCACAGTATAGGGCAAAAACGGCTAGCCCTGCACCCCGCAGCACATAAGGATAATCCCTGCCATACTCAAGGCTTTACCGCTGAGGAAACCTCATGATTACTCTCTGTAAAACCTGCGGCACCTCTTATGACACACACCCGGAGCGATGTCCGATTTGCCGAAGACGAACGCCAGTACGTCCGAGAACCGGCCAGCAGTGGATTGATCTTGAAACCGTGACCGCCACGCACACGAATAAATGCAGCAACTGGAGCCGCAGCTGTTCAGCATCAAAACGGTTCCGTCTTTTGCCATCAACCAGCGGCTCTTCTTCTGCGCACACCGCACGGCAATATTCTGTGGACTGTATCGCAACCTCGACCCGGCGACCAGCACGTTAGTTGCCGTCGCTCGGCGGTATCAGTTGCCATAGCCATTTCCCATCCTCATTACTACACACCATGCAGGACTGGCCGCGGCCTTTAATGCGCCGGTTTATCTGCATGCCAGCGATCGTGAGTGGGTCATGCGCCAGCAGCCCGGCGCTTCACTTCTGGAGGGGGATTCTCTGGCGTTGATGCCGTCTGTAACGTCGTTGCGGCTCGGCGGACACTTTGCGGGCGGTACGGTGCTGCACTGGCATGAAGGCGAGGCGTGTGCTGGCAGGCGACATACTGCAGGTGACACCCGGTAAAGATGCCGTTTCGTTTATGTGGAGCTACCCTAATATGCTTCCGTTGCTGCCCGTACCGTCGAGCGGATAACCCGTCATCTTGAGGACAACCGTTTGAACGTCTCTATGGCGCGTTCGAAGGGCAGGATATGACGGCGAAAGCGAGTGAGATTGTGCAGCGGTCGGCCAGAAATATATTGCTTGTCTGAAGTAAAGGGCGGTGGGTAAACTTCAGTCGCGTGATCTCGATCATGTCTAAACTAAAACAGAAAAAGAGAAATGGCTATGCAACATATCATTGAAGGTTTTCTCAGCTTTCAAAAGAGATTTTCCCGCAACGTAAAAGCTCTTCCGCAGTTTAGCGTCCAGCCAGAATCCCAAAGCGTTGTTCATCTCCTGCTCCGACAGCCGTCTGGTTCCCGAGCTGGTCACCCAGCAAGAGCCGGGACAGCTCTTTGTCATTCGTAATGCTGGCAACATTGTGCCACCGTTCGGGCCGGAGCCGGGTGGTGTATCCGCCACCATCGAATACGCTGTCGTGGCGTTAGGCGTGACCGATATCGTGATCTGCGGTCACTCTAACTGTGGCGCAATGAAAGCAATTGCCGACAATGCGAACCTTGAGCCAATGCCTGCGGTGTCTCACTGGCTGCGTTACTCCGATGCGGCAAAAGCCGGTGGTTGAGAAGAAAACCTGGGACACGCCCGTCGATAAAGTGAACGCAATGGTGCAGGAGAACGTGTTTGCACAGCTGAGCAACATTAAAACGCATCCGTCGGTTGCTGTTGGTCTGCGCAACAACTCCATTCGCCTGCACGGCTGGGTATATGACATCGAAAGCGGCGAAATCCGTGCGCTGGATAAAAACAGCAAAACCTTCGTGTCTCTGTCTGAAAACCCGGAAGTCTTCTTCGAGTAGTCAGACGCGTCAGGGCACGGAGGCCCTGTCAGTTCTCCACAAAGGGCAGTTTCCTGCGCGATCCCGTTGCTGGTTTCTCCGCTGCTTTCGCCATTGCCTCCCCCAGTTCTGCGCACTCTGCAAGCCCCTGCACAAACGGCTGGTCGTGCATCAGCCACGGTATCGCACCGAAAGCAATCCGTCCGCGAAGGGTTTCCGGTTCCCTGAGCGTGTAATCGTCACCCACATCAGGTATCTCTTCGCCGGTTTCCTGAAGCTGCTTACGCAGCGTGGGGAAGGGCAGATCTTTCGTTTTCAACGGTTTTTGCCCACGCGCATCGATAAATACATCGAAACGGTGAGTTTTCTCTTGTGTCGTAATCACGGTTTGGTCGCTGCCGATATCAAGCTCATAGTCGTCGCCGAGCGCCAGCACGCTGATTATCCCGGCTTCACGCAGAGCCAGCAGCCTGCGGATGGACTGGGACGGAATGGCAGCATAATTATCAATAAATACGCGTGCCAGCCCCGTTTTGAAGCGCTTCCGGTCTTCTTCATTGAGGTGAGGGACAATCTCCTGAACCACTTCATGCAACCGGAGAACGGCGTAGCGCCAGGGAACGGTATGCCTGTTTTGTTTGTTGCGTTCAACTTCTTCCAGGTTATCTTCGGCCCAGCTGAACGGGTCGTGTTTTTTACGATCGGCAAACCAGGCATCACGAATGCTGTCTGCATCCAGCGTGTTCAGGGCTATCGCTTCGCTCCACTGTGGATCGGCATGTTCAAGCTCTTTCACCATCAGGGTAAATATCCGGTCAAGTAACCCTTCTGCGCCCTTAGCTATTTCGGCTTCAGCGACCGTTTCAGTCAATACGGAAAGCGACTCATACGGGATGGGGCAATAAAAATCTGCTTCCGGCAGAATGCCGGTTCGCGACATCAGGGTGATGCTGAGCGCCTGGCTTTTCTCATCGAGCCTGAATTGGTCGCCCGTAAAGTCGCCATGCTGCATTGCCACCGCCATGGCAGCATCCAGACCGCTTAAGGATGTCCCCATAATACCGACCTGGCAGGCGCGGATGGTGGCGTCCATCAGCCCGGACCAGGGGCTGGGGAAGTAAGTGCGGGTTGCCTTTTCTTCATCCGGCCAGACATGACCTGTCGCAATCACGACAAGGTCAAACCTGTCAGGGTGCGTTTCTCCGTTTACCGAAAGCGTAACCTTATCTGTCGTGGCGGTGATATCGGTCACTTCGGCTGATTCATGTACCTCAACCTGAAATCCCTTTTTTTCAGCCTCGGCGACGATAGCCAGAAACCGATCGCGAAAATACTCACCCAACAGAATACGCGGCAGAAATTGCCGGTCGTGCAAGGTCGCTTTATCCACCTTAAACCGGCGCAGATGTGCTTCACTTTGCGTTTCAGCCAGTCGAGATACGTGATGAAAACGGGCGGAATTTCAATACTGGCGATATTTGCCAGCATCAGCCGTGAATTTTCCTCATCACTGTAGGGCATCCCGACGCCCGCTTCTTCAGCCTGCTCAAAAACCGAGACAGCAAGAGGTGTCGTGTTTTTCAAAAGAGAATAAAAAGGTGTAAATCCCTGTGGGGCCTGAGCCGATAATAGCGATTTTCTTCATCGACACTCTTCCTTCGTTTTATTGTCATATGAAAAGCGTAGCAAAAGAAGCGGTGAATCAGCGCGCGAAAATTCAGTCACATATTGATACCAAATTAAACGTACCCGCTGAGTATTTCCTGTTTTGATGACGGTTTGAATGTTATATCGTAACGCTTAAATCACGATCCGTGCGCCATTCCTGCTATTACCGTATGTATTTCAGCCAGGCAGGCGAAACTAATGGGAGTACCAGGGTGTCGTTACCGCTATTGCAGAATAGCGCTCAGGTAAGTCGTTTGCTGCAGCGCCTTCTGATCACAAAATTTGTCTTTACGGCTTTCTGCTGCCCGTCGGCCTTGTTTACCTTTTTCTGCATCTATTCTCTGACGTCGCAATCTGGTTATTTGCATTTCGGCTGCTGCTGGCTGCGGGGCTGGTGGCGATGGCGTTTGTAGAAAACGCGCTACGCTGTGAACAAGCTGCAGCACCGGTCGCGGAAATGCCCGCAGAGGAGCCTGCTTCCCCGGAGCCTAAACGGTTGCAGCTGCCACCGCAGTTGCAGGCCTGGCTATCGCATTTTCACCAGCATCTGGTCACTACCGCGACGATTTCCGTGCTGGCTCTCTGTTTTGCTATCGCAAACCTTGCCGATGCGGCGTTGTTCAGCGAAGCAGACACGGTTATCAGCCGCGTGATCCCTGGGGTGCTTCTGCTGCTGAGCTTTGGCCTGCTGGTCATTGAACGCATGATCAGCTTTAAAATTGTCCGCCACTGGCGCTATCAGCGCGAATATATCGGGCTGGCGCGTGCGATGCTCAGCCTTCTGCTGGTGCTTGCCGCTGCGCTGCTGCTGGTGATCTTTTCCCCAACGCTGGCGCTGTGGCTTTTCCGGCTTGGCAGCTTGCTGGTCCTCGTGATGGCGCTGGAATATCTCCTGCGTACCCTCATCACCGCTCTCACGCCGCTTCCGGCGGATGAGGCTCCCCGTTTTCTGACGGTCAGCACCGTTGCTGCCTTGTACCGCTGGCCTCTGCGCCCACTGACGGTGGTTCTGGACGCGCTTGAGCAGCGTTTTGGCATTGATCTACGCCAGGTGCAGGCGTTTCGCCTGATGGGAAAAACGGTTTTGCCCGTAGCCTTTGGCATTGCCGTACTGGGCTGGTTGCTGAGTGGGTTGACGGAAGTCCCGCTGCAGCAGCGGGGGATTTACGAACGTTTTGGCCGCCCGCTGGCGGTGCTCTCTCCGGGGCTGCATGTCGGATTGCCCTGGCCATTTGGTCGGGTTCGCCCCGTGGAAAATGGGACGGTACATGAGCTGCGGCTCAGTGATGAACCGGAATCGCAGGCGCAGAGCGCAGAGCCCGACAGTGCCGAAGGTCCTGCACCGCAGAGTAGCTGGCGCTTGTGGGATAGCAGCCATCTGACCGATCAATCACAGGTGATTGCCAGCAAGGCTAACGACCGCCAGAGTTTTCAGATAGTAAATATGGATATCCGCCTTATCTGGCGCGTCGGGCTGCGTAATGAGGACGCGCTTAACAGCCAGTATCAGGCCGAAGATCTGCCTGTGCTGATCCGCAGTATTGCCCGACAGGTGCTGGTGGTGCAGTTTGCCAGCAAGCAGCTGGATGTGCTGCTCAACGAGCAGCGCGCGAGCCTGGCGTCAGCGCTTAACCGGCAGATCCAGCAGCGTTTAGTGACACTGCATACCGGCGTGGAGCTGCTCTCAACCCGAATAGAAGCGATTCACCCGCCTGCGGGGCCGCCGATGCCTGGCACGGCGTGCAGGCGGCGCAAATAGCCGCCAGCGCGCGGGTCGCCCGTGAGAAGGGGTATGCCGCCACGGTGACTCGCGAGGCGCAACAAAAAGCGGAAAACCGCGTAAACGACGCGCAGGCCTTTGCCGCAGAAGATCTCGCGCGTGCCAGAGCGGAAGCGATCCATTTTGCGGCGGACGAGCAGGCGTGGAAGCAGGCCGGCGCGGCATTCCTTCTTGAGCGCCGTTACCACATTCTCAGCCAGAGCCTGGCGCATACACCGCTTTTGATCCTGGACGACCGTTTGCAGGGCACCCGCGAGCCCGTACTGGATTTGCGCCAGTATCCTGCATTATCCGACAGTACCGCACCACAGAAGGCCAGCACGAAATGAAGATCCACTCCATCACCTCTTCGGAACACGCGGAAAAAGTTGGCATACGTCAGATGACGTCGCCCGCGCCACAGCGCCACAAGCGGACGTTACGCATCGGTATTGCGGTATTGTTACTGGTGCTGGCGGTGCTCACCGCCTGCCTGCTTGACGTCAGCGCAGGCAGCGCGACGGTAGTGACGCGCTTTGGCAATCCACAGCGGGTCTTGCTCTCGCCCGGCCTGGCGTGGCGTTTCCCGGCACCCTTTGAAACGCCGGTGAATGTCGATTTACGCGTGCGTTCAACGTCCAGCGGTTTGCAGGACGTTGGCACGCGTGACGGGCTGCGGGTGCTGGTGCAGGCGTGGGTTATCTGGAAGGTGAAACCGGATAATGACAACGTGCTGCGCTTTATCCGCGCCGTGCAGAACCAGCCGGATGAAGCGGCTCGCCAAATCCGTACTTTTATTGGCTCGGCACTGGAAACCACCACCAGTAACTACGCGCTGGCGGATATCGTCAACGTCGACAGCAAGAAGGTCAAAATCGCTCAGCTTGAGCAGGCAGTGCAGGCGCAACTGAAAGCGCAGCTTCTCAACAGCTACGGCATCGAGGTGATCCAGACCGGTATTGAGCGCCTGACGCTACCGGCCGTGACGCTTAACGCCACCGTTGACCGCATGCGTGCCGAGCGGGAAACCATTGCAGCGGAGCGGACGGCTGAGGGGAAACGGCTGGCGGCGGAGATCCATTCACAGGCGGATCGCGATGGACGCATTCTGGAAGCTGATGCCTCCGTTAAAGCGGCGGCTATTGCCGCCAACGCACAGCGCGACGCAGCGGCAATATATGGCAAAGCCTGGGCCAGCGATCCGCAACTTTATAGCCTGCTGCGTTCCCTGGATACACTCAGCACCATCGTTAATGGCAACACCCGCCTGGTGCTGCGTACCGATGCAGAACCGTTCCGCGCGCTGGTGCAGGGGCCAGACCAAACACCAGAGGCGGCTAAACCATGATGCAGCCACCGCTGAAGCGCACTCCCTGGGGGCAGTCATACCGGATTGCGTTCTTTGCCCTGTACGGCGCGGCGATTATCGCGGCCTGCGCGTGGCTGTTTTCCAGTATTTATCAGGTCGCCCCGGACAGCCGGGCGATCGTTTACCGCTTTGGTAAGCCCGTTCGTGTGGAAAACGCCGGGTTGCTGTTTGCCTGGCCCTATCCGATTGAACGCGTGGAGCGGGTGCCCGGCGAGGAGCGAATTCTGGAGCGCGATGTTCAGGCGTTGCAGCGCAGTCAGCAGCTTGATCAGATCAACAGCTGGGAGCGCGATGGTGATGCCGGAGCGGGGGCGGGCTACCTGCTTACTGGCGATGCCGGGGTCGTACAGCTGAACGTGCGGGTCTTCTGGCGCGTCAGCGATCCTGTCCGATACGCGCTTCAGCGTCCGCATATCGATCCGCTGATCGACCGCCTGACCGAGCACGCCGCGGCGGTTGTCTGCGTGGGACGCGATCTGGATTCGATCCTGGTGACCCGTCCTGAGACGCTGCAAAACGATCGCCACGCGGCCCAGGAGCGGCTTCAGCTACGCAGCGACTTCAGAAAGGCGATGACGCAAAGTCTTACCCTGCTGGCTGCCGGAGGGAACGATCCGGGCATTCGCATTGAACGCGTTGATATCACCTCTTCTTTGCCCCAGAACGCGGTGGCAGCGTTTAATGCGGTGCTGGCGGCAGGGCAGCAGGCGGAGCAGGCCGTAGCCAGCGCCCGCACGGCGGCGGCGCTGCGTACCCAGCAGGCGCAACAGCAGGCGGATCGGACGCTTCAGCAGGCGGAGGCGGGGCGTCAGGAAATTCTCGCGCAGGCCAGTGTCGACACCCGCACCATTATGCAACTGGCCCAGGCGAGGCGTGAAGGGGCCGATGGGGGTCTTTTGCAGCGCCTGTGGCGTGAAAAAGTGACGGCTATTCTGGCGCAGGCGGGGCAGGTGATTACCGTCGCGCCGGGCGACGACAGCCGCTTGATCCTGCAGGGGTTGCCTGCACAATCCGCCACTCCGACCGTTAGCGAGAAAAAACCATGAGCCACCAGTGCAGCCACGGACACTTTCACTTTGACGGCAATCTGCAAACACCAGCCGAGCAGAGGCGTATGCTACGTCAGTTAACGCTGACGATGATCACTATTGGCTTGCTGCTGCTGAGCCTGCTCTGGAAAGCGCTTGCGCCTGAGCAACCCGGCATTAGCGACATCCTGGCGGGCATCGCGTGGCTGCTGGTGGCTATCCCGGTTTTTCGGGCCGCCTGGCACAGCCTGCTGCATCCCGATCTGCATGGCGTAACCGATCTGCTGGTGGTACTGGCAATGCTTGGTGCGTGGGCACTGGGTGATTTAATGACCGCCGCGCTGCTGCCGGTGATTATGATTTTCGGTCATATTCTTGAAGAGCGCAGCGTGATGGGAACCCGTCAGGCTATCGCCGGGCTGAGCAAACTGACGCACAGCCAGGCCAGGCGCGTGCGGGCAGACGGTGCGCTTGAGCAGATCGACAGCCAGCATCTCCACTCTGGCGACGTCGTTGAAGTGCGTGCCGGCGACAGGGTGCCCGCTGACGGGCAGATCCTTTCCGGCTATGCCAGCCTGGACGTGGCGCACATTACAGGTGAATCCGTACCGGTTGAAGCGGCAGCGGGAATGGCTGTGTTTGGCGGAAGCATTAATCTGAACGGCCTGCTGCGGGTGAAGGTCACCCACACGGGTGAGCAGTCGACTCTGGGGAAAGTGATTGCGCTGATGCAGGACGCCAGCCAGGCAAAGCCGCCGATTACCCGGATGTTAGAGCGCTATGCGGGCCACTATCTCATTCTGGTGCTGCTGATTGCGGCAACCACCTGGTTTCTGACGTATAACAGCCAGGCGATGCTGGCGGTGCTGGTTGCCGCCTGTCCCTGTGCGCTGGTGCTTTCAGCGCCCGCAACCGCAATGGCGGGGATAGCTGTGGCGGCACGACACGGTATTTTGATTCGCAACGCGGCATTTCTGGAAGAGCTGGCGGATGTGGATGCCCTGATTGTGGATAAAACGGGGACCCTGACTCAGGGGAAGCTCAGTGTCGTCGACGTGATGCTGGCGACCGACATGCCGCGTGAGCGCGTAATGCAACTGGCGGCAGCGCTGGGAGCTACCAGTAACCATCCGGTGAGCCGGGTGCTGGCCGGGACGGTGTCCGCGCCAGGTGAGGTAACACTGCGAGACATTGAAGAAATTCAGGGCATTGGCGTTGTGGCGACAACCGACGAAGGGCTGGCATTACTGGGGCAGCAGGCGCTGTTTGCTCGTTACCACATTGCGGTATCACCAGTGCCGGAGCACGATGGCCCGGTGGTTGGCCTGGCGCACGCTGGCGTTTTTCTTGGCTGGTTCCTGCTGGAGGATACGCTTCGCCCCGAGGCACCGGAGATGGTTGCGATGCTCAAATCACTGGGTATTGACAGGCAACAGCTGCTGACCGGCGATCGTCTGGCGGTGGCGAAGCGGGTGGCGCAGCAGGCGGGGATCGACGAACTTTCCGCCGGGGCGCTGCCTGCGGAAAAACTGCGTCAGGTGCAGCGTGTTGTTGATGAAGGGTGGCGGCCAATGGTGGTCGGAGATGGTATCAACGACGCGCTGGCGTTAAAAGCCGGTGCGGTTGGTATTGCGATGGGTGGTAATGGGGCGGATATTGCGCTGGCCTCGGCTGACGTGGTGCTTACCGGCTCTGATTTACGCCGCCTGCCATGCGCCATTCGGCTGAGCCGAAAATGCCGTGCCACGCTGCAGGTGAATGTGTTTATCGGGTTGGGCTGGACGCTGTTAATCGTCTCTGCCGCCGCAATGGGGCTGCTTGGGGCCACCGGGGCGCTGATTGCCGCGATTCTCCACAATCTGAGCACGCTGCTGGTGCTGCTCAATACCGGGCGCTTATTACAGTTTGATGAGACAAAGTGAATGCGAGATGGACACTACAGGCAAATGCAGGTTAAGCCTGCACTACATGAGGGTGAACAGGATGAAAATCAGTAAACTGGTTGCGATTTCGTTGTCGGTTGTCTCGACGGGGGCGCTGGCATTTCAGGCGAAAGAAAACATCAATCCGGCGATCTCTGCGCAGCAAATGCGAAATGTGGAGAATAATATTCTCAGTGGTTATTACAGCGAGCACGGCGAGCGACCACAAATTTCTGCCCTCGGGACTTGCGCTGCTGTGCCTGTACCTGGCTGTACTTGCCCGTACTGTACGGCGCTGCGCTCAATTAAAAATGGAATATAAGCGGACTGAGAAGTCGGTTGTAGTAACTGCGCAGTGGGTATTGGACGATCAAATGCAGGAATGATAGAGGAAAAACAGAATGGTGCGTCTGAATGGACTCGAACCATCGACCCCCACCATGTCAAGGTGGTGCTCTAACCAACTGAGCTACAGACGCAAATGGTGCGTTCAATTGGACTCGAACCAACGACCCCCACCATGTCAAGGTGGTGCTCTAACCAACTGAGCTATGAACGCAACGTGTTGCCGGTGACAACGGGGACGAATATTAGCGGCACAGCACCGCAGTGGCAAGAGGGAAAATGCAATTTTCTCTCTGATTTCACGCGATTGCTTCATTACCGCGCAAAGTGAAGAGAAAGTAGCCGCCTGCTGGCGGCTACTGCGTATTTAACGTGCGGCGCGTTGCAAAATAATGGTAGATGGCTGACGTTGCAGATAGCGCATACGCAGCATCATCATGATGGCCGCAGAGGTTAAGCCGATAATAAAGCCCATCCAGAATCCTGCTGGCCCCATACGGTCAACCACCAGATCGGTGAGCGCCAGAACATACCCACACGGCAGACCCAGTACCCAGTACGCAATAAAGGTAATAAAGAAAATAGAACGCGTATCTTTATACCCGCGCAGCACGCCGCTGCCGATCACCTGAATGGAGTCCGAAATCTGGTACACCGCAGCCAGCAGCATCAGGTGAGATGCCAGAAGGACCACTTCCGGATTATCGTTGTAGAGCAGGGCGATCTGCTCACGTAGCGCGACGGTAAAGAGTGCCGTACAGGCCGCCATGCAGACACCCACGCCAAGACCGGTACGCGCAGCCGTTTGCGCATCCAGCGTTGAACCTTGTCCGAGCCGGAAACCGACGCGAATAGTGACCGCTGCCGCCAGCGACATCGGCAGAACGAACATCAGCGAGCTGAAGTTCAGCGCGATCTGGTGGCCCGCAACGTCGATAATTCCCAGCGGCGACACCAGCAGGGCAACAACTGCAAACAGCGTCACCTCGAAGAACAGCGCCAGTGCAATCGGCAGACCCAGTTGAATAAGACGCGTCAGGATCGTCCAGTCTGGTGTGCTGAATGCCTTGTCATTACGGATGTCACGCATGGATCGCGCGCGTTTAATAAAGGTGATCATGCTGAAGAACATCACCCAGTAGACCGCCGCCGTTGCCACGCCGCAGCCAATGCCGCCGAGCTCTGGCATACCGAAGTGGCCATAAATAAAGATATAGTTCACCGGAATGTTAACCAGCAGACCGATAAAACCCATCACCATGCCAGGCTTGGTTTTTGCCAGACCTTCACACTGGTTACGTGCGACCTGGAAAAAGAGGTAGCCCGGTGCGCCCCAGAGCAGGGCGCGCAGATAGCCCACGGCTTTATCAGCCAGAGCCGGGTCGATATTATGCATCGCGCGAATGATATGGCCCGCGTTCCAGAGCACCACCATGATAAGAACGGAGACGAAACCCGCCAGCCAGAACCCCTGGCGAACCTGGTGGGCGATGCGTTCTCGTCGACCGGAACCGTTAAGCTGTGCGATTACCGGCGTTAACGCCAGCAGAAGACCGTGACCAAAGAGGATGGCCGGGAGCCAGATCGATGTCCCGATCGCAACGGCGGCCATATCGGTGGCGCTGTAGCCACCGGCCATGACCGTATCCACAAATCCCATTGCGGTCTGGGCCACTTGCGCGATGATCACCGGTATTGCCAGTGCCAATAACTGACGCGCTTCATTCATGTACTTCTGCACGTGAACACCTTTGTATTGTTGTTATTTGAGAGATTAAAAAAGCCGCCGTTACTGGCAGCAAGAAGAAAATGCAGGGGGATGCCAGCTATTGTAGCGGGGTTTAACTAATTATCTAGTGAAAAAATCGCCAGAAAATGCGCTCCGCTGGCAACCTGTTTTTCCAACTGTTATTGTGAAGGGATTAAACGGTGTCGCCACCGTCCGGAAAAAACAGGAGTTGTAAGCATGTTTACTGGTATTGTGCAGGGCACTGCGAAAGTGGTGTCTATTGATGAAAAACCCAATTTCCGTACTCACGTCGTTGAGCTGCCGGAATATATGCTTGAAGGTATTGAAACCGGGGCGTCGATTGCGCATAACGGCTGCTGCCTGACGGTAACCGAAATTAACGGTAACCTGATTAGCTTTGATTTAATGAAAGAGACGCTGCGCATCACCAATCTGGGTGAGCTGGTGGTGGGCGATACCGTCAACGTAGAGCGTGCGGCGAAGTTCAGCGATGAGATTGGCGGACATCTGATGTCAGGCCATATCATGACCACCGCTGAAGTGGCCAAAATCGTGACCTCGGAAAATAATCGTCAAATCTGGTTTAAAGTTCAGGACCCGTCATTAATGAAATACATCCTCTACAAAGGATTTATTGGTATTGATGGGATTAGCCTGACGGTCGGGGAAGTGACACCAACCCGTTTTTGCGTGCATTTAATTCCTGAAACGCTGCAGCGTACAACCCTGGGCGCGAAAAAACTGGGGCATCGGGTAAATATTGAAATCGATCCGCAAACTCAGGCGGTAGTGGATACCGTTGAACGCGTGCTGGCGGCAAAAGAGGCCGCAATAATAAAGACAGCGGAAGCTGAATAAAAATAACCCCGGCTAGCCGGGGTTATTTTTTAGCGGGCGACGCGCAGACCGTGTTCTATACCACGGCTAAAGACCACCTGCCATAGTTGAATATCGCGGGCACGAAACGCACCCGCGCAGGCATTCAGATAATAACTGAACATCCGTTTGAACCGTTCCGAATAGTTATCCGCAATTTCAGGCCAGGCGGCCTGAAAACGCGCATGCCACGCCATCAGAGTGGTGTCATAATCCGCACCGAAGTTATGCCAGTCTTCCACAATGAAATGCGATTCGCTGGCTTTTGCTATCTGACGGATGGACGGCAGGCAACCATTCGGGAAGATGTATTTGTTGATCCACGGATCAACATTATTGTCGGTGCGCTTAGAGCCAATGGTATGCAGTAAGAAGATACCTTCCGGTTTTAAATTACGATCGGCCACCTCAAAATAGGTGTCGTAATTCTTAGGCCCTACGTGCTCAAACATCCCGACAGAAGCAATGCGGTCAAATTGCTCGTTCAGGTCACGATAATCCTGAAGCCGGATATCAACGTCCAGCCCCTGACAGCGTTCCTGTGCCATTTTTTGCTGTTCGGCAGAGATGGTGACGCCCACAACGCTGACGCCGTAATGTTTCGCCATAAAATACGCCAGCCCGCCCCAGCCGCAGCCAATATCCAGCACGCGCATACCGGGCTGGAGCTGCAATTTTTCACAGATAAGACGCAGTTTGTCCTGCTGCGCCTCTTCAAGAGTTGTCGCCTTTTTCCAGTAGCCGCAAGAGTATTGCATGAAGGGATCAAGCATACGGCTGAACAGGTCGTTACCAAGATCGTAATGCTCTTTGCCGACAATCCACGCCCGCTTTTTACTTTGCAGATTGAACAATCGGGCGGAGGCGACACGCAATGTGTCTTTGAAGTGACGCGGAAGCTGGTTTTCCAGACCGGCGCGTAAAACGCTGCTGAAAAACATATCCAGCCGCTCGCATTCCCACCATCCATCCATGTAACTCTCGCCCAGACCTAACGATCCCTCCCGCAATACACGTTTAAAAAAATCGGGATGTTTAACCTGCGGGTCGGAGGGTGAGGGCCCGTTGATGGTGATGCCCGCACGACTCAACAGCTCACTGACGATCCGGGACCAGTTATCGTCCGGAATGCTGACTTCTTCTATACACGATGAACTCATAGCTTCTCCATCACCTTGCTGTGATCAGAACCTTCAAACAGCGTAGACGCTTTTTATGGTTTGTGAGAAATCTCACGGTATTCCACCGCGAGGCTAGTATCCGACGTAGAACAGAGGAAGGGAGATAACCCTTGCCGAAATGCCTTCCATGGTAAAACGGGAGCACTCCGGCTCCCGTTAACACTTAATATTTATCGTATTTAATCGAACCAAATTTAGTATAGGCCTCAAAATTTGGTGATTCAATAGAAAATTCTTAGCAACCTAATCACTGAAATGTAACATAATTTCCCACGCGATTATGCATGCGATGTTTCCGCCTCCGGGGTGCCGTCCTGCTCACGCTGAGCGGATGCCTGCATGCGATAGCCGACGGCGGCCAGTATAACGGTAACCAGCATTACGCTGGTGGTGGTCAACAGCGGTGTGGCAATCAACGCAGAGACCACCAGGCTTGCCAGGAAGCACAGGCCCAACTGGAGTGTGTTTTGCAGAGCGGCGGCGCGGCCAGTTGCCTGAGGGAAAGGGCGTAACGCCTGTGCCACCACGATAGGGTAAATGGCACCGTTAGCCACCGCCATGACACAGAACGGAAGTAAAATTTCTGTCAGACCGACATGCGGGATAAAGCCCACTGCCCAGGTGCCGATCACGCTTAACGCATACAGACCCAGCAGCCACGGCAGCATTTGCTGACCCTCCCATTTTTGCAGCGCGGCGCGACAGCCGTAGCCTCCCACCAGGAACGCGATAGTCTGCGGCACATAGCTGAGGCCGATGGCAGCCGGACTGTAACCCATATCGTGCAAAATAAACGGCGAGCCAGTCAGCCAGGCGAAGAAGCTCGCGGAGCAGGCGGCGTAAATCAGGACGTTGCCACGGTAGGCTTTAGAACGCAGTAACGACATAAACGTTACCGGCTTTGCCTCAGCGTGCGTCGCTTTTTTTTGCGCGGGTTTGAGGGCAAATGCAGGCAGCATCAATACCAGGGTAATGGCAAACAGGGTGGCGAAAATCGCCTGCCACTCGAAATGCGCCAGAAGCCAGCTGCCCAGCAGCGGGGCAAGGGCGGGCGACAGGCCGACCAGCGGCATAATGGTGGCGAAAATACGGTTAGTGCGTGACGCCGGGTAGTAGTCGGTTACCAGCGCCTGCCAGGTTACCGCAGCAGCGCAGACGCCGACGGCCTGAATAAAACGCAGCACCAGCAGCCAGGCTGCATCGCGCACCCACAGCATACCCAGACAGCCTACAGCAAAGATCGCCAGGCCCAGTAACAGCACCGGTTTACGGCCAAAACGGTCAGAGAGCGGTCCCCACAGCAGTTGCGCAAAGGCAAAACCGGCGAGGAATAAGCTCAGGCTGGCGCTAATCGCGGCAGCAGGTGTTTGTAAATCTTCCTGCATCGCGGCGAACGCGGGCAGATACATATCGGTGGCCAAAAAGCCCAGCACGCTTAAGCCGCCGAGCCAGACTAAAAATCCTTTCCTGGGTTGCACTGTTTTATTCTCCTTAAGGAGGCAGGTGTACGTTGGCGCAGAGTGTAGGGAGTGCAAAGCTGCTTGTGAAACGCTAATATTTGGCTGGTGCGTTCAAAAATTTTGCAGGCAGAAAATGTGGTCAGATTATTCCCTTGAAGTGGTGGATGCGGTAGCGCGCAACGGCAGTTTTACCGGCGCGGCGCAGGAGCTTCACCGCGTCCCGTCGGCTATCAGTTATACGGTGCGTCAGCTGGAAGAGTGGCTGGCGGTTCCGCTGTTTGAACGCCGCCATCGTGACGTAGAATTAACGCCCGCCGGGGCGTGGTTTTTGAAGGAAGGGCGTTCTGTTATCAAAAAAATGCAGATCACCCGTGAGCAGTGTCAGCAGATCGCCAACGGCTGGCGAGGACATCTTTCCATTGCGGTGGATAACATCGTGAAGCCCGAGCGCACCCGGCAGATGATTGTTGATTTTTACCGCCATTTTTCAGACGTCGAGCTGCGAGTCTCCCAGGAGGTGTTCAACGGTGTCTGGGATGCGCTGGCGGACGGCAGGGCGGAGATGGCGATCGGGGCGACCCAGGCCATTCCTGTCGGTGGACGTTACGCGTTTCGCGATATGGGTATGCTGAGCTGGACCTGCGTCGTCGCCAGCCATCATCCGCTGGCTTCGATGGAGGGGCCGCTCAGCGACGATACCCTGCGCAACTGGCCTTCGCTGGTGCTGGAAGATACTTCCCGTTCGCTGCCCAAGCGGATAACCTGGCTGCTGGATAACCAGCGGCGCGTGGTTGCGCCGGACTGGGAGTCCTCTGCAACCTGTCTTTCCGCTGGCTTATGTGTTGCGATGGTGCCCGTTCACTTTGCCCGACCGCGAACAGATACCGGAGAATGGGTTGCGCTCAGGCTCGAAAACCCTTTCCCGGACGCAGCCTGTTGCCTCACCTGGCAGCAAAACGACATCTCGCCCGCAATGGCCTGGCTTCTGGATTATCTGGGAGACAGCGAAACGCTGAACCGGGAGTGGTTACGGGAGCCAGACTCGCTGGCCCCGAACAGCGATCAGCGACGGTAGTCGCGGAACGGACCATCCGCAACGGAACGGCGTTCGATAAGACGCGGGTGGACTTCAATAGACTGCGATTCTTCGCGTTTGTTGACGATCCTGTCCATCAGCATGTTGAAAGCCGTTTCACCCAGCGAATCTTTCGGCTGGTGGATGGTGGTCAGCGCCGGGGTAAAGAAGCGCGCGTTGCGCACGTTGTCATACCCGATCACGGAAATATCCTGAGGCACGCGCAGGCCCAGTTCATCGGCCGCACAGAGCGCGCCCATTGCCATGATATCGCCACCGCAGAAGACGGCAGTCGGGCGATGCTGTTGAGAGACAATCTGCTGCATCGCGCGGTAGCCTGACTCTGGCTCAAAGTCGCCCTGCACAATCCAGTTTTCCGGCACGGTGATCAGCGCTTCTTCCATTGCTTTCATAAACCCGGCCAGTCGTCCTGCGCCGGTGTTACGCTCAAGCGGGCCAGGGATCACGCCAATCTCGCGATGACCGCGCTCTACAAGATACCGGCCAGCCATGTAACCGCCTTCGAAGGCGTTATCAATGACCGAGTCGGTGAAGTCTGCGCGCGCTTCGCCCCAGTCCATCACGACCATCGGAATATGGCGGTACTCTTCCAGCATGGAGAGCACCGATTCCGGGTATTCGGAACACATCACCAGCAGGCCATCCACGCGCTTTTGCGCCATCATCGACAGGTAAGCACGCTGTTTTTCAATGTTGTTCCACGCGTTGCCCAGAATCAGGGTATATCCTTTCTGGAAGCAGTTTTTCTCAACTGCTTCGATGATCTCGGCAAAATAGGCCGCTTCACTGCTGGTGGCCAGCAAGCCGATCGACTTGGTGTGATTAACTTTCAGGCTACGGGCCACCGCACTCGGAGAGTAGTGCAGTTCTTTAATTGCTGCCCAGACAGCGTTGCGCGTCTCTTCAGCCACAAAGCGCGTTTTGTTAATTACATGTGATACGGTTGTAGTGGAAACGTTTGCGCGTTTTGCCACGTCTTTTATTGTTGCCATTCGATGTCACTCCAGACCATATCCTAAGCTCCTGAATATCATGAAGGTAAACGTTTGCCTTCTCTCACCCTTATTACGCAATCTTGAATTGCGACACGCCGGGAAAACGACACAGGACGTCAGGAGGGGGTCAATGGCCGGTACGCTAATAAATTTAGCGTGGAATTTTGTCCTATCTTGATGAAAAGGGGAAGAGCAAAAGTGGATATCAGTTTAAATCCGGGAAGATTTTTGACGTAAACTGTGTAAAAATGAGCAAGCTCACTTTTCGTGGGGTGATTAAAAGGAGAAAAATTGATGAGTTCCGATCTGAAGTTTTCACTGGTTACCACCTTTATTGTTCTGGCGTTGATTGTAGCGGGTGGTCTGACGGCTGCACTGCACTGATTTACTCGGGGGAGAATATCCGTTCTCCCTCCAGACCTGCCTTGATTGTTACTCCTCCGGCAAAAATCTTTTGCCAAAATGTTAACTTCTCATTATTTGTGATTGATGTCATGCTTTTGACTTCTTTGTTCTGTGTCGCTACCTGACACGGCATCCGGAGTTTATTCATGAAAATCAATTTTCCTCTGCTGGCCCTGGCGATTGGCGCTTTCGGGATTGGCACCACGGAATTCTCACCAATGGGATTATTGCCGGTTATCGCAAGGGGGGTGGATGTCTCTATCCCTGCGGCCGGTATGTTAATCAGCGCTTATGCCATTGGCGTAATGGTGGGGGCACCGTTGATGACGTTGCTGCTCTCGCACCGGGCGCGCCGTAATGCACTCATTTTCCTGATGGCGATATTTACGCTGGGCAATGTGTTGTCTGCAATTTCGCCGGATTACACAACCTTAATGTTGTCGCGCATTCTGACCAGCCTGAACCACGGTGCGTTCTTCGGGCTGGGGTCCGTCGTCGCCGCCAGCGTGGTGCCAAAGCATAAACAGGCCAGTGCGGTAGCGACCATGTTTATGGGGCTGACGATTGCGAATATCGGTGGCGTACCCGCTGCAACCTGGCTGGGTGAAGTGATTGGCTGGCGTATGTCTTTCCTTGCCACCGCTGTACTGGGCGTTGTCGCGATGGTGGCGTTGTTCTTCTCTCTGCCGAAAGGCAGTGCCGGAGAGCGTCCTGACGTGCGTAAAGAGTTGTCGGTGCTGGTGCGTCCGCAGGTGCTCTCAGCATTGCTGACCACCGTTCTTGGTGCTGGCGCGATGTTTACGCTCTACACCTATATTTCGCCTGTTTTGCACGATATCACGCACGCTACGCCGATGTTTATTACCGCGATGCTGGTGTTAATTGGCGTAGGCTTCTCCATCGGTAACTATCTGGGCGGGAAACTGGCTGACCGTTCCGTCAGCGGGACGCTGAAAGGCTTTTTGACGCTGCTGATTGTCATCATGGTGGCGATCCCATGGCTGGCACGCAATGAAGTGGGGGCGGCCATTGCCATGATTGTGTGGGGTGCGGCAACCTTTGCGGTAGTACCTCCGTTACAGATGCGCGTGATGCGTGTCGCCCATGAAGCGCCGGGACTTTCGTCTTCCGTGAATATCGGTGCGTTTAACCTCGGCAACGCGCTCGGCGCGGCAGCGGGCGGAGCCGTGATTTCGGGTGGGCTGGGATACAGCTTTGTGCCGGTGATGGGGGCGATTATCGCTGCTCTGGGCCTGCTGCTGGTGTTGATGTCCGGCCGTAAACAGCCAGAAGCGGCCTGCGCAGCAGAGTAAACAAAAACGCAGAAGGGCGAACCCTTCTGCGTGCCTTTTACGCGGCGAAATTCTTCGCCACGAATTCCCAGTTAACCAGTGCCCAGAAGTGCTCCAGGTAGTTCGGGCGCGCGTTACGGTAATCAATGTAGTAAGCGTGTTCCCATACGTCCACGGTCATCAGCGGCGTTGCGCCGGTGGTCAGCGGGGTGCCCGCGTTAGACGTTGAAACGATAGCCAGTTTGCCATCGGCCTCTTTCACCAGCCACGTCCAGCCAGAACCGAAGTTTTTGACGGCAGCGTCAGTGAACTTCGCTTTGAACTCCGTAAAGCTGCCAAACGCGGCGTTAATGGCGGCAGCCAGTTCGCCGGTTGGTTCTCCGCCAGCATTCGGTGCCAGGCAATGCCAGTAGAAGGTATGGTTCCACACCTGAGCGGCGTTATTGAAGACACCACCGTCTGAGCTGCGCACGATCTCTTCCAGCGATTTGCCTTCGAACCCGGTGCCTTTGATCAGGTTATTCAGGTTGGTGACGTAGGTCTGGTGGTGTTTGCCGTAGTGATATTCCAGGGTTTCCACAGAAATATGTGGAGCCAGGGCGTCTTTTGCATACGGTAGTGCAGGTAATTCGAACGACATTGCTTCTCTCCTTATTATAGTTACGTTGCCAATAACCCTACAGACAACAAGGACAGAATAGCAAATTGAAAGGGTATGCAAAAGAGGAACTTACCCTGCCACGAGTGCGGCAGGGCAGGGATTAACGGATGGTTTTTGGCGTCATTACTCGGCGCGCACCAACGTAATGGCGTACCCAGTAATCTTCGCTGAGAGAGGTGATCTGAATATCCTGGCCGCTGCGCGGTGACTGGATGAATTTCCCGTTGCCGACGTAGACACCGACATGGTCAGCCTTGCCGCGGCCCTGGGTGCGGAAGAAGACCAGATCGCCACTTTCCAGTTCGCCACGGTCAACCGGAGAGGCATCCCGCAGGTGATACATTTCGTTCGCGGTGCGCGGAATACGGAACTTCACCAGATCCTTATAGGCGTAATACACCAGGCCGCTGCAGTCGAAACCGGTACGCGGGGAAGAGCCACCCCAGTGATACGGTTTGCCAATTTGCCCCATCAGCTTATTCATTGCCGTTTTTTGCGCTTTCTGCATGCGTACCTTATGCACTTCAGCCAGTTTCGTCACTTTCGTGCATTTCGCTTTATGGCCTTTGCGCACGGTGCATTTTTCATTAACGAGGCTGGCAGTGGTCTGGGGAGCTTTACGTGTGCCGGAGCGGGTGGTTCTGGCTTTGGTCTTACTGGAGGCGGTCTTTTTAGTTTGAGTGGTTGTCGCTTTCTTTATTGTTTTGCTGGTTGTTTTTTTCTTACGTTCTGTGGTTTTTGCCAGATGCGTTTTTTGTACAGCAGAATGCCGCGCCTGTTCAGAAGCGTTCGCCGCTGGCGTGAAAGAGAGTGTTGTAAACAGTAAAGCACAGAGCGTGATCGAGATTTTATTTATCCGCGCCACTGGGCAGTCCCCTGATAAATGCAGGTCATCAATAATACCTGCGTATGATTTACAAAGCCCGTCGATTCTAATCTATAAAAACCCGAGAAGTTAATAGCATTTTTCAATCTAAAAACGTGTTTCGTTAGCAAGTGCAAAAAAATGTATCGATCGGAAGCCGTTTTGTTCACTCCCTAAGCAAAACCGCATACGCTCCGCCGTTAAGCTACATTTGCGATGCAACTTATGCAGACTCACGATAAAATATATAGACGTGACAAAAATGTTATTTTCCGATGTCTGCCTGAACCGCTACAATGTCAGACGAATGCCGTAACAGAAGTTAAAGGAAGCAAGACATGAGCACCACTATTGAAAAAATCCAGCGTCAGATCGCTGAAAACCCGATTCTCCTGTACATGAAAGGTTCTCCGAAGCTGCCAAGCTGCGGTTTCTCCGCGCAAGCGGTTCAGGCGTTGTCTGCCTGTGGTGAGCGTTTTGCTTACGTTGATATCCTGCAAAACCCTGACATCCGCGCTGAGCTGCCAAAATACGCCAACTGGCCAACCTTCCCGCAACTGTGGGTTGACGGTGAACTGGTAGGCGGCTGTGATATTCTGATTGAAATGTATCAGCGTGGCGAACTGCAACAGCTGATCAAAGAAACGGCTGCCAGGTACAAAACGGAAGAGCCGGGCGCAGAGTAAGTTTTCTCCGGAAATAGAAAAAGCGACCTGTAGAGGTCGCTTTTTTTTGCCGGGTGGCGCTGCGCTTACCCGATCTACGATTGAATATCTGCCTCATCGCCCATCGGCAGCGGCCAGCCACCCAACCGTTTCCAGCGGTTCACAATTTCACAGAACAGTTCTGCCGTGCGCTCCGTGTCATATAACGCAGAGTGCGCCTGCGTACCGTCAAACTCGATCCCCGCCGTGATACAGGCTTTGGATAAGACCGTTTGTCCCAGCGCCAGGCCACTCAGGGCCGCAGTGTCGAAGGTCACAAACGGATGGAACGGGTTGCGTTTAAGCGAGGCGCGTTCGGCGGCGGCCATTGTAAAGCTGTGATCGAACGTGGCGTTGTGGGCCACCATAATCGCGCGGCTGCAGTTACTCTCTTTCATGCCTTTACGCACCATTTTGAAGATGGCGTGAAGCGCGTCATATTCACTCACCGCGCCGCGCAGCGGGTTTGTCGGGTCGATACCGTTAAACGCCAGCGCTTCTGGCTGCAGGTTTGCACCTTCAAAAGGTTCAACGTGGAAATGCAGCGTGGTGTCCGGTGTAAGCCAGCCCTGTTCATCCATCTTCAGCGTGATGGCGGCAATTTCAAGCAGCGCATCGGTTTTAGCGTTAAATCCGGCTGTCTCTACATCAATGACAACAGGATAAAAACCACGAAAACGGTCGCACAGACCGGTAAGTTGAGCATTATCGGACATCAGGGTCTCTTACAAGGGGAAAAAAGCAGTGCGCATTATGGCAAATTTTGAGAGGGGATGCAGTAAAACTACGGGCGCATAGTGCGCCCGGCGGGATCAGTTGCCCAGGCCGCGACCGGCGTCTTTGGCTTCAATCAGCTCGATTTTGTAACCGTCAGGATCTTCAACAAAGGCAATCACAGTAGTGCCGCCTTTAACCGGGCCCGCTTCACGCGTAACGTTGCCGCCGTTGCTGCGGATGCGCTCGCAGGCTTCGGCCGCGTTATCCACTTCCAGCGCAATATGGCCGTATGCCGTGCCCAGCTCGTACTTGTCGACGCCCCAGTTGTAGGTCAGCTCGATAACGGCTTCATCTGTTTCCGGGCCGTAACCGACAAACGCCAGGGAATATTTGTATTCCGGGTTTTCGCTGGTGCGCAGCAGTTTCATGCCCAGAACGTTGGTGTAGAAATCGATTGAACGTTGCAGGTCGCCAACGCGCAGCATGGTGTGAAGTAGGCGCATAATTTCCTCATTAACCAATGGATTGGATTATCTTTTTGAACAGAAAAGATATTTTAGTATAGCGGCGAAATGTCGCCGCTATCAATGCACAATGGCGGGATTACAGAGAAGGGTAGTCGGTGTAGCCTTCTGCGCCACCACCATAGAAACTTTCAGGGCGCTGCGGGTTAAGCGCTGCTTTTTTCTGCAGACGGGCAACCAGATCCGGGTTAGCAATATAGTCACGGCCGAACGCCACCGCGTCGATCAGGCCTTTGCCAATCAGGTCTTCGGCTTTTTCTGGGGTATAAGCGCCCGCACCGATGATCACGCCGTGGAAGCGCTCGCGCACTTTCTGACGGAAGGCTTCAGTGTATGGCTGACCACCGGCCCAGTCCGGTTCGGACATATGCAGGTAGGCAATACCACGTTTTGCCAGCTCTTCGATCAGATACAACGCGTCAGCTTCTTCGTTCGGGCCGTTGTCGACGTTCTGGAACGTCCCAATTGGCGATACGCGGATACCGATGCGTTCCGGGCCCCACTCCTCGCATACGGCGTCTACCACTTCCAGCACCAGGCGGGCACGGTTTTCAACGCTGCCGCCGTACTGATCGGTACGATGGTTAGAAGAAGGTGACAGGAACTGGTGCAGCAGGTAACCGTGTGCTGAGTGCAGTTCAACCAGGTCAAAACCGGCTTCACGCGCATTCGCAACCGCCTGACGGAAGTCGTTCACGATACCGGGGATCTCTTCCAGCGCCAGCGCACGTGGCATGGAGGTATCGACGCGGATCGCATTACCGTTTTCGTCGCGCAGGGAGGTGCGGGTGTTTGCGCTCAGGGCAGAGGCTGAAACCGGAGCCTGACCGCCAGGCTGGATGCTGCTGTGTGAGATTCGACCGGTATGCCACAGCTGTACCGCGATACGGCCATCTTCCGCGTGAACGCCTGCGGTGATTTTTTGCCAGGCGGCGATCTGTTCCGGGCTGTGCAGACCCGGTGCGCCAGCATAGCCTTTCGCCTGGGCAGAAATCTGCGTCGCTTCAGAGATGATCAGGCCAGAGCTTGCGCGCTGACGATAATATTCACCCATCAGTGGGGTTGGGATATCACCAGGCTCGATGCTGCGAAGACGGGTGAGTGGGGCCATGAACACGCGGTTCGGAGCGGTAACAGCACCCACTTTCAGTGGGGTAAATAACGTTTCAGCGGACATAACGACTCCTGAGTAGACCAGTCGACTAGTAATTGAGTAAATAAAAACGCCTGCTAAACGCCAGGCGTTGTAATACAGCTTTTCACATGTGCCAGCGCGCTTTCGAGCGGCACCGCACTGCGAGAAATCTTGGCCTGCAGGTTCGCACCTAACCAGAGTGCATAAAGCACCTGCGCCTGCGTCAAAGGCTCGCCAGAGAAGGCCAGCGTTTTTTCATTGCGCCCTTTATCCAGCGCCTGAGCCAGCAGAGCAATCACGCCACTGGCCCCTTTATCCATTGCAGTGCGCATGTCTTCGGACAGATCGCACACTTCAGCAGAAAGTTTTACCGTCAGGCAACCGCTGATGATGCCCTGCTGACAGAACTGCGTCAGCGTCTCCTGATAGTAATTAAGCACACGATCCCGGTAGTTACCTTCGCCGCTGGCAAAGTGGGTCGCCAGGCGCTGGTGGTAGCTTGCGTAGTGACGTTCCAGCATGGCCACGCCAAAGGCTTCTTTAGAGCGAAAGTAGTGATAAAACGATCCTTTCGGCACCTCAGCGGTTTTTAACAGCTCGCTCAGACCCATACCGGTGAACCCGCGATGCATGCAAAGACGCTCGCCGGTCGCCAGTAAGTGTTCGCGTGTATCGTGTTCAGTGTGTCTGCTCATGTCGTCACTCTAATAGACCATTCGGTCTAATGCAAGAGACTCAGGACCGACAGGCTGACAAAATATCCAACGACTGTTGATAAACACTTGATTTTATGTCCATCATCCCCAGAACCGTGGAGAACAGATTGTCCTGAGAAACGGCCTCTTTTGCTGCGCGGGTACGCAAACATTGCTCGTTAACGCCGAAATTTTTCGCGTAATCCGGGGAGAGCCAGAACATAAACGGAATGTGCGTTTGCTGTTCAGGAGCCAGCATGTAAGGTGTCCCGTGCAGATAGATCCCGCTTTCACCCAGTGACTCACCGTGATCCGACAGGTAAATCAGCGCCGTGTTCATGCTCCCCTGACGTGCTTTTAGCGCGTCTATCGTTCTGCTGACCACGCTGTCAGTGTAAAGAATGGTGTTGTCGTAGGTGTTCATCAATGCCTGGTGATTGCAATCCTGAATTTCGTTGGTATCACAGGTTGGGGTGAACTTACGGAAAGTTTTCGGGTAGCGGTTGTAGTACGCCGGACCGTGGCTGCCCATCAGATGAATAACCAGCACGGAGTCCTGCTTCAGGCCATCCAGCACTTCATCCAGACGATACAGGTTTACATCATCAATGCAGGACTTATCTTTGCAGAACTGCTCCAGTTTCCACTGGGTCATGTCCGTGTGCGGTACGCGGTTACAGGCACCTTTACAGCCGCCATCGTTGTCACGCCACAACAGGTTGATTCCCGCATGGCCGAGCACGTCGAGCAGACCTTCCTGGTGGCGCGCCAGATCGGCGTCGTATTTTTTCCGCGTCATACCGGAGAACATGCACGGGACGGAAACGGCCGTTTCGGTGCCACAGGAGGTGGCCTGCGGGAAGTTAATGACATTGTGCTTTTTCAGCTCGGGGTTCGTTTCACGCCCGTAGCCATTCAGCGAGTAGTTTGCTGCGCGCGATGCTTCACCGACGACCAGAATCAGCACCGTTTTCTTCCGCTGCCCGGAAATGAGCGGGCCTTTATGAGCATCTTCCCCCATGCGCACCAGCGTTTGATCGCCCGCAAACCAGCGCATTTTCGAGTATTTCACCACAGCACTGACGTAGTTCGCCGGAGTAACCATTTTGACGATGCTTTTGTTGTTGCGAAACAACGAGGCGTAGTCTTTGTAAAATACCGCTGCGACCAGAATGATGATCAGTAGCGCGCCGAGTATGGCGGCAAACCGCATCAGCAGGGCATACCACCATGTCCCGGTGCGAATACGCGTCAGGGCCAATATGACGGACGGCACTAAACCGGCTACCGCCATCCACAGGATCATCTGCGGCGTGACCAGCGCGGTGGCTTCCTGTGAGTTGGTTTCGAAAACGTTGACAATCATATTCTGATCGATCACCGCGCCGTAGGTAGACATAAAGTACGTCGCGGCGGCGCATCCCATGGTTAACAGGATCAGCAGCGGTTTACGGATAAAGGGGATATTTACCAGGCTGAAGACAATGATCCAGCCGCAGAACAGCACCACCGGAACGGAGGCGGCAAAGAGCAGATCATGCAGGTGTGTTGGGGCAATGATGGCCCAGCTACGCTGAATAAACAGCGCGTTCAACACGGTAAAGAAGAGAGCACAGCCCAGAGTGAACTTAATATCGTTACACTGTAACTTTTTAGCGAGCCACATCATAAACAAACCATTCGTTATATTGATGTGGCGAGTATAGGGAAGGAAGATTAGTGAAACCTTAATGCCACAATTGTGCGGCAAGCCCTTGCACGTGGGGCGTTTAACGTCTTCACTGTAGGTGAATAACGGGATTGCGGAGGTGTGTGTGGCAGAGCAACTGGAGTTTTTCCCCATCCAGAGCCCGTGCCGGGGTATTTGTCAGGTGGATGAACGCGGATATTGCCGTGGATGCATGCGCACCCGCGATGAGCGTTTTAACTGGCAAAATTTTAGCGATACGCAAAAGCAGGAGGTTTTACGCCTCTGTCGCCAGCGTCTGCTGCGTAAAATTCGCGCAAACAAGCCGGGTGAAACCGAAGAACCTCAGCAACCCTCACTGTTTTAGCAGGGGAATTGCGTATACTGTTACCATTACGTCCTTGAGGAAATTGTTATGGTTCAGCGTATTACCCTTGCCCCGCAGGGCCCGGAATTCTCCCGTTTTGTGATGGGCTACTGGCGTCTGATGGACTGGAATATGTCCCCCCTTCAGCTGGCGAGCTTTATTGAGGAGCATCTTGATTTAGGGATCACCACCGTCGATCACGCGGATATCTATGGCGGCTATCAGTGCGAAGCGGCATTTGGTGAAGCACTCAAGCTGGTTCCTGCGCTTCGTGAACGTATGGAGATCGTCACGAAATGCGGTATCGCGACAACCGCGAAACCAGAACATGCTCTTGGGCATTACATCACCGACAGTGCACATATCATTAAAAGCGCCGAGCAGTCGCTGGTCAATCTGGCGACAGATCGTATCGACCTGCTGCTGATCCACCGCCCCGATCCGTTAATGGATGCTGATGAGGTGGCGGAAGCATTCCTGAATCTGCACCAGAGTGGCAAAGTGCGCCATTTCGGTGTTTCAAACTTTACGCCAGCCCAGTTCGCGCTGCTGCAATCGCGGTTGCCGTTTACCCTGGCAACGAATCAGGTCGAGATTTCACCGGTGCATCAACCGCTGCTGCTGGATGGTACGCTCGACCAGCTCCAGCAATTACGCATTCGTCCTATGGCCTGGTCGTGCCTGGGCGGCGGTCGTCTGTTTAATGATGATGAGTTCCAGCCGCTCCGTGACGAGCTTGAAACCATCGCCCGTGAGTTGAATGCTGAGAGCATTGAACAGGTGGTTTATGCGTGGATACTGCGCCTGCCGTCCAGACCGCTGCCGATTATTGGCTCCGGCAAAATTGAACGCGTTCGCTCTGCGCTGGCGGCGGAAGAGCTGCAGATGACGCGTCAGCAGTGGTTCCGCATCCGCAAAGCAGCGCTGGGTTACGACGTTCCATAAACGGGCAAAAACAGGCCTTTCCGGTGAAATCTTCGCCTCTGGTATACACTTAAGGGGCAAAAAATAACCCGAGGAGGTCATATGAAGCGTTTTGCTCTGGCACTTGTTACGCTGGTTGTTTGCGCAGGGGCGCAGGCAGCCAGCGACGAAGTAGAAATGAACCTCGTCACGTCTCAGGGCGTTGGCCAGTCAATTGGAACGGTAAAAATTACTGAAACCGATAAAGGACTGGAATTTGCGCCCGATCTCAAAGCACTCCCGCCCGGCGAGCATGGATTCCATGTACATGCCAAAGGCAGCTGTCAGCCTGCTCTGAAAGAGGGTAAAGCCTCAGCAGCAGAGGCCGCAGGGGGGCACCTTGATCCACAAAACACAGGTAAACATGAAGGCCCGGACGGTATGGGGCATCTTGGTGATTTGCCTGTACTGGTGGTAAACAATGACGGTAAAGCCACGGACCCTGTTGTGGCACCGCGGCTGAAAAAACTGGATGAGGTCAAAGGCAAAGCGCTGATGATCCACGTCGGCGGCGATAACATGTCCGATCAACCTAAACCGCTTGGTGGTGGTGGGGCACGCTATGCCTGTGGGGTTATCTGATCCCCGATGGTCCCTGGCGGCGGTGCCTGTTCCAGCTGTGACAGCGAGCAGTGTAGCCGCCAGATTATCGAGGCTAAATCGCGTGCGGCCGGCAAATGATGGCGTGCGAGGGTATCGCAAATGCGCTGCAGTTCGCTGAGCGTTACGCTTAGCGGACGTTGCTGGACGCCGCGCTCGCTCATCACATCACGCAGCAGGGAAATACAGATATCACGGACCTGCGACAGTGGATCGGAGCGGGTTTCCCACGCACGCAGTTGCCATACCACATGCGAGCAGTTCAGCAATACCACGCCCCAGCGCAACAGCCAGCGGCGGGAGAGCGAATCCTGGCTGTTATTCAATTGGCTGACATGGTGATAAACCAGCGACTCATATTCGCTTTCACGCAGATGCGGTTTACGGCTGAGCTGGTCAACGAATCCTCTGCGCAATTCGCGAATGTGCCTGCGGCTCTTACGTGCATCTGAGCCAGGACGTAACACAGCGAAGGCCAGCCACGCCAGACCGACGCCGAGGATCTTCGCCAGGTTATCGTTAAGAAAATCAGCGTAATCGTAAACAGGCGGATTGGTCACTGAGATAAACGAGCCCATAAAGACGATTAATTGCCCCCATAGCCCGGCCAGCTTCGGCATCTGCAGCTTCAGCAACTGCATGGTGGTTAATAGCGGAAAGAGGAACAGCAGGAACTGCCAGAGGTCGCTAATCTGCACCATCAAACCAAACTTCACGACAAAACTGAACAGCGACAGCAAAACGAGCGTGCGCAGCAGCAGCGTCAGAGAGTTGAACGGCGAGGCCGCGACGGAGTAAAGCACGCAGCTGATGGCGGCGAGGGTGAGTGCCGCACTGCCGGACTCCCACTGTGTGGTGATGCTCCATGCGCCAACCAGGGTCAGTGCGCAGAAGGTTCGAAAACCGCTCCACAGCGCTTCCATTGTGTCCGTGTGTCTCGCCAGCGCCGGGCTGCCAGGGACGGTAAATTCAGTTATTGGCGTGGCGTTCTCAACGGCTTTTATCCAGCGACTGCTTCGCAGGTATAACCGACAAAAATAATTCAGGCGTTGCCAGAAAGCGCGGTGACGGTAGTCATACTCATCGGTGGGGGCGAGCGGCGCGATAATCCGTGCCACGGTGTAAATATCCGCATCCGGGCGAGCCAGGGCTGCCAGCAGCGTGTCGATAACCGATCGGGTATTCTCTGGTGGCGTTGGCCAGTTAAGTAACATCCGGCGCAGGCTGGAGATGGAGCTGGTCATACGTAACTGCTGGTGGAGCAAATAGTTAAGCAAATTGTTCTGGCGGCGAAAACGGTAGTGGCTCCAGAAAGCCTGGATACGCAGCAAATTCATGGTCAGGATCTGGCCGATGACTTTCTCGTGCGCGAGGCGGATTTCATCATTCGTATCGGGCTGCCAGAGCAGGCTGGCATGTTCCAGCAGGCGAGTGTGCATGGTCTTCAGCGCGCCGATGAGCGTTGTGCCATCCGATGTACTGGGCAGAATCATCATCATGACCCCGCCGCAGAGAATACCGATGATCACTTCGCAGACGCGCGCCTGAGCAATATCCCATAGCTCGGTCGTGTCCAGCACGTTCACAACCGGGAAGGCAATGATTGCCGCCGTGTAGCCTGCAAGCTGAAAGGCATAGGCGACGTTATTGGTAAAATGGGCGCAGGCCCAGGTGCAAAAACCCAGCCAGGCCGCCATGCTCAGTAAAAAAAGCCACGGATCGTTCAGCGTATGACCGGCGATAATTAACGCTGCGGTGGCACCCAGCAGACTCCCGGCTACACGCCCCAGGCTTTTGCTGATCACGCCGCCGACGGTGGGGAAGCTGACTACCGCTGCTGAGGTCATTGCCCAGTAGGGTTCATCAAGATTCAGATAGTAGGCCACCGTAAGCGCAAGGCACATCGCAATACCGTTACGCAGCGCATAACGCCACTGTGGGCGCGTCGCTTTAATCCAGGGCAACGTCCGCCAGGAGAAAGCCGGCAGGTTCATTATCGCGTCCCGATTGAGACGGTGCAGGTGGTGCCTGACACCAGCGTAATGTCCTTCGGCAGATTGTCGAATTCGACGCGAACCGGTACACGCTGCGCCAGGCGAACCCACGGTACGTTGGGTTTAATATCGGGCACCAGACCTGAGTCGATTTCAACGCTTTGATCGTAAATAGCGCGGCCGATGCTGGAAACGTGACCCTGTAACGCCTGCGAGCTGCTATAGAGCGTTATCCGGGCAGGGGCACCGTCCTGAATATGACGTAGCTTGGTCTCTTCAAAATAACCGATTACGTAGAACGAGTGGCTATCGACCAGCGCAAAGAGCGGCTGGCCCGTTGTCGCATAATCTCCCACGCGCGTGGAGAGATTGGTTATCCAGCCGTCAACCGGGGCTTTTACCACAGTTTGAGTCAACTGCCACTCGGCCTGCTTCAGCGTTGCCTCAGCCACATCAACGCTGGCCTGCATGGCTTTGACGTTAATATTGGCAGTGTCTAAATCTTCCGCAGAGATATAGTTTTGCGATAAATGGCGGCGACGGTTGGCTTCGTTGTTGGCTTTTGCCAGATCGGACCGGGCTTTAGCAAGTTGGGCCTGGGCATTGAGTACGGCAATATGAAAAGGCGTCTCGTCGATGCGGAACAAAACATCGCCTTGTTTGACGAACTGGTTATCCTTAACAAGAAGCGTTGTGATACTGCCTGAAACCTGTGGCGTGATGCTGACCTGTTCCGCACGAATTTTGCCATCGCGTGTCCAGGGTGACTGCATGTAATAATTCCAGAGCCACCACCCGGCAATCAGTGCCAGGGTAAGAACCAGAAGAGTGGAAAAGTATTTAAGTGTTTTCAGGGACATATTCACCACACAATCAACACAGCAAGGCCAAGACACACGGACAGGGCAAACAGGGAAAGATCCATTAACATGGGGTGCCAGATTTCACCGGAATACATCCAGTCACGCAGCAGGCGATGCGCAACAAGCCAGATTAAAAAGCCCAGCATGACGGCTTTAAACAGGGGAGGGAAATAGACTGACGCACCAACGATCAGGTCCTGAAGCGGTAACCCCGTGGAGCTTAAAGAGAACGTCACGAGCAGAGATCCTTTGCAGTGGAGAGAATGCCACGATGGCCTGTCTTTTCACGATGAACATCAGTATTCAGTGTAAATCATACTTTCAGCATCGATGAATGCAGTATTGCATTTGTTTTGGCACTATAAATGCTGCACACTATTCTAAAATCAGTATAATAACTTAGCAAGCTAATTATAAGGAGATGAAATTGGAATCGCCATTAGGTTCTGATCTGGCAAGGTTAGTACGCGTCTGGCGTGCTCTGATTGACCATCGCCTGAAACCTCTGGAATTGACACAGACGCATTGGGTTACGCTGCATAACATCCATCAGCTTCCACCCGAACAGTCGCAAATTCAACTGGCTAAAGCGATCGGTATTGAGCAGCCTTCGTTAGTGCGTACGCTCGACCAGCTGGAGGAGAAGGGGCTGATCTCCCGGCAAACCTGTGCCAGCGATCGTCGCGCTAAGCGTATTAAACTTACTGAAAAAGCAGCCCCCATTATTACCGAGATGGAAGCTGTGATCAGCAAAACGCGGGGGGAGATCCTGTCAGGGATCACGCCTGCAGAACTTGAAATGCTAATCGGCCTCATTAGCCGTCTCGAGCAGAATATACATGAGCTGCAGTCACGCGACTAAAACATAAAAAAGCCTTGCAACCGCAAGGCTTTTTTTTCACTGATAGACGACAACCCGGTTCCGGCCCGTCTCTTTCGCTTCGTACATGGCTTTATCTGCGCTTTCTACACACTCTTCAGCGGTAATCTCCGGAGACGTTGCGGTAAAGACCCCCATACTAATGGTTATTGGTTCGGGTAATTGTCCACCGCTGCTGGCTTTGTCAAAGCTGCTTAATTTCAGCCGAATCCGCTCTGCAACCTGACGCGCTGCGTCGGAAGAGGTGTTGCTCAGCATCAGGACAAACTCTTCGCCACCAATACGCGCCGCAATATCCTGAGGGCGAACCGAGTCCATCAGCAGGTTGGAAACAAACTGCAAAACTTTGTCCCCCTGCAAATGCCCGTAGCAATCGTTAATACGCTTGAAACGGTCAAGATCGCTCACTATCACCGAAACAGGACGTGTCTCTTTTGCTGTGCTGAGCGACTGGTTAAGCGAGTCGTAAAAATAGCTGCGGTTGTAGAGGCGCGTCAGTGGATCGCGAATCGAGTTCTGATAAGACTGCTGATACTTTAAATGCGAGTCACGATAGAGATTAAACACGTCATACAGCAGAACGAAAATAATAAGCAATGTAGCGACGGTTTCAAATAATCGTGAGCGATACCAGGAGATATCCTCTGCATGGCCACCAAACAACAGCATTAACAGGGTCACGACATAACAGACGCATAAAAAATTACCGCCAATCCAGAAAAGATTTTTAACGCGCGTAATAATCATCAGCGTGAGAAGTGTAACGATCCACAGAATGATTAAGATAATATTGACAGCCTGGCTCCAGAGAACCATAAATTGCCGGGTTTCATTATCGACGAGATCAACGGATAACAGCGGTGAGTGGCTGGAATAGAACCAGGAAAGCGTAACCATGCTCAGGGTAAAAACAAGCACGCCAGCAACGATGAAAATATGCGACAGCCGCGAAAGAGGGTGGTTTCGTAACGTGTACAGTATCGCTGAAGCAATGATCAGCACTGCCATTAAAATATGGCGGAACATATAGAAGATCATGGCATCGTTGTAGTTGACGACGTTGAACTGATAAAGGTCAAGCCAGGCCGGAAAACTGGACAGCGTCCCCACCATCAGCAGTGCCGAGCCGGTGAAGGCAAGCGCAATGGGAACCAGATACAACCGCCTTCTGTCGCACCAGTATTTCATTGCCATAAAACACGCAATAAATAAATGGAACACCAGTAAAAAAATGGTGAGCGTGGGGAATAAAAGCGGTGAAAACGAAGGGACCAGTTCAACCAGTTTAGAGAAGAAAGTTTGTAATATCCCAATAACAATAATGCAGCCAAGGCAGAAAGAGATATAACGATTCTTTACATAACGATTCATCGCAAGCATAAATATTTTTAACAAAATAATAGAAATCAATAAAAAGAGAATTGCGAGGAGTCTAACGTGAAAGGATCGTGAATACTTTGCGCAGGAACAATATAGTAAAGAATAAGCAATAATTGCTGAGAATGAATTTTGTAAATATATTCATTCTATTTATGTATTTTGTAAAGGGATGTAGTCATTTGACCACATCCCTAATTAATTAACGCGGAGAGACGGTGACCTGGCTACCATTGCTTGCCAGTACAACACGCTGGCCTGCGGAGAAGCGGGTATTACCCTGTTTCTGAACAACCATGATGGTATTCCCGTCGTCTTTACGGATTTCCAGTTCGACGCCCTGCGTTTTATTCATCGCACCCTGTACGCCCTGGCCCGCGACACCACCGGCTACAGCACCTGCTGCGGTTGCCAGAGAACGACCCGTACCGCCACCAATGGTGTTACCCAGGAAGCCACCCAGCACGGCACCGCCAATTGCACCCACAACATTGGTGTCATCTCCCCCCTGGATCTGAACAGGACGGGCATTAACGATAGTGCCGTATGTGACGTTCTGAACCTGTTTGGCTTCAGAAGCGCTATATACGTCGCCGGAAAGTGAACTGTCATTCACACAACCAGCCAGTGTTAAACCAATCAGCGAAACGCCCAGTGCACGTAACATCATTTGAATCTCCTGTTCACCAAAAACGCCCGAATCGGGCATCCGTTATGGCTAAATTATATGGCATCAGGGGCCATAGTTCTATTTTTCCACTCATACCAGGAAAATTGTACTTGAATTTGACTTAACGAGACATAAACAAGAGCGTCCGTGTGTTACATGTCTGACATTGTTAAAAAATATTATCTCCGCATAGTAAAGCGTCGCTGTTTATGGTGGAGTGTTTAGCTTAAGCCCACGTAACGTAAGGAAAGCGCATGAAATCGGGTCGCTATATCGGTGTGATGTCTGGCACCAGTCTTGATGGTGTTGATGTCGTACTGGCCGCAATCGATGAAAACATGGTGGCGCAGCAGGCAAGCCTGACCTGGCCGATCCCTGTCTCGTTAAAAGAGGACATTTTAAACATCTGTCAGGGCCAGCAACTGACGCTTTCACAGCTTGGGCAACTGGACGTGCGTCTGGGCTCATTATTTGCTGACGCGGTACTGGCGCTGATGCATAAAGAAAAACTTCAGCCGCAGGACATCGTCGCGATCGGCTGCCACGGACAGACGGTCTGGCATGAACCCACTGGCGATGCGCCACACACCCTGCAAATTGGTGATAACAACCAGATTGTGGCGAAGACGGGCGTAACGGTGGTCGGCGATTTTCGCCGTCGCGACATTGCTCTGGGCGGACAAGGCGCACCGCTGGTTCCGGCATTTCACCAGGCGTTGCTGGCTCATCCGGTAGAACGCCGGATGGTGCTTAATATCGGTGGGATTGCCAACCTGTCGATGCTCATTCCTGGTCAACCGGTCCGCGGGTATGACACCGGCCCTGGCAACATGTTGATGGACGCCTGGATCTGGCGTCAGTGCGGAAAACCATATGATAAGAACGCTGATTGGGCGAGCGAAGGGAAAGTGATTATCCCTCTGCTGCAGTCGATGTTAAGCGATCCCTGGTTTGCGCTGCCGGCACCGAAAAGCACCGGCCGTGAATATTTCAACTATGGCTGGCTCGAACGTCAGCTGGCGCAGTTTCCGGCGCTTGCCCCTCAGGATGTCCAGGCGACGCTTGCCGAGTTAACTGCCGTATCGATTTCCGAACAGGTTCTGCTCAGCGGTGGGTGCGAACGGCTGCTGGTATGCGGTGGCGGAAGCCGTAACCCACTGGTGATGGCACGTCTTGCCGGGCTGCTGCCCGGAACAGAAGTGACAACCACAGATGACGCCGGGATCAGCGGTGATGATATGGAGGCGCTGGCTTTCGCCTGGCTTGCCTGGCGCACCGTTGCCGGATTGCCAGGAAATTTACCCTCTGTGACAGGGGCGCGGGAAGCGAGCGTTCTCGGGGCGATTTACCCGGCAAACCCACGCCATAATCAGAGTTAACTGAAATCCAGCGAAGCCGACAGCCGTTACACTGGGTGCGAAAACAGGAGGACAGTAATGTCCTCCGGAACCAGAAAAGTGTTCGGAACACGCCCATGAAAAAACTTCTTCTTATTACTATCCCTTTTTTAATGACAGGATGCAGCGTCTATAACCAGTTCGTTGAGCGTATGCAGACCGATACGCTGGAGTATCGCTGCGATGAAAAGCCGCTGACCGTGAAGCTGAACAACCCGCGTCAGGAAGCCAGCTTTGTTTATGACAATAACCTGCTGACGCTGAAACAGGGAATATCGGCCTCCGGTGCGCGATATACGGACGGCATCTATGTATTCTGGTCAAAAGGTGACAGTGCAACGGTCTACAAACGTGACCGCATTGTGCTGAACAATTGCCAGCTTCAAAATCCGAAGCGTTGAGATTTTCACAGGGGCGGCGCACAATAGCGCCACCCTATGTCAATGTCAGCTAACGCCATGTCAGATAACGACGAATTGCAGCAAATCGCGCATCTGCGCCGTGAATACACCAAAGGTGGCTTACGTCGCCAGGATCTTCCCGCCGAACCGCTGGTGCTTTTTGAACGCTGGCTAAAACAAGCCTGTGAAGCCAAACTCGCCGACCCGACGGCCATGGTGGTCGCGACGGTGGATGAACACGGTCAGCCTTATCAGCGCATCGTGCTGCTTAAGCATTATGATGAGAAAGGGCTGGTGTTCTACACCAACCTGGGCAGTCGTAAAGCGCACCATTTAGAGAAAAACCCCCGTATCAGCCTGCTGTTCCCGTGGCATATGCTGGAGCGTCAGGTGATGGTCACAGGTAAAGCGGAACGTCTTTCCACACTGGAAGTGGTGAAATATTTTCACAGCCGTCCACGTGACAGCCAGATTGGTGCCTGGGTTTCAAAGCAGTCCAGCCGAATCTCTGCCCGCGGCGTACTGGAAAGTAAATTCCTCGAACTCAAACAGAAGTTCCAGCAGGGTGAAGTTCCGCTACCGAGTTTCTGGGGTGGATTCCGCATTCCCATTGAACAGATGGAATTCTGGCAGGGGGGCGAACATCGCCTGCATGACCGCTTTTTATACCAGCGCGACAATGGCAGCTGGAAAATCGACAGACTGGCACCGTAATCCCTGAAATTTGTTGTTTTAAGCGCTAGCGCACACAGCGCTGGCGCTTTATTCTATGGTCCTTTCGCATCAGGCGAAAAGTCGTGTACCGGCAAAGGTGCAGTCGTTTATACATGGAGAATTTGATGGCAAGCAGTAACTTGATTAAACAATTGCAAGAGCGGGGCCTCGTGGCTCAGGTGACGGACGAGGAAGCGTTAGCAGAGCGACTGGCGCAAGGCCCGATCGCGCTCTATTGCGGCTTCGATCCCACCGCTGACAGCTTGCATTTGGGGCATCTTGTTCCATTGTTATGCCTGAAACGCTTCCAGATGGCGGGCCACAAGCCTGTTGCCCTGGTGGGCGGCGCGACCGGTCTGATTGGCGACCCAAGTTTCAAAGCCGCTGAGCGTAAACTGAACACCGAAGACACCGTGCAGGAGTGGGTGGACAAGATCCGCAAACAGGTTGCGCCGTTCCTCGACTTCAACTGTGGTGACAATTCTGCAATTGCCGCGAACAACTATGACTGGTTTGGTGGCATGAACGTGCTGACCTTCCTGCGTGACATCGGCAAGCACTTCTCTGTTAACCAGATGATTAACAAAGAAGCGGTGAAGCAACGTCTGAACCGTGACGATCAGGGCATCTCTTTTACCGAGTTCTCCTACAACCTGCTGCAGGGCTATGACTTTGCGTGTCTGAACAAACTGCACGGCGTTTCCCTGCAGATTGGTGGTTCTGACCAGTGGGGTAACATCACCTCCGGTATCGATCTGACCCGTCGTCTGCACCAGAACCAGGTCTTCGGCCTGACCGTTCCGTTAATCACTAAAGCGGATGGCACCAAATTCGGTAAAACCGAAGGTGGCGCAGTATGGCTCGATCCGAAGAAAACCAGCCCGTATAAATTCTACCAGTTCTGGATCAACACGGCGGATGCCGACGTTTACCGCTTCCTGAAGTTCTTCACCTTCATGGACATTGAAGCGATCAATGCCCTCGAAGAAGAAGATAAAAACAGCGGTAAAGCGCCACGCGCGCAGTACGTGCTGGCGGATGAAGTCACCAGACTGGTTCATGGCGAAGAAGGTCTGGCAGCGGCGAAACGCATCACCGCAAGCCTGTTCAACGGTACGCTGAGCGATCTGAGCGAAGCGGACTTCGAACAGCTGGCACAGGATGGCGTGCCGATGGTGGAGATGGAAAAAGGTGCAGACCTGATGCAGGCGCTGGTGGATTCTGAGCTGCAGCCGTCCCGCGGACAGGCACGCAAAACCATCGCGTCTAACGCGATCACCATTAACGGTGAGAAACAGGCTGACCCGGAATACACCTTCGTTGACGGCGATCGTTTGTATGGCCGCTACACGCTGCTGCGTCGTGGTAAGAAAAACTACTGTCTGGTGTGCTGGAAGTAATTAAAAGTATGCAGGGGCGTGGGAAACCACGCCCTTTTGTTTTTTCAGGGTTGTGGTAAGTAAACAATGAAGAATATCCTCGCCATTCAGTCCCACGTTGTGTTTGGGCATGCTGGCAACAGCGCAGCGGAGTTCCCGATGCGCCGTCTCGGTGCCAACGTCTGGCCACTTAATACGGTACAGTTTTCCAACCATACGCAATACGGCAAATGGACCGGCTGCGTGATGCCGCCTTCGCACCTGACAGAGATTGTGCAGGGCATTGCTGATATTGACCAGCTTAAGCGCTGTGACGCCGTACTGAGCGGCTACCTCGGCTCGGCAGAGCAGGGTGAACATATCCTTGGCATTGTTCGTCAGGTAAAGGCGGCAAACCCGGCGGCGAAATATTTTTGCGACCCGGTAATGGGGCATCCTGAGAAGGGCTGCATTGTGGCCCCCGGCGTTGCAGAGTTTCATGTGCGCCATGCACTGCCCGCCAGCGATATCATCGCGCCAAACCTGATCGAACTGGAGATCCTCTGTGAGCATCCGGTTAACAGCGTAGAAGAGGCGGTAAGCGCTTCTCGCGAGCTGATTGCTCAGGGGCCTGAGATTGTACTGGTGAAGCACCTGGCGCGCGCCGGGTTGAGCCAGGACCGTTTCGAGATGCTGCTGGTGACGAAAGACGAAGCGTGGCATATCAGCCGTCCGCTGGTGGATTTTGGCGTGCGTCAGCCGGTCGGTGTGGGTGATGTGACCAGTGGCCTGCTGCTGGTGAAGTTATTACAGGGCGCGAGCCTGCGTGATGCGCTGGAGCACGTGACGGCAGCCGTTTATGAAATCATGATTGCGACGAAAACGATGCAGGAATATGAATTACAGGTTGTCGCGGCACAGGATCGTATCGCGAAGCCGGAGCACTATTTCAGCGCGACACAGCTTTAAACGATGCCCTGCGGCGCTGCGCTTGCAGGGGCTGGGGAATTGCCGGGTAAGCGTCAGCGCCACCCGGCAACACAGACCGCCTGGTTAGTTCAACCCTTCCGCTTTCAGCGCCGCCGCTACCGCAGGACGCGCTGCCACACGTTCCATATAAGACGCGATATGGTCTAACCCATCCAGGTTCAGCTTAACCGCGCGCGCCCAGCGCAGAACGGTAAACAGATACGCATCGGCAATCGTGAAACGCGCGCCACAGATCCACTGATCGTCTTTCAGCGAGTCGTTAATGTAGTGCAGCTTTTTCTCCAGCAGGGCACGCACGGTTGGTTTGTATTCTTCAGGCGTATCCGGACGGAAAAGCGGCGTGAAGCCTTTATGCAGCTCGGTGGCGATATAGTTCAGCCATTCCAGCGTCTTGTAGCGGGAAATACTGCCTGTGGGAGCCAGCAACTGGCGATCCGGGACGTTATCAGCCAGGAACTGCATAATCGCCACACCTTCGGTGAGCAGCGTACCGTCATCCAGCAGCAGAGCCGGAACTTGCCCCTTCGGGTTAATAGCAAAGAAGTCGTCGCCGTTTTCCAGGCGCTTTTTCATCAGATCAACGCCGTCCAGCGTGAAATCTTTGCCGCTCTCGCGCAGGGTAATATGGGAAGCAAGAGAGCATGCGCCTGGTTTGTAGAACAGTTTCATCGGTAACTCCTTTTTGCTGAGGTTTCCGCTATGTTAGTGCGCGGCAGGATAAAAAAAAAGCCGCTAATCATTAGCGGCTTCTGTTCAGTCGTTTCCCGATGACATTACGCGGTAGCGGTTTCGGTCGCTTTAGCGGTTTTGTCGTCGTCCTGAGTCATACGATTCAGTTTTGGTGCAGTCAGCAGCATCAACACAGCGATAACCGCCGTTGCGATACCGATTTGCATAAATACAGAACCGTAAACGTTCAGAGAGACCAGGGGATCGGTCACGTTATCCGGTACTGCCATCAGGTTTGCAATCTTACCTGCGATGATTGCTGCACCGGCAGTGGTCAGGAACCAGCTACCCATGATGAAGCCCATCAGACGCTGTGGCACCAGTTGTGCAACCATTGCCAGACCCAGACCGGAGATCATCAGCTCACCGATAGACTGCAGCGCGTAGCTCAGGATCAGCCAGTTAACGGAGACGATACCTGCGTCGGTCGCAAATTTCGTACCCAGCGGCAGCACCAGGAACGCGCCAGAGCAGAGCACCATACCGATAGCAAACTTATGCGGCATCGGCAGACGGTCACCCATCTTGTTATAGATAGCAGCCAGAATCGGGCTACCAATCATGATCCAGAACGGGTTCAGTGCCTGATACTGCTCCGGTTCGAACGCGATACCCAGAATAGAGTGTTCAACGTTGCGGATAGCGAAGAAGTTCAGAGAGGTTGGCATCTGGCTGTACAGCACGAAGAAGATAATCGCTTCCAGCATCAGAATGAAGGCAACAATCATCTTGCGGCGTGCAGCACCCTGCATGGAGAAGGCTTCTTTACCGAAGATGATAACGATACCGAGTGCAACCACACCCAGAACCGCACGAGCGACGCCCTGGTTATGCAGCAGCCAGGTCGCGACAGCCGCGAGGATCACAACGCCGACGATGGTGGCCAGCAGTTTGCCCATGTGTACTGGTTCGAAGTCCGGCTTTGAACCGTAGTCTTTCACCCAGCGTTTGCAGAAAGCAAAGTTCACCACGGTGATCAGCATACCGACCACGGACAGGGAGAACGCGACGCTCCAGCCGAATTTCGCGGCCAGCCATGGCGTTGCCAGCATGGAGAAGAAGGAACCGATGTTCACGGACATGTAGTACATGGTGAATGCACCGTCCAGACGCGGGTCATCTTTGCTGTAGCAGGTAGAGAGCAGGGAAGACGGGTTCGCTTTGAACAGACCGTTACCGACCGCGATGGTCGCCATACCCATATAGACCACAGCCGCATCATGCCCGGACCATGCAACCAGTGCATAACCAATCGCCAGCACGATGGCACCCAGCATAATGACACGTTTGGTGCCGAGAACTTTATCGCCCAGCCAGCCGCCGATAGCGACCAGGCCGTACACCAGTGCACTGAATGAAGAGAACAGCGTGATAGAATCTGCTTCGGACATACCCAGTTGTTTTACCAGGTAAACCGCCATGATCCCTTGCAGGCCGTAATAACCAAAACGCTCCCATAACTCAATAGAGAAGATGAGATAGAACGCTTTTGGTTGTTTAAAAGCGTTCAGGCTCACGCTTTCTTCTGTTGGTTTATTGTTTGCAGTAGACACATATACCTCTTTTTTTACATCCCATATTAACGGGGGTGTTCATAGCGTGATGACCGTAGTCCATCCGCTTTATAGTTATATTGGGAGGGGAAACGGCGGGTAATGTTCACTATCCTGACCCGTCTGGCAAGATGTTTGTAATACTCTGTTACATATAACTCAAGCGGTATAATCGTCGGATCATGCAAATGTTATTCAGCGTTAAATTTTATTGGTTGGATAATGCTGGTTTTTTTCACTACAGAATCCCCCTGAAAGCGGCTGTATGGCGATATGTTCTGCTATTTGGCCTTTCAGGTAGTGATATGGTCCATATTCTGAAAAATGAGTGGTCTTATCTGCGGTATTGAAAGGGTTATATCTTGTCTGGCAAAGGGTTTGCGCAAGGTTTAACAACAAAAATCCAACATGACGTTATCAGAGTGATCTTGATCACATATGTATAGAAATTTTTGATGATGAAAAAACAATTAACCTGTTTGAGTGTTAAATGACCACACAATCGACAACGTTAAAAGCATCAGGGACGGACAATTGACGGTCAAAAGGAAGGTTCACAGATGACCTTCCTTTTATAAGGTTTTGACAGGAGAAGTAAAAAAAGAAAAGGTGGGATCAGGAATAGACTTTTTCTTTAAATTCGCACAAATCTTCAATAATGCAGGAACCACAGCGGGGCTTGCGTGCAATACAGGTGTAGCGTCCATGAAGGATCAACCAGTGATGGCAATCAACCTTGAATTCGGCGGGAACAACTTTTAATAGTTTCTCTTCGACCTGCTCGACGTTTTTACCTGGCGCGAAGTTGGTGCGGTTAGACACGCGGAAAATATGAGTGTCAACGGCGATAGTCGGCCAGCCAAACGCAGTATTCAGCACCACATTCGCTGTCTTACGGCCTACGCCCGGCAGCGCTTCCAGCGCCGCACGATCTTCCGGCACCTCGCCACCATGCTGCTCCAGCAAAATGCGGCAGGTCTTAATCACATTTTCGGCTTTGCTGTTAAACAGGCCGATGGTCTTGATATAGGACTTCACGCCCTCCACGCCCAAATCAAGCATAGCCTGCGGCGTATTGGCAACGGGATAGAGCAGGGCAGTGGCTTTGTTGACGCTTACGTCAGTGGCCTGCGCAGAGAGCAGCACCGCGATCAGCAGCTCAAAAGGAGAGGTAAAATTCAGCTCCGTCGTGGGGTGTGGATTTTCATTCCGCAGACGGGTCAGGATCGCAATGCGTTTCTCTTTATTCATGAAGCCTTCTCGGGTATCCCTTCCTGAACGCTGCGCTCGGCGGCACGGCGTTTACGTTTTTCATCGATCAGGTATTTTATCGCCAGCATCATGCCAAGGCCAATAAAAGCGCCCGGTGGCAACATCGCCAGCAGGAACGGGGTGTCCGTATGGAACACCTCAATACGCAAGGCTCTTGCCCAGCCGCCCAGCAGTGCGTCCGCACCGTCAAACAGCGTACCGTTGCCCAGAATTTCGCGTAGTGATCCCAGAACGAACATTGCGCCGGTGGCTCCCATACCGATAGAGAATCCATCCAGCGCTGACATGGCCGGGCTATTCTTCACCGCAAAGGCTTCCGCACGGCCCACGACGATACAGTTGGTTACAATAAGCGGAATAAAGATCCCAAGCGACTGGTACAGGCCAAACGCATAGGCGTTAATCAGCATCTGCACGACACTCACCACCGAGGCGATGATCATCACGTAAATCGGAATACGGATTTCCGACGGCGTCCAGCGGCGCAGGGCAGAGATGGACAAGTTGGTCAGGGTCAGCACCAGCGTCGTCGCCAGGCCCAGACCAAGCGCGTTGGTCGCAGTGGATGTGACCGCCAGCAGCGGGCACATCCCCAGCAACTGCACCAGCGCGGAGTTGTTCTTCCAGAGTCCCTGGACGATAACCTCTTTAACCTGGCTCATGATTACTCCTCACAGGCCGGAAGATTGTTGATCTGCGCGGGCAGCGTTTCTGCATATAACCCGGCACGTTTTACGGCGTTAACGACCGCGCGTGGCGTGATGGTTGCCCCCGTGAACTGGTCGAACTCACCGCCATCTTTCTTCACCGCAAAGGCAGTATCATTTTCGCCATGAATAACTTTACCGGCAAAGTGCAAAATCCAGTCACTCAGACGTGGTTCGATCTTATCTCCAAGACCCGGTGTCTCGTGATGTTCCGTCACGCGGGTGCCCAGCACGGTACCTGAGAAATCGCTTCCCACAAGCAGTTGAATGGCACCTGAGTAGCCATCGGGTGCGGTTGCCTCCATTACGGCACCTACCGCATCATCCCCTTTACGTGCAATAAAGACGCGATGCGTCCCTTTGCCTAACTGGGGAGCCTGAACAATAAAGCAGCTTTTCTGCAGGTCATTATCGTAGAAGTCAGACGGGATCACCTGATCAAACAGCGCTTTTTGCTGCTTCGTGGCCTGCTCATCAATCGTTGTTTTGGTCAGTTCGTTAACCAGCGCGGTCAGCCCTGTCAGGGCTGCGGCGAAAATTGCCAGCGTCACGCCGTGTTTTTGCATTGTTTTTAGCATGGCGAAACCCTTAGCGGTGACCGTATACGCGCGGACGCGTGTAGTAGTCGATAAGCGGAACGGTAATATTAGCGAGCAGGACGGCAAAGGCGACGCCATCGGGGTAACCGCCAAAGCTGCGGATAAGCCAGACCAGCAACCCCGCCAGCGCGCCAAAGATCATGCGGCCACGGTTGGTCGTTGAGGCCGTTACCGGATCGGTCAGAATAAAGAACGCGCCCAGCATAGTGGCACCAGAGAGCAGATGCATCTGTGGGCTGGCCAGTGATTCAGGGGCGAATAACCAACCGAGCGTAGAGCAGAGCGCCAGCGTCACGAGGAAACTGACCGGAATATGCCAGCGAATCGCTTTCTGTTGCAGCAGGAACACACCACCCAACAGATACGCCAGGTTGACCCACTGCCAGCCAGCACCTGCCAGCATGCCGCTGTAGATAGGCGATTTCATAATCTGCTCAACGCTGTGTCCGGCATGCAGGGACGTTTTAAAGGTATCGAGCGGCGTGGCCTGGCTAATACCGTCCACGCCCATACGCAGCGTGTTCATATCCGCACCGAGCGCCGTATGGCCGGTAAAGATCACCTGCAGCGCATCCATAAAGCCAGGCACGGTTGCAGCGATCTCATGCGGCGGCAACCAGCTGGTCATCTGCACCGGGAAGGAGATCAGCAGCACTACGTAACCAATCATCGCCGGGTTAAACGGGTTATGCCCCAGTCCGCCATAGAGCTGTTTAGCGATAATCACGGCGAATACCGTGCCTAACACCACCATCCACCACGGCGCAAACGGAGGAATACTGATTGCCAGCAGGAGGCCTGTCAGGAGCGCGGAGTTGTCGCTCAAAATACGGGTGACATTCATCTTGCGCAGCTTCAGGATCAGGGCTTCCGCCGCTAAGGCGCTGGCACAGCCAAGAACCAACTGGAAAAGGCTTCCCCAGCCGAAGAACCAGAGCTGTACGGCAATGCCAGGCAGTGCAGCCAGGCAGACCAGCATCATAATGCGTGATGTCTGGCGCTGGTTATGGGTATAAGGGGAACTTGCGATTCTGAAAACCATTTAATCCTCGTTAACGGCTTGCTGTGCGGCTTTCTTCGCCTGAACGCGCGCAATCGCGGCAGCGACGGCGGCTTTGCGTGGATCGTCGTTCGCGGCTTCGGATTGTTCTTCCTGCTGTGCCGCTTTACGCGCTTTGGCACGGGCGATGGCCGCTTCAACGGCTGCCTTGCGTGGGTCCACCGTTTCCGGTGCAGGTGCTACGTTCTGCTGTTCGGCTTTACGCGCTTTGGCGCGGGCGATGGCCGCTTCAACGGCTGCCTTGCGTGGGTCCACCGTTTCCGGTACAGGCGCTACGTTCTGCTGTTCGGCTTTACGCGCTTTGGCACGGGCGATGGCCGCTTCAACGGCTGCCTTGCGTGGGTCCACCGTTTCCGGTGCAGGCGCTACGCTCTGCTGTTCGGCTTTACGCGCTTTGGCGCGGGCGATGGCCGCTTCAACAGCAGCTTTACGCGGATCGACTTCAGCGTCTGCCTGCGTGTTTTTCGCTTTCTCTGCCTGACGAGCACGGGCTTCGGCCTTACGCGCTTCGCGGGCGGCAATCGCTTCACTGTTATCCGGCTTCTCGCCCGCAGCGATGACGATGGTTTGCGCCGCAGTCGCTTTTTTCTCGCGAACGCGTGCCAGCGCGGCGTTAATCGCGTCCTGATCTTTCTCACCAGGCTGCACAGCAGCTTGTTTATGACGTTCCTGGCGAGCGAGTTTCTCGCGCTCAAGTCGTGCCTGACGCGCCTCAAAACGGGCTTTCGCTTCGGCCGCGCGCTTCTCTTCCATCGAAATGGCGTAAATCTCTGCCTTCTCCTGACGGAAATACTGCACCAGCGGAATGTTGCTTGGGCAGACCCAGGCACAGGCACCGCACTCGATACAGTCGGCAAGATTGTGCGCTTTCGCCTTATCGTGCAATTGACCTTTGCTGTACCAGTAAAGCTGCTGCGGCAGCAGATCCGCCGGGCAGGCATCGGCACAGGCGCTGCAGCGAATACAGCCTTTCTCTTCCTGCTCTTCGCCCATCTCCGTTGGGGAAGGGGCGAGCAGGCAGTTGGTAATTTTCACCACCGGAACATCCAGCCACGGCAGGGTAAAGCCCATCAGCGGGCCGCCCATAATCACCATCTGGTCGCTGCCAGGGCAGAATCCGGCCTGTTCCAGCAGATGGCGTACCGGTGTGCCCAGACGCGCCCAGACGTTGCCAGGACGAGACACTGACTCACCGGTCAACGTCACCACGCGCTCGGTCAGCGGCTCGCCGTCAACAACCGCGCGTTTTACCGCATACGCCGTGCCGACGTTTTGCATCAGCACGCCAATATCAGAGGAACGACCGCCGTGCGGCACCTGTTTACCGGTCAGTATTTGCGTGAGCTGTTTCGCACCGCCAGACGGGTATTTGGTCGGGATGACGCGCAGGCTAATATCGTGGCTGCCCGCCAGCACTGCACGCAGCATGGAGATCGCCTGCGGTTTGTTATCTTCAATGCCGATCAGCACTTCACGTGGTTGCAGAATGTGCGCGAGGATACGAATGCCTTCCACCACCTGCGCAGCGCAGTCCTGCATCAGACGATCGTCTGCGGTAATGTACGGTTCACACTCGGCGGCGTTGATAATCAGCGTCTCGATTTTGTCGCCGCCACCGCGCAGTTTAATGCCCGTCGGGAACCCCGCGCCACCCAGCCCGGCCACGCCGAACTGATGAATACGTTCAATGAGCGCCTCACGGCTATGAGTGCGATAATCGCTCCAGCCATCACGTTCGATCCAGCGGTCTTCACCGTCGGCTTCAATGATAACGCTCAGTTCAGAGAGAGCAGAAGGGTGTGCCACGGTATGGGGAGCAATCGACACCACCCGGCCGGAGGTGGGGGCGTGTACCGGCAACATACGTCCACGACCAAAGGTCAACGGCTGGCCGCGAAGGACAAGGTCGCCTTCTTTCACGCACAGTTCGCCTTCCGTACCGATATGCTGTTTCAGCGGCATAACGTAACGGGTCGCCAGCGGTATTTGACGCAGCGGTGTGCCGTTGGACTGGGTTTTCATCTCTGGTGGATGAATGCCACCATCGAAGTCCCAAATCTTCTCTTTTCTGAAAGCAGAAAATAACTTAAGCATGTTGTTCCACAGGAATGATGCGAACCGGAATGGTTTGAAGATCCCACTTCCAGTTTTCGGTAGTCGTTTCAACCGGGCGTAATTCTATACACTGCGTCGGGCAGGGGGCCACGCAGAGGTTACAGCCGGTGCACAAATCCGCCACAACGGTGTGCATAGCGCGGGTTGCGCCGACGATAGCGTCAACGGGGCACGCCTGAATACATTTAGTGCAGCCAATGCAGTTGGCTTCGTCGATCACGGCGAGGGCTCGTACCGGCTCCTGCACCTCCGCACCGCCATCAACAGGCTGCGGATCGACATTAAGCAGGGCGGCAATTTTCAGCATTACCGCTTCGCCACCAGGCGCACAGCGGTTGATTTTTTCACCCTGAATACCCACCGCCTCCGCATAAGGGCGGCAGCCAGGGTAGCCACATTGCCCACACTGGCTCTGCGGTAACAGTTCATCGATTTTTTCAACAACCGGATCGTCCTCGACCGCGAAACGGCGGGAGGCATAGCCCAGAATGATGCCAAACACTAATCCCAGTACGCTGATGGACGCGATGGCAATCCAGATAGCATTCATTACAACTTCACCAGACCACTAAAGCCCATAAAGGCCAGAGACATTAAGCCCGCAGTAACGAGCGCAATCGCATTACCGCGAAACGGCGCAGGAATATCTGCCGCCGCCAGACGTTCACGAATCGAGGCGAACAGCACCATAACCAGAGAAAAACCTACCGCGGCGGAGAAACCGTACAGCGCCGACTGCATAAAGTTGTGCCCAAGGTTAATGTTCAGCAGCGCCACACCCAGCACGGCACAGTTGGTGGTGATCAGTGGCAGAAAGATGCCCAGCAGGCGATACAGCGCCGGGCTGGTTTTGCGTACAACCATTTCGGTGAATTGCACCACCACCGCGATGACCAGAATAAAGGCCAGCGTGCGTAAATAGGTTAAGCCCAACGGGATGAGGACCCAGGTGTCAATCCACCAGGCGCAAATCGACGCCAGCGTCATCACGAAGGTGGTCGCCAGCCCCATGCCCATTGCCGTCTCCAGTTTTTTGGAAACGCCCATAAACGGGCACAGGCCGAGGAACTTCACCAGCACGAAGTTGTTAACCAGCACAGTTCCGACAAAGAGCAGTAAGTAATCGGTCATTATTCAGCCTGAAATAAAAAAGCCGCCTATTATCGGACAAACCACACCAGGCGACAACAGGTTAACTGTAAGGTTATTACGGGTTAACGAAGGTGTTCTTCACGCGCGCTGAACGCTTGAAATAGGGCACCAGAAGCGCCGCCGCCAGCAGCGGGAACAGAAGCTGACGAACCGCCAGCGCGTCTGATACCGGTGAAAAAGCAAAAGCCTTTATCGCCAGCAGGACGGAGATCAGCAGCCAGATAATGTAGTGCTTTGGCACACTCTTGCGGCGCTTAAAGAATGCGATAGTCAGCCACAACGTGTAGTACCACATGGCAATCGCGAAAACGAATGAAACAAACCACATCGCAATATTAAGCACACTTTGCGACATCAATGTCTGGATTGCGTGAGGGGTGATCAATGCAGTGGTGTAAAGCAAAAGCGCCAGCGATGCGCTTAATAAGGCAACCAGCAGCCATGCCAGCGGGGCGATTAACCAGCCTCCAATTCTTTCTCCAGGCGATGCGGTCATGATCTCTCCCATCAGTCTGCGTGAAATGGTATACAGAAATTTGCAGGGCGGAGAGTATATAACATTTCACGCGGATGGCTACTTTCTTATAGTACATAACGCCATACAGATTTAGGGACTTCGCCCACATTGTACAGGCGGCCACCGGAGACAAGCTCTGCACGGCGATGGTCTGCGGCGCGGTACATATTGATGATGTCCTGATTATCCGCCAGCGTGTAGTTCAGATGGTCAAACAGTTTTTCCAGGCTCTCAAGGGAATTGATCTTGCGAAATTTTAATAAATAGTCCTGAACTGTCATATTAATAAGTTTCCATATAAAAGTGTGTAATACCAGTGAAGGTAATTCGTTCGAATAATAAACGGATTAATAAAGACGTAAACTGCCCACTCAGGTAACGCGACTAAATTAGGAGTTTTCTTTGTGAAGAAACAGGCATCAAGGATGCCTGGAAGAGAAGGTTAACCCTGTTCAACACGGCTGGCAATATGTAACTGACACGATATGTCACTCTTTATTACGGCGGTGAGATTACTTCGGTTGTACGACAGCGGCAGGCTCCGGCGGCTGGTAGTTATCGATATGGCTGGCAACGCCCAGCAAAATGACCGACACCCCAAGGACAATCCATCCCGCTAATTCAATGATTCGATTAATTATTGACGTCATGATTCGTGTTTGTAATTTATCCATAAATACAGATTGCAAATGCTACAGCGCAACATCTTTCCCGGCAAGTGCTTTGGGAACGATTCCCTTAAACAACATTAGCAAGTTATGCAAATGTTACAAAAACAACCGGCAGAGGATGCTATTTTAAGTCATATGGCACATTATTAATGTGGGGTGCTGGCAGGGCAACCAGGATGAAATAAGATGATTACCTGAGAGGGCAACGCTATGAGTGAAAATATCCGTGTCGGACTCATTGGTTATGGGTACGCAAGTAAAACCTTTCACGCCCCTCTGATTGCGGGGACGCCCGGCATGATGCTTGTGGCGATTTCCAGCAGCGATGCCACCAAAGTCCATGCCGACTGGCCCACCGTTCAGGTTGTATCTGAGCCTAAGCATCTGTTTAACGATCCCAACATTGACCTCATTGTTATTCCTACTCCCAACGATACCCACTTTCCGCTGGCAAAATCCGCGCTGGAGGCGGGCAAGCATGTGGTAGTCGACAAACCCTTTACCGTGACGTTGTCACAGGCTCGTGAACTGGATTCCCTGGCGCGAAGCCTGGGCAGGCTGCTGTCGGTCTTTCATAACCGCCGCTGGGACAGCGATTTCCTGACGGTGAAAGCGTTACTCAGCGAGGGAACACTCGGAGAGATTGTCTATTTTGAATCGCATTTTGACCGTTTTCGCCCGCAAGTGCGCTCCCGGTGGCGCGAACAGGCAGGCCCCGGTAGCGGTATCTGGTACGACTTAGCGCCGCATCTTCTCGATCAGGCCGTCAATCTGTTCGGGCTGCCGGTGAGCATGACCGTCGATCTGGCTCAGCTCAGATCGGGCGCGCAGACGACGGATTACTTTCACGCGATTTTGAGTTATCCGCAGCGCCGTATTGTGCTGCACGGGACGATGCTCGCTGCCGCAGAATCAGCACGCTACATTCTGCACGGCACGCGCGGTAGCTACGTGAAGTATGGCCTGGACCCTCAGGAGGATCGCCTGAAAAATGGTGAGCGTCTGCCGCAGGAGGACTGGGGTTATGACATGCGGGACGGCGTAGTGACGCGAGCAGAGGGGGAAGAACAGGTCCAGGAAACGCTGCTGACCATACCGGGCAACTATCCGGCGTATTATGCGGCTATTCGTGACGCACTGAACGGCACAGGGGAGAATCCGGTGCCCGCCAGTCAGGCGATTCAGATTATGGAGCTGATCGAACTGGGGATCGAATCTGCCAAACATCGCGCAACGCTCTGTCTGGCATAATAATGTGTAGGCCGGGTAAGGCGAAGCCGCCACCCGGCAAAGGACTATCCTTGTGCAACCTTGTCGCGCAGAGCCTGTTTTTCTTCTGCCGTTAAGAAGGCGATTTCCAGCCCGTTAACCTGCGCCTGGCGGATCTGCTCGCGGCTCAGCCCGGCCTGCGGCGCGGCAATGTTGTATTCGTGAATAATATCCACGCCCTGAACTGCCGGATCGTCAGTGTTCAGTGAGGCCAGCACACCGTGTTCGAGGAAGGTTTTCAGTGGATGCTGCGCCAGCGTCGCGACTGTGCTGGTCTGAATATTGGAGGTCAGGCAGGATTCAATCCCGATGCGCTGTTCTGCCAGAAAATCCATCAACGCGCGATCTTCAACGGCTTTCACGCCGTGGCCGATACGCTCTGCACCCAGCTCGCGAATCGCCTGCCAGATGCTTTCGGGGCCTGCGGCTTCACCCGCATGAACGGTGATGTGCCAGCCAGCGTCTCGCGCACGGTTGAAATGGGAGAGGAACAGGCTGCCAGGGAAACCGAGTTCATCACCGGCAAGGTCAACGGCGGTGATCTGGTCGCGATGCGCAAGCAGTGCTTCCAGCTCCTGCAGGCAGGCGGCTTCTCCGAAGGTACGGCTCATAATGCCAATCAAACGCGCTTCGACATCAAAGGCCTTACACCCTTCACGAACGCCTTCAATCACCGCTTCCACCACGCCCGCGACGGGCAGGTTGTGGGTCATTGCCATATAGCCAGGTGAAAAGCGCAGTTCGACGTAATGCAGGCCGTTGCGAGCCGCGTCTTCAATGTTCTCGAATGCTACGCGGCGGCAGGCGTCCAGCGAGGCCAGCATCTTCACGCCCCAGTCAAGTTTGCTCAGGAAGCTGACCAGGTCCGGTTCATTAGACGTAACCTGCACATGGGGGATCAGGGCTTCAAGCGTTTGAGCAGGAAGCGTTAAATTATACTGGCGGCCAAGATCGAGGATGGTTTGGGCACGAATGTTACCGTCAAGGTGACGATGAATATCAGTTAAAGGCAGGCGTGTATCAATCATGGTCGCACTCTTTTCTGGTTAAAGTGCGCCATATTATAAAAACAAAACGAGGTAAAAAGCTATTTGCGCAAGGGAATATTCCGTTGCGCAAATGCATTACAGGAGGGTGTTAATCCCGGCGATCAGCCGCTGGACCCCTTGCTCCAGCTTGCTGCGAGGGCAGCCTGCGTTGAGACGGACAAAACCATTACCTTCTTCACCGTAGGTATATCCCGGCATGATGGCGACTTTTTGCTGCTCAATCAGCACGTTTTGCAGGGCGCGATCATCAAGATTTAACGGGCGCAGATCGATCCACGCGAGATAGGTCGCCTCGGGCGGCTGCCAGTTGAGTTTCGGAAAAGCACTGTTTAATTCGTGCGCAATATACTGCAGGTTTTCTTCCAGATAAGCCCTTAACGCATCCAGCCAGGTTTCACCCTGCTGGTAAGCGGCTATGTGTGCGGTAAGTGCCAGTACGGAAGGGGAAGAGAGTCCATCGCGGCCTTTAAGCGCACTCAGGTAAGCATTGCGGGTCTCATCATCGCCGATCAAACCGTATGCTCCGGTCAGTGCCGGAATGTTAAAGCTCTTGGAGCCGGAGGTCAGCAATGCCCATTTGCCCCGCGCCACGTCGTTCCACGGGGTGTGACGGTGTTCGCCCCATACCATGTCCATGTGGATCTCATCGCTGATCACCGCCACGTCATAACGTGCGCAAAGCTCTGCTATAACGGTCAACTCTTCGCGTGTCCAGACTTTACCCGTTGGGTTTTGCGGGCTGCACAACAGCAGAATACTGTTTTCAGGTTTCGCCAGCGCCTCTTCAAGCGCTGCCATATTTCCCTGCCAGCCGGTCGCGTGTTTTTCCATCGCAACGGCAACAACATTACGTGCGTTGCCTTCGATGGCTTTATAAAAGGCATCGTAAGCCGGAGTATGCACCACGACGCCATCTCCCGGTTTTGACCAGATGCGAATCAGTTCGGAGACCATGTAGATAACGGAAGGACCATAAACGAGGGTTTGGGGATCAATACGGCTGTTAAAACGCTGCCGGAACCAGTGGGCAATGGCCGCAAGGAACTCGTCATTCTTCCAGCGGCTGTAGCCGAACACGCCGTGATTAATCCGCTGTTGCAGTGCATCTGTAATGCACGGGGCTGTCGCGAAATCCATATCAGAAATAGTGAAAGGCAGCAGGTCGGCAGCGCCAAACCGATCGGCCACGTAATCCCACTGAGTACACCAGGTGCCGTGGCGATCCACGACGGTAGAAAAATCAAACATGACGTTAGTCCTTAAAGTAAAACCCCCTCATGGTGAGGGGGTTGCGGCATCAGGCTTCTACTGTTCGCATCAGGGTTGCCAGTTCATCTTTTACTGACTGCACCTGCGGGCCGATGACAACCTGCAAATTATGCTGATTTAACTGTACCACGCCGATGGCCCGGTTGGCTTTCAGTGCGTTGGTATCGACTTTTGACATATCCGCTACCGATAAACGCAGACGGGTGATGCAGTTATCCAGTGAGGTAATGTTATCCGCACCACCCAGCGCCGCCAGAATGGCAGGGGTGTTATAGCCGGATTTTCCTATCGTCCCTGCCACCGCCTGCTCAACGCTGGTGGCGGTATCGGTATCACGGCCTGGTGTTTTCAGGTTAAAGCGGGTGATCGCGAAGCGGAAGATACCGTAGTACACCGCAAACCAGATAGCTGCCACCACCGGGACCAGATACCACTTAGTGGACAGGCCGTGAAGGATACCGAACACCACGAAGTCAATCACGTTGCCGTCAGTGTTACCGATAGTCACACCCAGCACGGCCATAACGGTAAAGCCCAGACCGGTCAGCACGGCGTGAATGAGGTACAGCACCGGCGCTACGAACAGGAACAAGAACTCGATTGGCTCGGTGGTGCCGCCGACGACACAGGCGATCACGCCGGAGATCAGCAGGCCTTTAATTTTATGACGGTTTTCCGGGCGTGCGCAGTGGTACATTGCCAGCGCCGCACCTGGCAGACCGCCGAGGAAGGCTGGCATTTTACCCTGTGACAGGAAGCGGGTTGCGCTTTCAGAGAAGCCATGTGAGGTTGGGCAGCTCAGTTGTGCCTGGAAGATGGTCAGTGCACCACTGACATCGTGACCACACACATCCATGGTGCCGCCTGCTTCGGTAAAGCGGATCAGTGCCACGAGGATATGCTGCAGACCAAACGGTAGCAGCAGACGTTCGCCAGTACCGAAGATCATCGGACCGAAATCACCGGCACCGTTAATAATGCGGCCAATACCGGTGATACCCATCGCGAAGACGGGCCAAATCAGCGGAATGATCAGACCGAACAGGCCCATAACGACCAGGGTGACAATTGGCACAAAGCGGGTGCCGCCAAAGAACGCCAGCGCATCGGGCAGGCGGATGTTGTGGAAGCGTTCGTGCAGCATCCAGATGATAACGCCTGCGATCACTGCGCCAAGTATCCCGGTATCAATGGACTGAATGCCAATGACACTCTGGATGTTGTTCGCTTTCAGCACCGCCGCATCTGTAGTCGGGAGAATGCCTTTCGCGGTTAGCCAGAAGTTGACTGCAAGGTTCATGACCGCATAACCCACGAAGCCCGCAAAAGCTGCTACGCCTTTGTTCTCACGCGCCAGGCCGAGCGGGATCGCGATACAGAACATAACGGGGAGGAAGCTGAACGCAAAGGAGCCGACTTTACTCATCCAGATAAAGATGGCCTGCAGCACAGGGTTGCCGAGGAACGGGATCAGGGTGATGACATCGTTACTGCTCAGCGAACTGCCGATCCCCAGCATGATCCCGCAGAACGAGAGAAGCGCCACGGGCAGCATAAAGGTTTTACCCAGTTGCTGGAAAAATTCCCACAGCGATATTTTTTGTGCTGCTTTCGCCGTCATAAAACGACTCCTTGATAGTTAAAAAAGATTTACCTGCTTCAATGCAGCGAGAAGATAAAACGTTTTATCAAACTTTAGTGCGCGCTAAATCACATTCTCAGGCTTTTACTGGTAGTATAAAGATAACGTATTGATAAAACGTTTTACCGATCTCATTATCAGGGAGTCACGCCAGGACATGGCTGTAGCGAAAAAAATTACCATCAATGATGTCGCACTTGCGGCTGGTGTATCTGTCAGCACCGTTTCTCTGGTGTTGAGCGGGAAAGGGCGCATTTCTCCTGCGACCGGCCAGCGGGTCAACGAGGCTGTTGAGCAACTGGGCTTCGTGCGTAACCGTCAGGCCTCGGCTCTGCGTGGGGGGCAAAGTGGGGTGATTGGTTTGATCGTCCGCGACCTGACCTCTCCGTTTTACGCGGAGCTTACCGCCGGGCTGACGGAAGCACTTGAGGCGCAGGGACGGATGGTGTTTCTGCTGCATGGCGGGCGTGAGTCTGATCAATTACTCCAGCGTCTGGATATGCTCCTGACGCAGGGTGTCGATGGGATTATCATCGCCGGGGCGTCCGGCGTGGGAAGTGAGCTGTGTGAACGCGCCGCTGAGAAAGGCGTCCCGCTGGTGTTTGCTTCGCGTGCCAGCTATCTCGACGAAGCCGATACGCTGCGCCCTGACAACATGCAGGCCGCGCAAATGCTGACCGAGCATCTTATTCATCGTGGACATCAACGGATTGCCTGGCTGGGCGGCCAAAGCTCGTCCCTGACGCGCGCCGAACGGGTGGGGGGCTACTGCGCCACGCTGATTAAATATGGCTTACCGTTCCACAGTGAATGGGTCGTGGAGTGTGAATCCAGCCAGAAGAAAGCCGCTGAAGCGATCGGCTCACTATTACGCAGCAGCCCGACGATAAGTGCGGTGATTTGCTATAACGACGTCATTGCGATGGGCGCATGGTTTGGCTTAATTCGTGCTGGCCGCCAGAGCGGTGAGGGCGGCGTAGAAACCTTCTTCGGGCATCAGGTGGCGCTGGGCGCGTTTGCGGATGTTGGCGAAAACGCGCTCGACGATCTTCCGATCGTCTGGGCCACGACCCCTGCACGGGAGATGGGCTACACCCTAGCGGACAGGATCATGCAGCGCATTGAGAATACCGATGTCCAGGCCGGGCACCAGATTGTGGCCGCGCGGTTAGTGACGGTGAAGTAACCTCCACTGCACATCGCCCGGCGGCGCTGCGCTTGCACGGGCCTACAACGGCCCGGAATCGTAGGCCGGGTAAGCGTCAGCGCCACCCGGCAATAAAAAACCCCTCATATGAGGGGTTTTGCTGTTTACTGCTGCGGTGCAGCCGGTTCCGGCATCCCCAGCGTCGGCATCCCAAACATCCCGACAAAGTCCTCCAGCGGCATTTTGTCGCCGTTGAGTGTGACCTGGCCGTTGGCATACTGCAGGCTGGTGGAAATGGTGTTGTCTTCCACCTTCGTGATGCGGAACATCTGGCCCATCGCCGCCAGGCCTTTCACCTGCTGGTTCGCCAGCTTGCCGGCGTCTTCTTCGCCATAGCCTTCCAGTTTAGCAATCTGGGTCATGAACTCGGTCGCCATGTCCATTGGAATGGTCAGCTTGCTGTCGAGAGACTTCACGCTGCGATCCACCTCCTGCGCCAGCGTCTGTGGCTCGCCGGTGGCAGTTGCCGGATCTTTCAGGAACAGTGACAGGTTAAAGTTGGTTTCGCCCTTGCTGTTTTTCCAGCTCAGCGGCGCGATGGTGATGACCGGTTCGCCTTTCAGCAGAATGGGCAGGTTGTTGAACAGCACTGCCATGGCTTGTTGCTGATAAACTTCAGGATTTTGCTGAAGCGCGGCATCGGTCAGCAAGGCCTGGCTCTCTTTGCTGTATTTCTGGCTAAACGCATGCCACGCCTGGCCGTCGATATTGCCAATTTTCAGCGAAAGTTTGCCGTTGCCCAGATCCTGATTCTGCACTTTCAGGCTTTTCAGCGTGTAATCCAGTTGGGTATTGATGCTTTTGCCATCTTTGGACACGTCGGACTTACCGTCCAGATCCATGCCTTCCAGCACGGCCATCTCTTTGCCTTCAATCGCAATGGCAAGTTTATCGAGACTGAATTTCTGATCGCCAATACGCTCATCAAAATCGGTCATACGGCTGTTGCCGCTGGCTTTCAGGTTGTTGAACGTTAACTGAACTTTCTGGTTGTACTCGTTGACGGCATTGACCAGACCGCTTTGCGCATCGCCAGTCAGAGAAACATTTTTTCCGTCACGATCGGCATCAAGCTGGAAAGTACCGCCGCTGAAGGCGACTTTCTCGTTACCGTTTTCGTAGTTCAGTGCTTTCAGGTCGATATCAGAACGTGTGTCACCGGCATAGCTGATGCGGGTGTTAATCTCGAATGGCGACGCATTTTTGGCCAGGTCGAACAGCGGCTTCGTCACTTCGTTATTAACCAGAACCGTTTTCGCTGATGCCATTGAAGGGATCAGGTTAAAGGATTTTAACTGCGCCAGCGGGAACGGGCCATGGCTGACCTCTTCATCCAGTACCACGCTCTGGCCCGGTTTCAGCCACGCGTTCTGGTTACCGGCAACGGGCTTAACAACAACCTGCATATGGCTGGTAAATACGCCGCGCTGATAATTTTGATAGCTCAGCTCCACGCCGGCTTCTGGTGCGCTGCGCTTAATTTCGCTGTTTGCCTGCGTCATCATTTCTGCCAGACGGCTTTCCAGCTGTTTCCCGGTATACCAGGAGGCACCCGTCCAGATAACGCCTAATGCAACAATCACTCCTACCGCTACGACCGATTTTTTCATTGCGACTATCCCTAAAATGAAACCAGGCGGTAAAAACCGCCCGGTGATATAAAGCCTTTAACTAGCTTAGCAAGAGTTGTTAAATAATTCAGTAAGTCCTTAAAGTTTATTGAAAACACGTGCCAGACGACCGCTGCCGCTGATGCTGACAGGCGACTCGTTAGCCGCAACAAACGCCGACTCACCTGGCTTAAGTACCAGACGTTGTTCACCTTTATTCAGAACGGCTTCGCCTTCCACACAGAACAGGATCGCTGCACTGTCCTGGGCGATGGCGGTTTCAGCATCGCTCAGATCGTGCAAAGAGAACGCAAAATCGTCAACCGGGATAGGGAAGTCCAGCTCTGCACCTTTTTTCACCGGCTGAGTCAGCAGCTCATCCGCAGGCTTCGCGACAAATTTCACGTTAGCAACCAGCTCCGGAATATCAATGTATTTCGGCGTCAGGCCCGCGCGCAGCACGTTATCGGAGTTTGCCATTACCTCCAGCGCCACGCCCTGCAGATAGGCGTGCGGCGTTTCGGCAAACAGGAACATCGCTTCGCCTGGGTTTAGCTTGACCACGTTTAACAGTAGCGGAGAGAACAGGCCGCTGTCGTCAGGGTAAAATGTCGCAATAATGCGGATGGTGTCCCACGGTTCGCCTTGCTGGTTGTTAAGCGCTGCTTTTAGCACCGCCAGCGCATGGGATTTTTCTTCACCTTGCATATTGAGCAGGCTGGCAAACAGCTGGCTCAGCGCCTCTGAATTCGGGTTTTCCAGGAAGTGGGCAATGGCGGTATTCGCCCCTGCGACCGGTTGCAGCAAAGAGATAATCTCAGAGAACTCACGGAAGGCGTTCATCGCCAGGAATGGCGTCAGGGCGAAAACCAGCTCCGGCTTGTGGTTAGGATCTTTGTAGTTGCGCTCGGCGGCGTCTAACGGAATACCCGCCGCATTCTCTTTTGCGAAGCCAATTTCAGAAGCCTTTTTGTTCGGGTGCACCTGAATGGAAAGCGGCTGGTCTGCACACAGAACCTTAAACAGGAACGGTAGCTCGCCAAAGCGGTTGGCAACCTTGTCGCCCAGCAGCGCAGATTTGTCAGCGTCAATCACGTCACGCAGGCTGCGAACCTGGCCGCTTGCGTCCTCGATTTTTGAGCTGCTCTTCGGGTGTGCGCCCATCCACAGTTCTGCCATCGGCAGGTTGTCTGGATTCGCGATACCGTAGAGATCCGTTAACGCAGTTTTACTTCCCCAGGCGTAGTTTTGCACTGAGTTGATGAGTTTTTGCATTATCAAGCCCTGATTCAAATGTGGAATTAACTTCGGGTATTAAAGCAATAAACCGCGTGGAAGTAACCTGCGGATGTAAAAAGTCGTACTAGTCTCAGTTTTTGTTAAAAAATTGTGTAGGATAAGCTGACTCGCTTTTAAGCGGGCAGCGGAACATCTGCCCAAATAACCAGACCGAAGCAGTAAGTGAGAGAACAATGTCGAACAAACCCTTTCATTATCAAGATCCTTTTCCCCTCAGTAAGGATCAGACCGAGTATTATCTGTTAACCCGCGATTACGTTTCTGTCTCTGAATTTGAAGGGCAGGAGATCCTCAAGGTTGACCCCCAGGCGCTAACGCTGCTGGCGCAGCAAGCCTTCCACGATGCCTCCTTTATGCTCCGTCCGGCGCATCAGCAGCAGGTTGCCGATATCCTTAACGACCCGCAGGCCAGCGAAAACGATAAATACGTTGCGCTGCAGTTCCTGCGTAACTCCGATATCGCAGCGAAAGGCATTCTGCCGACCTGTCAGGATACCGGCACCGCGATTATCACCGGCAAAAAAGGCCAGCGCGTCTGGACTGGGGGCGGTGATGAAGCCGCACTCGCGCGCGGCGTTTATAACACCTACACCGAAGACAATCTGCGCTACTCGCAAAACGCGGCGCTGGATATGTACAAAGAGGTGAATACCGGCACGAACCTGCCCGCGCAGATTGATCTCTACAGCGTGGATGGCGACGAGTACAAATTCCTCTGCATCGCCAAAGGCGGCGGTTCAGCGAACAAAACCTATCTCTACCAGGAAACCAAAGCGCTGCTCACGCCGGGCAAGCTGAAAAACTATCTGGTTGAGAAAATGCGCACGTTGGGTACAGCAGCATGTCCGCCGTACCATATCGCCTTTGTGATTGGCGGTACATCGGCAGAAAGCACCCTGAAGACGGTAAAGCTGGCGTCGACCAAATACTACGACGGTCTGCCAACCGAAGGGAACGAGCACGGCCAGGCGTTCCGCGATATTCAACTGGAACAGGAATTGCTGACCGAAGCGCAGAATCTGGGGCTCGGCGCACAGTTTGGCGGTAAATATTTCGCGCACGATATTCGCGTGATCCGTCTGCCGCGTCACGGTGCCTCCTGCCCGGTCGGGATGGGCGTGTCCTGCTCGGCGGATCGTAACATTAAAGCGAAGATCAACCGCGACGGCATCTGGATCGAAAAACTGGAAAATAACCCAGGCAAATATATCCCGGAAGCGCTGCGTAAAGCGGGTGAGGGCGAAGCGGTTCGCGTTGACCTGAACCGTCCGATGAAAGAGATCCTCGCGCAGTTGTCCCAATACCCTGTCTCGACGCGCCTCTCCCTGAACGGGACGATTATCGTGGGCCGTGACATCGCGCATGCGAAACTGAAAGAGCGTCTGGACAACGGTGAAGGGCTGCCACAGTACATTAAAGATCACCCGATCTACTACGCAGGTCCGGCAAAAACGCCAGAAGGTTATGCCTCCGGTTCGTTAGGCCCAACCACGGCGGGCCGTATGGACTCGTACGTTGATCAGTTGCAGGCCAACGGCGGCAGCATGATCATGCTGGCGAAAGGCAACCGTAGCCAGCAGGTGACGGACGCGTGCCACAAGCACGGCGGCTTCTACCTGGGCAGCATCGGCGGCCCGGCGGCGGTGCTGGCGCAGGGCAGCATTAAGAGCCTGGAGTGCGTGGAATACCCGGAACTGGGTATGGAAGCGATCTGGAAAATTGAAGTGGAAGACTTCCCGGCGTTTATCCTCGTGGATGACAAAGGCAATGACTTCTTCAAACAGATCCAGTCGTCTCAGTGTTCGGCATGTGTGAAGTAGTCTGAAGAAAATGCCGGGTGGCGCTGACGCTTACCCGGCCTACATTCTCGTAGGTCGGGTAAGGCGAAGCCGCCACCCGACACCCAAAAGAGCGCACAAAGCGCCATAATGTTTTTCAGAAGTCATCAATACTTATCTCTTAAGCATGTGAGCAATCCATCTTTTATCATCAAGGAGAAAGTAATGACAACGCATCGCAGTGAGAAAGACTCGATGGGCGCGATCGACGTCCCGGCCGACAAGCTATGGGGCGCGCAAACCCAGCGTTCGCTGGAGCATTTCCGTATTTCAACCGAGAAGATGCCCGTCTCGCTGATCCAGGCGCTGGCCCTGACCAAACGCGCTGCAGCTAAAGTGAACCAGGATCTGGGTCTGCTGGCGACGGACAAAGCGACCGCCATCATCAATGCTGCCGATGAAGTGCTGGCAGGCAAACATCCCGATGAATTCCCCCTCGCCATCTGGCAGACCGGTTCCGGCACGCAAAGTAACATGAACATGAACGAAGTGCTGGCGAACCGGGCAAGCGAACTGCTGGGCGGCGTGCGCGGTATGGAACGTAAGGTTCACCCGAACGATGACGTGAACAAGAGCCAAAGCTCTAACGACGTGTTTCCGACGGCTATGCACGTGGCGGCGGTGATCGCCATCCGTGAACAGCTGATCCCGCAGTTGAACGTGCTGAAGAACACGCTCAATGAGAAAGCGCAGGCTTTCCGCGATATTGTCAAAATCGGCCGCACGCACCTGCAGGACGCCACGCCGCTGACGCTCGGCCAGGAGATTTCCGGCTGGGTGGCGATGCTGGAGCACAACCTGAAGCACATTGAGCACAGTCTGCCACACCTTGCGGAGCTGGCGCTGGGGGGGACGGCTGTCGGGACAGGGCTTAACACCCATCCGGAATATGCTGTGCGCGTGGCAGAAGAACTGGCGAGTATCACCGGTCAGCCGTTTGTCACTGCGCCGAACAAATTTGAAGCACTTGCCACCTGTGATGCGCTGGTTCATACCCACGGTGCGCTGAAAGGGCTGGCGGCTTCGCTGATGAAGATCGCCAACGACGTGCGCTGGCTGGCCTCAGGGCCGCGCTGTGGTATCGGTGAAATCAGCATTCCGGAAAATGAGCCGGGCAGCTCCATCATGCCCGGAAAAGTGAACCCGACCCAGTGTGAAGCCATGACTATGCTCTGCTGTCAGGTGATGGGCAACGATGTGGCTGTTAACATGGGCGGCGCGTCGGGGAACTTTGAACTGAACGTTTATCGCCCGATGGTCATCCACAATGTTCTTCAGTCAGTACGTCTGCTGGCCGACGGTATGGAGAGCTTCAACGAGCACTGCGCGGTCGGGATTGAGCCGAATCGTGAGCGTATCAGCCAGTTGCTCAATGAATCTCTGATGCTGGTCACCGCGCTCAACACCCACATTGGCTACGACAAAGCCGCTGAGATCGCCAAAAAAGCGCACAAAGAGGGGCTGACGCTGAAAGCCTCCGCGCTGGCGCTGGGCTACCTGACGGACGCTGAATTTGACAGCTGGGTCCGTCCTGAAGAGATGGTTGGCAGCATGAAATAATCATTTCGCCACATACAGGTGCAGCCGCGGAATAATCAATTGCAGCGGCTGTGCCTGCGGTTTATAGCGATGCTGAACGTTTTCGGCATCGTAATTCAACAGCTCTCCGATATCCGGCACCACCGCACCCTGATCGGCATCATAGAGCGCAATCAACGGCGTTGGGCAGGCATACTGCACCTGCTTTTGTTGCCCGGAATACCAGACGCGGGCGATAGGTTGCACCTTCACCGGGCGCTTTATCTTGAGACGCACGTCAGCCGGTAACGAGGCGATGCTGTGGTACTCCTGCTCCAGCCGTTCAATCCACTGCTCACGCGACCACGGCGCGACCGTGCGCGGCGCTTTCAGGCTTTTCTCCAGCTGCGCCAGGATCTCATCGCGGGTAAAGTTTTTGATGATGTGCTTGTTGGCCCAGCCGAAGCGAAGCGTGGCGGGATGGCGCAGCACCGTCAGCGAGCGGTAGGCATTGAGCGTAATTAATCCCGGAAGCTGGCGATGCACCCACTCAAAACGGGCGGCAGGGGCCAGGCCCGACTCAACGGTAACGATCTTTTCAAACGCAGCTTTCAGCGTATTAATATGCGTAATTTGCGCTTCCAGTGATTCACGCGTTGCGGCGTCAGTTTGCAGGCAGATCACGCCAGGCAGGCGTACGGCAGCCTTACTGCTGCGATTTTCTGACTGCTGCTGAATAAACAGGCGGCGGTAGTGTTGCAGCGTTAACTCCAGCGCCGTGTTGCCGATATGCTGTTTCACCTCAATGGTTTCCAGCGGGTCGTGCTCTGTGCCTTTGGCTACATCAGGCAGGGAAAAAACGCGCGCAGCCAGCAACCGACAAGTCTGCAGACGTTCAGCCAGCGTCAGTAACTCGTGTTCTATTTCCCGAAAGGTGGTGTTCAGCCTGTCGATAAGGTCATACGTCGCCATGTTAACCCTTAATTAGTTACAACATACTTACGGTATAGCACAACACGCTGAGTCAAGCCAGCGTGCGGTTTGCGGTTAAGGTCAGGCAGGAACGGGAAGGGGGAGCAGGTGATACACAGGCCAGCTAAAGCAGAAACGCGCGCCGCCAAGCTCACTCTCTTCACAACGAACCGAGCCACCCATCGCCTGCGCGATAGAGCTGACTATCGCCAGCCCCAGGCCGCAGCCTCCGGTGGCGCGGTCACGGCTGGGGTCAAGGCGCACAAACGGCTCGAACACTTTTTCGCGCTCATCCGGGGCAATACCGGGCCCATCATCCTCTACCGACAGGCTGGCCTGATTACCCTGTAAATCCAGGCCTATCCGCAACGTGCTCTCGCTATAGCGCAGGGCGTTATTCATCAGGTTATCCAGCACGCGTTCCATCAGGCGCATATCCAGCGCGCCATAATCACCGGCGGTGACGCTCATCAACAGCGTTCGCTGTGGGTTGACGCTCTGTACATCGTCGATATGCGTTTGCAGCCAGGCGGGCAGATCGGGCGTGCTGAGATGCAGCTCATTTTGCGGGCGATCGAGGCGGGCATAGGTCAACAGTTCTTCAATCAGCGCTTCAAGCTGGCCGATATCGCGGTTAAGCGCCTGCGACTCTACCTCTGTGAGGTTTTCGCTCATCTCCAGCCGATAGCGCAGGCGAACCAGCGGTGTACGCAGTTCGTGCGCGATCCCGTCTATCAGCTGTTTCTTGCTGGCAATCAACGCGTTGATGTTATCAGCCATCTGGTTAAACGCCACGCCCAGACGTTCAAAACTGGAACCGCTGTCGAAATGAATTCGCTCGGTAAAGTGACCTTCGCCAAAACGCTGCGCGGCGGCTTCCAGCCTGAGCATGTCCTGCCAGTGAGGACGCATCCAGATAAAGACCGGGAAAGCCAGTGAAATGGCAATAAAGGCCAGCAATGCCATATCCAGCAGCCGCATCTGGTGCAGATAATAGAGATAAGGCACCGGCCCCACGGCCAGAACGTAGTGGCTGCGCGGGATGCGCTGAATAAAGGTGTACTTCTCATCCAGCGCGACGATATCCCCGTCGCGCAGTCGTTGCAGGGTTGGAGGATCTAAATCGAAGTCTTTTAGCGGTTCAATGCGTAAATCAAACGAAAGATTAAGATCCAGCTCTTTCAAGGTGCGCGCCCAGTCATGCGGGGGAATTTCATGCAGTTCGCTTCGCATCAGGTAGAGCGAACTTTTCATCAGGTCATCCAGAGACTGTCGGCCTGCACGCTCGGCGGTAAACTTATAGACCAGCCCGACCAGCATGGTCATCACCAGGAAGCAGACGAACAAAAGAAGATAAAACTGCACGAACAGCTTTTTCATTGAATTCCACCCAAATACATAGACTTAGCGCCCTCATTTTGTGGGGGCGCTATGGGGCATCAGTGTAACCCCCGCACCTCAGGTTCAGAAGCATATTCTGATCCCCGGCATATATCTACGTCGATCGGATGTATAACGCTGTCCAGCGTTAATGCCTGTTTTGGGTAGCACTCACAATCAGTGGATTGGTGGAAAATCCATGTGGACATTTACGCGCATTGCAATGAGAAGAAAAGGAACAGCTATTTTCATCCTTATTTTTATTAAACGGACAGGCCATTTTATTCTTTATTTCATTCCATAACATTTCATTATAAGGCGACACGTTGTAAAGGGATATAGGGCTGTAAATGCCATTAATAAAAATTCCATTTTTAGTCGGGTATATTCTGTCTCCAGGGTATAAATACACATCGCTTTCATACCATATAATCAGCTTCAGAAACTTAAGACCCAGAATGCTGGAATAAACGATCCCAGTATTAGGGCAAATAATCGAGCTAATGACTCTCCATGACATCGCTATACCTCTATCATTAAACAATTTTCAGCTTATAATGTTTAGCACGTGATCCAGGAATCAGCAATCTCGTAAGTTGTTGAAAATGATCGGGATTTTTTAATTTAGAAATATATCTCCTTTGTTTTCATGAGGATAATGTAATGATTGAGATTGTACGTATACAAAATTTGAACGTATTCCCGAAGCGAATGGCGGATTTTTGATCAGTAATGTCGCTTGCAGGATTGTATGTATATTCCCCTTTGGGCAGATAACCCATTAGATATGTTTTTGTTTGTTTCTGGATGCAGAAGTTAACACAGATGGGTGTTGACAGGTGGGTAAAGTATACTTCGTATTAAACGTTATATTCTGTTTCTTCACACCTCATTCAAGAACAATGATAAATGTGGTTCGTGGTTTTCTTATTTTACGCCCCCGGAGGGGCTTCCTTATCAGGTTTCCCAGGCGTGTGGGGCAAAAAGGTAGCCCTTATTACGCACGGTTTTAATACGGTATGGCTCGGTTGCGTTATCCAGCAGCTTTTTACGCAGGCGAGAAATGGCGACATCAACACTGCGATCCATTCCGTCATAACTCACGCCGCGCAGATTTTTCAGCAACGCATCGCGATCCATAATCTGCCCGGCATGGGTAGCCAGCTCCCACAGAAGATCAAAATCGGCCGTGGAGAGCGCAATCACCTCACCGGAGAGCAGCACCTGCCGGTTAACCGGGTCGATTGACAACGTACCAAAACGCAGGGCTTTATGCGGCGTTAAAGCGGGGGCGGGGGTTTCACGCTCGCTGCTGGCACGCTGGCGCAAATGCAGCCGTAAGCGGGCCAGTAATACCGCGGGTGGCGTTGTCTTCAGGATGTAGTCGTTAGCCCCCATTTCGAGGGATAAAATATGGTTCATGTCGCTGTCCAGAGAGGTCAGCAGTACGATCGGGCCGTCCCATTGGGTGCGCAGGTCGCGGCAAAGCGTCATGCCATCTTTGCCGGGCAGCATGATATCCAGCAGCACCAGGTCCGGGTTTTCTCGCACCACAACCTCTTCAGCGCGATCGCCACGAGGTTCAACGATGACGTCCATATCATGTTTCCCCAGGTAAGCGGCAATCAACTGCCCAACTTCGGGTTCGTCCTCTACATAAACAATCTTTGTCATACAACGTCAGTTATCGCGAAAAAAAGCCAACATACACCGCGCAACCTTAACCTTCCATTAATCTTTCAAAATTAGCGCCAGTTCCGTTATTCTGAATTACATTGTTACTTGATTGTTATGGGAAAAAGTATGGGGCTGGTGATTAAAGCCGCGCTGGGTGCGCTGGTGGTGTTGCTGATTGGCGTTCTGGCAAAAACGAAGAATTACTATATTGCCGGGCTGATTCCGTTGTTCCCGACTTTCGCGCTGATTGCCCATTACATTGTGGCCTCTGAGCGCGGCATTGAAGCGCTGCGCGCCACTATTGTGTTCGGTATGTGGTCTATTATTCCTTACTTTCTCTATCTGCTGTCGCTATGGTATTTCACCGGTTTTCTGCGCCTTCCGCTGGCGCTGGGCGGGGCGGTCGTGTGCTGGAGCCTCAGCGCCTGGGTGTTGATCTTCTTCTGGAGCCGTTTCCACTAGCGTAGTGGGCGACCACCATCCACCGCAAAGGTTCTGCCAGTGACGTAACAGCTGGTCAGCAGATAATCGATCAGATCAATGACCTCTTTTTCACCGGGCGCGATTTTCATCAACGACTTATTGAGCGCCTGCTGGCGGTACTCGGCGTCATCCCCCTCGTTAAACAAAATCAGCGATGGGGCGACCGCGTTCACTTTTACTTCCGGTGCCAGTTTGCGGGCAAACGAGCGTGTCATGTTATCCAGCGCCGCCTTGCTCGCGGCATAGGCAATGTGTTTGTCGCTCCCGCGCTCTACCACATAGTCGGTAAAGTGAATAATATCCCCTGCGGCATGCCCGTGGCCGCGGAGCAGATCCTGCAGAGCGTGGTTGAGCAAATACGGCGCGTTGACGTGGATTTGCATCATGCAGGCGAGCGTCTCGCTGAGCGGAGTGTCCGGCTTTTCAGGAAGCCATGCGCTGGCGTTGTGAATTATGGCCCGCAATCCGTCAGTGGTGGATTTGACCTTTTCCGCAAAGGCAAGAATGCCCTCATCGGTCGAAAAATCTGCCTGAATACAGGTTGCACCGGCTTTCCGGAGCCCTTCAATCGAAGGGTATTCACGGCGGTAGCTAACAATCACCGGGTGGCGAAGGTTGAGAAAATGATGGGCGAGGGCGAGGCCGATGCGACGGCCTGCGCCAGTAATCAGAATTGGGCGTTGCTGCGCTTTTCCCATCGTATTCTCCTTTTCAGTTCAACAATGGGAAAGACGGTGCTATCCCATTAACGTCCACATTGCCGGTACGGCAGCCACTAAAAGCAGCCCAATCAAGGCCATCTCGCGGCGCTTAAGCGCGTTATCCAGTTGATGCGTGCGGCGGGCGTAGATAAACACCAGCAGACCTGGTGCATACAACACCACCGACAGCAGCAGGTGCATAGGCCCGGAAGCATACAACAACCATAGCCCGTAAATACAGGCACCGACGCCCACGGCATAGTGCGCCGGACGGGTCGCGATTTTTAGCAGATACGCACCCACTAAGAAATAGGGTACCAGAATCATTTCAGAGGCGATGGTCAGCAGGGTGTTATAGTCTGAACCTGTGAGCCAGATCAGCACCAGGCAGACCTGCACGCTGATGTTGGTAAGCCATAACGAGGCGGACGGTGCATTGTTCTTATTCTGTTGTGCAAACAGGCGCGGAAACGCCTTGTGCGTAGCGGCCAGGAACGGAACTTCTGCAGCCATAATCGTCCAGCTCAGGTAAGCCCCGCAGACAGAAACAATCAGACCTGCGGCAATCACTACGTCGCCCCAGGAACCGAGCATTTTTACCATCAGCCCGGCCATGGACGGGTTACGCATTTCCGCCAGTTCAGGACGCGCCACCACGCCCAGCGACAGCAGCGTCACCAGCAGATACACGCCTAACGCAGCCAGCACGGCCAGCAGCGTCGCGCGACCGACATCGCGCTTATTACGCGCTCGTGCGGAAACCACCACGGCACCCTCAACGCCGATGAACACCCACAGGGTGATCAGCATGGTGTTTTTGACCTGCTCCCAGACGGGAACGCCCAGCGCAATGCCGGTGAAATCAAGCCTGAAGACGTCAAGACGAAACGCGATAAACGCCAGTACGATAAACAAACCGAGCGGAACCAGTTTCGCCAGCGTAGCCACCAGATTGATGCTGGCAGCGGTCTGAACACCGCGAAGAACCAGCCAGTGAACCACCCACAGCAGCACAGAAGCTCCCACAATGGACTGCCAGGTATTGCCATCGCCGAACAGGCGCAGCGCGGGCGTATCGGTGAAGAAACTGAGTGCCGAGAAGACAATGACCAGATACGAGACGTTAGCGATGACCGCGCACAGCCAGTAACCCCAGGCGGAACAGAAGCCAATCAGCTCGCCGAAACCTTCACGTGCATAGGTAAAAATTCCGCCATCCAGATCCGGGCGAATGCGGGTCAGCAGCAGCATGGCGAACGCCAGCAGCAATATTCCGGCACCGGTAATACCCCAGCCAATCAGTAACGCGGCAGGGCTGGCGACGGCCGCCATATTTTGCGGCAAACTGAATACGCCCGCGCCCAGCATCGAGCTCAATACCAGTGCAGTTAAAGCACTCAGGCCAAGTTTCTTTTCCATTGGCTTCCTGTTATGAAAGGTCCAAATCCAGAATAATTATTTCGCTAAGGCGCATAAAAATGGTGGATCACACTAAGGCGCGGAATTTTACGGAGTGTAACGAGAGCATGCAATGATGCGTGGCAGAAATTCGAAAAAAAGTAATAAAAAAGGCGGCATAGCGCCGCCCTGGTTCAACAGGCCTGTTACTTGTAGAGATCGGCGCTGATGGTCACGTTGTTACCCCGTTCCTGCCACTGGCGGGTGATGTGGTAATACTTCGCACCTTTCTTCGCCGCACGCTTAGCAACCTGGTAAGAGACTTCCGTCATGTTGCCGTAGTTGCCGGTAAACTTAATGCTATCGAACGGCACCATCTGCGCCGCAGTGGCTTTGTTCAGCTCTTCAATTTTGGTGCCATCTGGCAGCGTTACAGTGTAACGACCACCTTTGGTGGTTTGCGTTTCAAAGAAACGACCCACTTCAGCACTTGGTGCTGCAGAGGTGGCCACACCAGGGATCTCCACTTTCTTCGCCTCTTCGCCGCCTTTTGCTAATGCCGCGCGACCCGCATCGGAATCAGCAGGAATGGCATCCGGGCTTTGCAGTACGCGTTTTTTCGCATCTTCTTTATAAATGAATGCGGTAATACGCTGGTTGCCACCCTGGTTAGCATCCACCTGGCGCACGATATAGAAAGAGTAAGCCCCTTTCTGTTTAGCCGCTTTGGTGATGGCATCATTCACTTCAGGCTGGCTGCGGTAAAAGCCCTGAACGGTGACGGTATCGTAAGGTTCCAGCGCAACGGCCTGATCTTTCGGCAGCTCTACGATGCCGTTAATCACGCGATTTTTCGGCGCGTCGGCTGCAGGCGCATTTTCTTTGTACAGCGCAATGGTCACACGCTGGTTACCACTGTTACCTTGATCGGACTGGTCGAGAACGTAAAACGAAGCAGCACCGTTTTTATCAGCGGCTTTTGATGCAGCGTTAACGGCATCGCCGATGGAGTTATAACGGCCCACAATGACCGTCTGGTCAAAAGGCTTTAACGCTGCCGCTTGCTCCGGCGTTAACTCTGTTGCGGCATTCGCAGACAGGGCGGTCGCGGAAAGAAGTGCGGACGCCAGGAGTGTGTTCTTAAGTTTCATAAAAATAATCCTTCGCCTTGCGCAAACCATGTACTGGTATTGTTGTAAATTTGAGACGGTCCCGATTATGGCATTTAAAACCCATCGCTGTCTGCGCCATTTTTCGCAGCACGTGCTCACAACATGACCCGATTCGATAACATTTCGTGATATGTTGAAAAAACAGGCGTTTGACAAGCAAAACTGATAAAGCATATGACTTTTACAAGTTAATTTAATGTTAATAACTTGATCTCTTATGGCGCTATATCATGTTTTTACCGCCTCGCTTGCGCGATTTATCGGTCCCGGAGATGAATTTAAGGTAAATATCTCTGTCAGCGACGCGGATCACTTATTTTTCACAGATAAAATAAGAAATAGTGTTTTCTGGCGGTAGATCACGGGCGCTATTTTCAGTAGGTTATAGAAAGTTTGTTACTGTTTTAATTTCCGGGGTTAATCATACGTCGTCGTTATCAGGATGGCGAAAGTTGATACAAATCACGGGCATTTATCGACAAACCATCATCAAAAACCGATGGAAGGGAAAACTATGCGTATTGGGGTACCAAAAGAACGGTTAGCCAATGAAACCCGCGTAGCGGCGACACCGAAAACGGTGGAGCAACTGCTTAAACTGGGTTTTACCGTCGCGGTTGAAAGCGGCGCGGGCAAACTGGCGAGTTTCGATGACGAAGCGTTTATTCACGCTGGCGCGGACGTGGTGGACGGTGCTGAGGTCTGGCAATCACCGATCATTCTGAAGGTGAATGCACCTGAAGAGAGTGAAATTGCGTTGCTCAATCCGGGCACCACGCTGGTGAGCTTTGTCTGGCCGGCCCAGAATCCAGAGCTGATGGAAAAACTGGCCGCGCGTGGCGTGACGGTAATGGCGATGGACTCCGTGCCGCGTATTTCGCGTGCGCAGTCACTGGATGCGCTGAGCTCCATGGCGAACATCGCGGGCTATCGCGCAATCGTTGAAGCGGCGCATGAATTTGGTCGCTTCTTCACCGGTCAAATCACCGCAGCGGGCAAAGTTCCGCCAGCGAAAGTGATGGTGATTGGTGCGGGCGTTGCAGGTCTTGCGGCGATCGGCGCAGCAAACAGCCTGGGCGCGATTGTCCGTGCTTTTGATACCCGTCCTGAAGTGAAGGAACAGGTTCAAAGTATGGGGGCTGAATTCCTTGAACTGGACTTCAAGGAAGAAGCGGGTAGCGGTGATGGTTATGCGAAGGTGATGTCCGAAGCCTTTATTAAAGCAGAAATGGAACTCTTCGCTGCGCAGGCGAAAGAGGTCGATATTATCGTCACTACCGCGCTTATCCCAGGCAAACCGGCACCGAAGCTGATCACCCGCGAAATGGTTGATTCCATGCAGCCGGGCAGCGTGATTGTCGATCTGGCTGCGCAAAACGGTGGCAACTGTGAATACACCGTGGCGAACCAGGTCACCACGACCGCTAACGGCGTGAAGGTGATTGGCTATACCGATCTGCCGGGCCGTCTGCCAACCCAGTCTTCCCAGCTGTACGGCACCAACCTTGTTAACCTGCTGAAACTGCTCTGCAAAGAGAAAGACGGCAACATCACCGTAGATTTTGAAGACGTGGTGGTGCGTGGCGTAACGGTGGTGCGCGAGGGTGAAATCACCTGGCCTGCGCCGCCAATTCAGGTTTCTGCTCAGCCTCAGGCGGCACCGAAAGCCGCTCCGGAACCTAAAGAGCCAGAGAAACCTGCTTCGCCGTGGCGCAAATACGCCATTATGGCACTGGTTATCATTCTGTTTGGCTGGCTGGCTGACGTCGCGCCGAAAGAGTTCCTGGGCCACTTTACCGTCTTTGCGCTCTCCTGCGTGGTGGGTTACTACGTGGTATGGAACGTTTCCCATGCGCTGCATACGCCGCTGATGTCGGTCACGAACGCCATCTCCGGGATCATCGTGGTGGGGGCGTTGCTGCAGATAGGTCACGGTGGCTGGATCAGCTTCCTGAGCTTCATCGCGGTGCTGATTGCCAGTATCAATATTTTCGGTGGTTTCACCGTGACTCAGCGCATGCTGAAAATGTTTCGTAAAGGCTAAGGGGTAGCATATGTCTGGAGGATTAGTCACAGCCGCATACATTGTTGCTGCGATCCTGTTTATTTTCAGCCTGGCGGGGCTTTCCAAACACGAAACGTCTCAGCAGGGGAATAACTTTGGTATCGCCGGGATGGCGATTGCGCTGATTGCCACCATCTTCGGGCCGGACACCGGCAACGTGGCGTGGATTCTGGTGGCGATGATTATCGGTGGAGCCATCGGTATTCGTCTCGCAAAACGCGTTGAAATGACCGAAATGCCGGAGCTGGTGGCGATCCTGCACAGCTTTGTGGGTCTGGCGGCGGTACTGGTGGGTTTCAACAGCTATCTCTACCACGAACCGGGCATGGAGCCGATTCTGGTTAATATTCACCTGACCGAAGTGTTCCTCGGTATCTTCATCGGTGCGGTCACCTTCACCGGGTCGATTGTGGCATTTGGTAAGCTGCGCGGGAAGATCTCCTCTAAGCCACTGATGCTGCCAAACCGTCATAAGATGAACCTGGCGGCGCTGGTGGTCTCGTTTGCACTGCTGGTGATCTTTGTGCGTACCGAAAGCGTGGGACTGCAGGTGTTGGCGCTGCTGGTGATGACCATCATTGCGCTGGCATTCGGCTGGCATCTGGTGGCCTCCATTGGCGGGGCGGATATGCCGGTGGTGGTGTCAATGCTGAACTCCTACTCGGGTTGGGCGGCAGCGGCGGCAGGCTTTATGCTGAGCAATGACCTGCTGATCGTCACCGGTGCGCTGGTCGGCTCTTCCGGTGCGATCCTGTCCTACATCATGTGTAAAGCGATGAACCGCTCGTTCATCAGCGTGATCGCCGGTGGCTTTGGTTCTGACGGTTCTTCTGCCGGTTCCGATGAGGAAGTGGGTGAGCACCGTGAAATCAATGCGGAAGACACCGCCGATATGCTGAAAAACTCGCATTCGGTGATCATCACTCCAGGCTACGGCATGGCGGTGGCGCAGGCGCAGTATCCGGTGGCGGAAATCACGGAGAAACTGCGCGCACGCGGGATTAAAGTACGCTTTGGTATCCACCCGGTTGCGGGCCGTTTGCCTGGTCACATGAACGTGCTGCTGGCGGAGGCGAAAGTGCCTTATGACATCGTGCTGGAGATGGATGAAATCAACGATGATTTCGCCGATACCGACACCGTACTGGTGATTGGTGCCAACGACACCGTTAACCCGGCGGCGCAGGACGATCCGCGTAGCCCAATCGCTGGTATGCCGGTTCTGGAAGTGTGGAAGGCGCAGAACGTGATTGTCTTCAAACGCTCCATGAACACCGGTTATGCGGGCGTTCAGAACCCGCTGTTCTTCAAAGAGAACACCCATATGCTGTTTGGCGACGCCAAAGCCAGCGTGGATGCGATTCTGAAAGCACTCTGACAGAGAAAACGTAGGCCGGGTAAGGCGAAGCCGCCACCCGGCAAAAAAAACCGCTGGTTTCCCGGCGGTTTTTTTCATCTTATGGCTCAATCGTCTTCTGGATCGTCCAGCTCAACCGGCGTCTGGTATTGATCCGGCTTAATGACCAGCAGGTCGCAGCGCAGATGGTCGATCACCTGCTCGGCGGTATTGCCGAGGAAAGCGGCAGAGATACCGGTACGGCCAATCGTGCCCAGTACCACAATCCCCGCCTGTAAATGTTCCGCCAGATCCGGAATCACCTCTTCAGGCAACCCTTTTTCCACGTGCGTCATTTTCTCATCAATGCTGAATTTCTGGCGTAGCGCTTTCATGGCCAGCAGGTGCTGACCGCGGATCGCGTCGTTATAGACACTCGGGTCAAATTCAGGCAGTTCGATGGCGATATTAATCGGTGTCACCGGATAAGCCCCCACCAGATGAACTTCGGTGTGGTTAACCTGTTCGGCAAGCTGAAGTGTCTCCTTGACCAGCTTTTCATTGAGCGAATTGTGATAATCCTCTTCACTTGCCAGGTTCACGGCCACAACAGCTTTTCCGCCTTCCGGCCACGGCTGGTCTTTCACCATCCATACCGGGCAAGGACATTTACGCAGCAAATGCCAGTCGGTAGGCGTGAAGATCACCGATTCCAGCTTATCGTGCTGGTGCGCCATTTTCAGCAGCAGGTCGTGCCCACCGGCCACCACTTCCTGGATAATGGCTTCGAAAGGACGGTTATGCCAGACCACTTTAATATCGATGGGCACACCCGCTTCCAGGTAATATTTTGCCTGTTCGCGTATCCACGCAGTACGCTGGCTGATTACGCCCTGACGCATCGCGGTGCGCTCGTCAGGCGACAGAAGGGTGGTCATCTCATATGAGAAGTCATAGATCGGCAAAAACGCTTTGATTTTGCCGCCAATCCGTTGATGTAAATACACAGCACGTCGTAACGCTGGTTGATCGTCCTGATTAGGATCGATGGCCACCAGCATGTTTTGATACTTTGCCATACAGGTCTCCTTACAACTGACACCGCAGTCTGTAATTAAAAGAGTAACCTATATATCTTGAATGAAACAGGGGGGAAGTTTTTGCCAGATCAATAAATCAGGAAATTTATCGATCCGGCATCTGTCACAGGAGGAGGGTTATGCCACGTTGCGGGAATGGCCCGCCAGCACCGCCAGCGCTTCACCGTTTTCGATGGTGATGTATTTCCCTTTCACCGCCAGCATACCGCTTTTCTGGAAACGACCCAGCAGACGGCTGATGGTTTCAACGGTCAGGCCCAGGTAGTTACCGATATCACCACGCGTCATCGTCAGACGGAACTCTCGCGGGGAGAAACCGCGTTCTGCGAAACGACGGGAGAGGTTGTAGATAAACGCGGCCAGACGCTCTTCTGCATTCTTTTTGGAAAGCAGGAGAATCATGTCCTGATCGCCTTTGATCTCGCCACTCATAAGACGCATCATCTGCTGGCGCAGATTAGGCATCTTGCCGGAGAGATCGTCCAGCGTTTCGAACGGAATTTCGCAAACCATAGAGGTTTCCAGCGCCTGAGCAAAGCTCGGGTGATGGCCAGTACCGATGGCGTCAAAGCCAACCAGGTCACCTGCCAGATGAAAGCCAGTGATCTGCTCATCACCCTGTTCGGTAATGGTGTAGCTTTTGATGGTGCCAGAACGGATTGCATAGAGCGATTTCAGTTCGTCTCCCGCTTTAAACAGCGTCTGCCCTTTCTGAATTGGCTTTTTGCGCTCGATGATATTATCAAGCTGATCGAGTTCATGCTCATTCAGGGTAAACGGGATACAGAGCTGGCTGATGCTGCAATCCTGGCAATGGATAGCACAACCGCCAGACTGAATGCGTCGTATAATTCGCTTTTCCGGGATCATAGGTTTGCTCAAGCCTTAATTGATATTGGTCAATTTTAACATCTTTTTGGTAAGTACGTAAGCCTGGCAAACCACCAATAAGGACAAGAGACGGCAACGTGTCGCCATCTTCTTGAAATTCCACAACTTGATTAAGGATTTCTGGCCTAACCGGAAGAAAATTAAGCACTAAAAGCCTGGAATCTACAGCAAAAGATACCCTTCGTGACGCAGCAACCACTCTTTACGCTGCACGCCTCCGGCATAGCCCGTCATGGTGCCGTTACGCCCAATCACGCGATGACAGGGAACGACAATACTGACCGGATTTGAGCCGTTTGCCGCACCCACCGCGCGGGCTGCACCCGCACGGCCGAGCTGCTCGGCGAGCTGGCCGTAGTGCATCACATGTCCACAGGGAATGCTGCGCAGCGCCTGCCACACTTCACGCTGGAACGGTGTGCCTGCGGTGGCCGTAGGCAGAGTATTAATGATGCTGAGATCGCCCTCGAAGTACGCCGTCAGTTTATCGCTCAACCCTCCGGGATTAACGGCACGGATACGTTCAAAACCCTGTGCGCGATAATGAATGGTGAGCAGCTCTTCCATGCGGTCGCTGTGCTCTTCCCACTCAACGGCGCGCAGATTGAACTGCTCGTCCGCGATAACCCACAGCGGCCCAAGCGGCGTCGCAATTTTATCTTCGAGTAATCTCAGCATCGTCATTCCTTAGTTCAGCCTCGGGTATATCCCCGGCCCAATCGGCAGGCCGACAAGATACCACGCCACCAGCATCACCAGCCATACCCCTAAAAAGATAAGCGGATACGGCAGGACCAGCGAATAGTAGGTACCCAGTTTGGCCTCAGGTTTATAGCGCTGCAGGAAGCCCAAAAACAGCGGGACGAACGGCGATACCGGAGCCAGCGGGATCACCGACGAGTCGGCGATGCGGAACAGGATCTGGGCGAACGCCGGGTGGAACCCCAGCATCATAAACATCGGCACGAAAATGGGTGCCAGAATCGACCAGATCGCCGAACCACTGGCAATAAACATACACAGTAGCGATGACAGCAGCGCCAGGCCAACAAACGCCGGAACGCCGCTTAAACCAGCCGCTTCCAGCGCATCGGTCAGGCCGACGGCCATAAACTTGCCCATGTTGCTCCAGTTAAACATCGCCACGAACTGCGCCAGCGGGAACACCATCACGATAAAACCCGCCATCTCCTTCATCGGCTCAATCATCAACTGCGGCAGGTCACCCTGACGGCGAATTCTGCCGGTGGCGATACCGTAGGCGAGTGAAACGACAAAGAAAAAAAGAATAATCAGCGGCACAATGCCCTGGATAAACGGCGAGGGCAGGACGGTATGCTTAACCGGATCGCGCAATACCCCGTTTTCCGGCACCACCATCAGCGCCACCAGGGCGATAAATGCCAGCGAGACCATCCCGGCCACGCGCAGACCGGAGCGCTGCTCTTTGCTCAGCGTCTCCAGCTTTTCATCGCTACGGCCTTCCCATTTACCCAGACGCGGCTCGATGATCTTATCGGTAATCAGCCCGCCAACAATCGTCAGGACAATCACCGAGCTTGCCATAAAATACCAGTTGTCGATCACGCTGACGTGCATTGCGGTATCAATGGTTTTCGCCGCCTCTGTGCTGATACCGGAGAGCAACACATCGGTGGTAACGATCAGCAGATTCGCGGTAAACCCACAGCCCACACCCGCAATTGCCGACAGCAGGCCCGCCACGGGGTGACGACCGACGGCGAGGAAAATCAGCGCGCCCATCGGCGGCATGATCACCAGCGCGGCGTCAGAAGAGATGTGGCTGAAGAAGGCGATAAACAGCACCATATAGCTGGCGTAACGGGCGTTGACGTGAGAGGCCATTTTCACCATCAATGCCGGCAGCAGGCCAACGCGTTCAGCCAGCCCGGCTCCCAGCACCAGCGCCAGGATCGCGCCCAGCGGCGCAAAGCCGCTGAAGTTTTTAATCACGTTCGGTAAAAACCAGTGCAACCCTTCAACACTGAGCAGGTTTTTTACCGCGACCAGACTTCCGTCTGCCGGGCTGCGCACGCTGACGTCAAAAGCGGAGAGCACGGCAGTGGCGACCATTAAAATCACAATCAAATAGATAAAAAGCAGGAAAGGGTGTGGCACTTTGTTGCCGATCCTTTCAACCCAGCCATAGAGCTTACCGGATGGGGAATGCGAAGGTATGGATGACATACTCATGGGCGTTCCTCGGGACTGTTGTGTTGTTGTGTTGTGTTTTTTTATTTTAAAGGTGACGGTGTCACGCCCTGTGGGATCGGACACACGTACGGTTTTTCTGTGATGTGTTGTTCGAACTCTTCCCGGCATTTGTTTAGCAATTCTGCATCCTGCAGCAGATTAAGCGCGGTAGCGCCCAACACTTTTCCCGCCAGCAGCATGCCTTTATGGGCGATGGAGGTGCGCCCCTGTGCAACAAGCTGCCAGGTATGCAGCGGCGTGCCGACGGTAAAGCAGGGGCTGAAGCACTGCGCCACAGGCATCTTCCAGCTGACATCGCCTACATCGGTTGAACCTGCCAGCACGTTATCGGTGATGGCATAAGGCGCGACGTCGTCCACCAGCAGCGTCTCCTGCTGACGACGGGCAAACGCTTTACCGGCTTCGCCACCCGTTGCGGCAATATTTTTCAGGCTGTTTTGCAGGTCGTTGGGCGTCAGCGTGGCGCGGATCTCACGGGCAAACGCGCGTTCTTCTTCTGTCCAGTCCGGCGTACCGTAGTGTTGTAACGCGCGGTACATTGCCGCTTCGAGCGTGCGGTTCGGCAGGTAACTGGAGCAGGCTTTATCAAAACGGCACTCGACGGTGGTTTCGGTCATCATCGCCGCACCCTGGGCGATTTTCTCGATGCGTTGATAGATTTGCTGCGCGTCGGCCATCTCCGGGGCACGGATCAGGTACAGCACCTCGGCCTGGGCCTGCACCACGTTTGGCGAAATCCCGCCGGTATCGGTAATGGCGTAGTGGACGCGCGCTTTCTCGATAATATGTTCGTTGAGGAAATTGGTGCCAGTGGTCATCAGCGTGACCGCATCCAGCGCGCTGCGTCCCAGGTGAGGGGAGTTTGCCGCGTGAGCCGCTATGCCATGAAAGCGCCAGGCGGCCTGAATATTGGCCAGCGTACTGACGTTAAACATCCCGGCAAAGGCTTCCGGGTGCCAGGTAACAGCGGCATCAACGTCGTCGAACAACCCCTCGCGCACCATGAAGGTTTTCCCGGAGCCGCCTTCTTCACCAGGACAGCCGTAAAAGCGCACCGTTCCGCTGCCGCCGTGTTGTTCGAGCCAGCTTTTCACCGCGACGGCACCCGCAAAGGCTGCTGTACCCAACAGGTTGTGCCCGCAACCGTGACCGTTCGCGCCCGGCGTGGAAGATTGCGCGGTAGCGCAGTGCGCCTGCTGGCTTAATCCGGCCAGCGCGTCGTACTCACCGAGCAGGGCGATAACGGGTTTCCCGCTGCCGAAGCTGGCAATAAACGCATTTGGAATGCCGCCCGCTTCGCGCGTGAGGGTGAACCCTTCAGCTTCCAGCGCGCTGGCGAGGCGCTCGGCTGACCAGAACTCTTCGAAACGGGTTTCAGGATGATCCCAGATCGCGTCGGCAATATCGGTAAACGTTTGACATCGTGTGTCGATCGCATCTTCAATAAAAGCGTAGTTTTCCTGCATTACACACCTCGCGTCCACGGAAAATTGAGCGCAGTACGCGCCAGCGTTTCGACTGCGACGGTCATGATGTTCTCGTCAAAATCGAATTTTTCGTTGTGATGTCCGGCGCTCAAATCGGTGCCAAACACCATATAGGAGGCCATTCCGCCGCTCTGCTGCACGCGAGCCATCATCAGCGTGGCATCTTCGGAGCCTGCCGGGGCTTTGACCTTATCAATCGCCTGCGTCACGCCGGAAACCTGACCGGCCTGTTCGCGCAGATAGTCGACCCAGGCCGGCGTTGGCGCGCTGGATGTTGCCGCCCCCATCAGACGCATCTCTGCTGTGACGCCATAGAGTGCTGCTGCGCCGTTAATCACGGATTGCGCACGTTCGAACACGTACTGATTGATCGCTTCGCTTTCACCGCGGGTTTCAACTTTAAGCAGTGCGTTTGCGGGTACGACATTACGCCCGCTGCCCGCCTGCATTACGCCGACGTTGACGCGGGACGCGCCTTCGCTATGCGGGGCAATGCTGTGCAGGGCAAGCGCGGCCTGCGCCGCCGCAAGCAGGGCGTTACGACCCTCTTCCGGCTTGCCGCCTGCGTGTGCCGCCACGCCCGTAAACCGCACGTCGAATTTGGTGGTGGCCATAAAGTTATCGCTGCCGCAGATCACCGTTCCGGCAGGGACGCCAGTACCGATATGAATGGCGGTAAAGTAGTCCACGCCGTCCAGGGCCCCGGCTGCGACCATTGCCCGCGCGCCGCGCGTGCCTTCTTCGGCAGGCTGGAAGATCAGCCTGATCGTGCCGTTCAGCTGCGCTTCGTTCTGTTTAAGAACCTGTGCCAGACCCAGACCAATGGTGGTGTGACCATCGTGGCCGCAGGCATGCATCATCCCCGGATGACACGAAGCAAAGCCTTCCCGGAACGGGCGGTGGCTATCGTCAAGGGCTTCGCTCAAATCGAGCGCGTCCATATCCACGCGAAAAGCCAGCGTCGGCCCAGGGCGGCCGGTGTTCAGGGTTGCGACGATCCCGGTGAAACCGCCTTCAAACGGGGCAAGCCACTTCTCCGGTGCCCCTTGTTCACGGGCACGGGCAAATTCCTGCGCCAGCGTTGCCTCATCCGGTAGTCCCATCCGGCTTTCCGCGTCAATCACGTCGCGGCCCATCGCCAGTTCATAACCCAGGTTATCTAAAATCTCCGCGACTTTTGCCGCCGTGCGAAATTCCACCCAACCGGATTCAGCGAAATGGTGAAAATCACGACGCCATGCGGTGAGTTGCGGCATTAACGTCTGGATGTTGTGCGCCAGTTGATCCATATCTTTTCCTGTCATCATTAAAATATGTGAACTGCTTCACGCTGTGATAGTTTTTACTTATCACTAACCGTTTTTTCACAGTTTTAACCGTTCAGGAATTACCCTCGCACATCCCTTTCCATTAAAGTAGATGACAGTTTCTTTACTCTGATAAACAACGGTTATCGGTCGGGCTATGTCATTTCAGATTAAATTTCATCAGATTCGCGCCTTTGTGGAAGTGGCTCGCCAGGGCAGTATTCGCGGTGCCAGCAGGACGCTTAATCTCTCGCAACCCGCATTGACCAAATCGATCAAAGAGCTGGAAGAGGGAATGGCGGCGCAGCTTTTCGTGCGCAGGAGTAAGGGCGTCGCATTGACAGAATGCGGTGAAGGGTTTTATCAGCGCGCCAGACTGATTCTGGAGGAGCTGCGTGCCGCGCAGGATGATATCCGCCAGCAGCAGGGGCAGCTGGCCGGGCAAATCAATATCGGGATGGGAGCCAGTGTTTCGCGCACGTTAATGCCCGCAGTGATTACGCGCTTTCATGCTCAGCATCCGCAGGTCAACGTGCGGATTATGGAAGGGCAACTGGTATCGATGATTAATGAATTACGTCAGGGCGAGCTGGATTTCACCATTAATACCTATTATCAGGGACCTTACGACCACGAATTTACCTTTGAAAAACTGTTTGAAAAGCCCTTTGCGGTATTTTGTCGGGAGGGACATCCGGCCATTGGGACAACATCCATTAATGACCTTTTACATTATAACTGGACCATGCCCACGCCGCGGGGGAGTTATTATAAGCAATTAGAAGATGTGTTTAGCCATCTTTCACAAGTACCGCGAATTGGGATCGTCTGTGAAACTTTCTCCTCCTGTATAAGCCTGGTTGCGCAAAGCGATTTCTTGAGTATTCTGCCGCAGGAGCTTGGCTGTGATCCGCTTCTGGCCCACCGTCTGGTGATGCTCCCTGTCGTCGAATCGCTGCCTAAAGCAGCTTATTATTTAATTCAGCGTCGTGATTCCCGGCAGACGCCACTGGCTGAATCATTAATAACGCAATTCAGAAGAGAAGCGCGAAAATTAATTTCACAATAAAATTAAAGAATAAAAAAACAGAGTCTGTCCGACATCAGACAGACTCTATAGTACACACAGCAGTGCGTCCTTTCGCGGAGCCCACGTGTTATATCCATTAGGCAGGTTAATGTAGTTATAACAGTTTTCGGTCAAAATGAAAGTCACTGGAGTGATTGATTTCACGAAATTTTAACTTAAATTTTGTATGTTATCCTGGCTGAAATTTTAGTTAAGGGTGGTTTAAATTTCGGGCACACGCTTTTATTTTTATCAGCGTAATATTTGTTCACTGCGTGTGACGCCAGCCCGTTATTGAGGCCCATCGCTGCCGCAGGTATAGTACAGGCTCAGATGTAGCCGGAGGATTTCCATGAACCCTGACGACAAATCACTTTTTCTTGACGCCATGGAAGATGTCCAGCCCCTGAAACGTTGCACGGATATCCACTGGCAGCAAAGTCGTAATACCCGGACCCGCCAGGACATCGATACCGAACAGCTCGACAACTTTCTGACCCTGGGTTTCCTGGAGTTATTGCCGCTTGAAGAGCCGCTGGCGTTCCAGCGCGAAGGCGTTCAGCAGGGCGTTATTGATAAGCTACGTTCCGGTAAATATTCCCGTCAGGCGAGCTTAAACCTGTTGCGACAGCCCGCCGAACGCTGTCGCCAGATGCTGTACGCCTTTATCCGTCAGGCCAGTCGTGACGGGTTACGAAACCTGATCATTATTCACGGGAAAGGGCGCGAGCAGAATTCGCATCCTAATGTCGTGCGCAGCTATCTGGCACGCTGGTTAACCGAGTTCGAAGAAGTGCAGGCGTTCTGTGTGGCGCTGCCGCATCACGGCGGCAGCGGGGCTTGCTATGTTTCACTGCGAAAATCCGACGAAGCGAAACAGGAGAACTGGGAACGGCACGCCAAGCGCAGCCGTTGACGACACGGTTTAGAACGTTTCCCAGTTATTGTCGCCTGACGCACTGACCGTGGCCGGGCGCAACAGCTGCGGTGTTTTTGTATTTTTCGGGCGCGGGGCGGCGTTTTCCTGCACGTTCAGGCGGAATGCCGCCACGGCCTGACGCAGCTGTTCTGACTGATCTTCCAGTGCGGCAGCGGCCGTAGCGGATTGTTGCACTAGCGCGGCGTTTTGCTGCGTCACGCTGTCCATCTGCGACACGGCCAGGCTTACCTGTTCAATACCCCGGCTCTGTTCATCGGACGCCGAGGAAATCTCGCCCATAATATCGGTCACGCGGGTGACGGCGGCAACAATCTCCTTCATGGTTGCTCCTGCCTCGCTCACCTGCTCAGAACCGGTACTTACCCGGCTGACGGAGTTCTCGATAAGCCCTTTGATCTCTTTCGCGGCCTGCGCACTGCGGCTGGCCAGAGTACGGACTTCACCTGCCACGACCGCAAAGCCGCGCCCTTGCTCCCCGGCACGCGCTGCTTCCACCGCCGCGTTGAGCGCCAGGATGTTGGTCTGGAACGCGATGCTGTCAATCACGCCGGTAATATGCGCAATTTGCTGTGAACTGTCGGCAATTTCGGTCATAGTGCGAACAACGTTATCGACCACGCGACCACCGCGCGCGGCGGTTTCAGAGGCATTTTTTGCCAGCAGCGTGGCCTGTCGGGCGTTATCGGAGTTCTGCTTAACCGTTGCGGTCAGCTCTTCCATGCTGGCGGCGGTCTCCTCCAGCGAGGCGGCCTGCTGCTCGGTACGGGCGGAGAGGTCATTGCTTCCGGCTGCAATTTCGCCTGCGCCAGTGTAGATGGCGTCAGTGCTACCGCGCACAGCGCTGACCGTGCTCACCAGCGACAGCTGCATCTCATGAAGACCGGCTGCCAGCTGGCCCATTTCATTGCGGCCAGAGATATCGACATTTTGCGTGAGATCGCCCCCCGCGATGGTACGGATGTGGTTCATAATGGTTTTGAGCGGTTTTAACAGCAGGTATTGTAAACCCTGCCAGATCACCACCAGTACGGCGATAACGGCCAGGAAAATGGCTGCCAGCGTCCACTGCATCTGGGTAAAGCTGCTCTGATTTTCTTCGGCGGCAGCTTTAAGTAACGTGTTGTTTTCGGCGCGCCAGCGGTTGTAGACCGCTTCCATATCATCCTGCGCCTGCTGGGCATCCAGGTCGCCATACGCCTGATAATTGTCTGCACGCAGATACTCAATCGACAGACGCATCACTTCATGCATCTGATTCCAGGATTTCTGCATCTCCTCGGTTAATGCCGCGTTTTGGCCGTTAACCTGCGGCATTTTCTGCCAGTCTTTGTTATAGGCTTCGGCTTTAGTCAGGGACTCACTGGCCGTACCCAGCAGCGTGTTGATAGCAGCCAGGGAGGCAGGATCGCGCTGGTTTTTCAGGTAGCGGATCGCCACGCGTGTGATGGTAACGCGTGTTTTGACCAGTGTATTGACGCTGTCGCTCAGGCTTTCCTGCTGGGCATTCAGAACGCCGGAGTTCTGGAAATTATGGCGATCGTTGTTAACGGCGGAGTAGAACAACCCTCCCGTGACAACTTGCAGCAGACAGAATATGGTGAGAGCAAAGATAATACCGGTAATCACGTGCAGATTTTTCAGCATAGCGGTCGTCCGTTATAGAGGCAGGGGTTACACAACTACTATCGTCGTAGCGAAATTAAACTTTAATTTAACTATTGCTTAACTAATGGTTCCGTCACGGAACCTGTTGTAAATCCGGATCATTTTTATGAGGAAGGTCGACATGAGTAGCACTGATAAAAGCGGAACATATGCCTTAGGAACTCGAACTGTTAAGCGGCTCGGCTATGGTGCGATGCAGCTTGCCGGGCCTGGGGTTTTCGGCCCGCCGAAGGATAAAGAGGCGGCGCTGGCGGTGCTCCGCGAGGCGGTGGCGTCGGGCGTTAATCACATTGATACCAGTGATTTTTACGGCCCACATGTCACCAATCAGCTTATTCGCGAGGCACTTCATCCGTATCGGGACGATTTGACTATTGTGACCAAGATTGGTGCCCGGCGTGGCGATGATGCTTCCTGGCTACCCGCCTTTTCGCCGCAAGAGCTGACGCAGGCGGTGCATGACAACCTGCGTAATCTGGCGCTGGATGTGCTGGACGTGGTCAATTTGCGGATCATGTTTAGTACGCACGGCCCGGCAGAAGGATCGATTGCAGAGCCGCTGACGACGCTCGCGGAGCTGCAGCAGCAGGGGCTGGTCCGCCATATCGGGCTGAGCAACGTAACCGCTGCTCAGGTCGCGGAAGCGCAGAAGATCGTGTCCGTTGTTTGCGTACAGAACATGTACAACATTGTGAATCGCGGCGATGACGCGCTGGTTGATTCGCTTGCGCAGCAGGGGATTGCGTATGTGCCGTTCTTCCCGCTGGGCGGGTTTACACCGCTACAATCTTCCGGACTGCAGGCGGTTGCAGATTCGCTGGGCGCAACGGCAATGCAGGTCGCGCTGGCATGGCTGCTGCAGCGTTCGCCGAATATTCTGCTGATCCCCGGCACATCATCCGTGGCGCATCTGCGGCAAAACCTGGCTGCGGCAGATCTGGTGTTGCCACCTGACGCGCTTGCTACGCTGAATTCGCTGGTAGATTAACCACTGCATGGGCAAAGCCCGACGGGAGCATCCGGGCTTTGTGTTTCTGCATACCCCATCTGGTCGTTCTGACGGCTACCATCCAAACGTGAAGGATAGAATATGGATTTTAAGACAGTGAAGTTGCAGGCCATACCCGCGCCACAGGGATTTCCGGATGTGCCGCCCGTGCCGCTCTCGGATGCCACCATTCAGACACGTAAAGACAAACTTCTTATAGGCATGAAGGCTGAAGGGTTTGACGCGCTGATTATTTATGCCGACAAAGAGCACGGCAGCAATTTCGAATATCTGACCGGTTTTATTCCTCGTTTTGAAGAGGGACTGCTGGTTCTGAAGAAGAGCGGGGAGGCGGCCGTTATTCTCGGCAATGAAAATCTCAAAATGGCGGCGCATTCGCGCATTCCGGTGGCGCTGAAGCATAGCCCTTATTTCTCATTGCCCAATCAGCCAATGGATAACGAAAAACCACTGGAAGCGTTATTCCATGAACTGGGTCTGCAAAACCTGGCGCGCATTGGGTTAGTGGGCTGGAAAATGTTTACCGCGACCCACGCAGATAATAAGCAGTTCTTTGATTTACCCTGTTTTATTGTTGATGCCATCAGAAACAGTGTTTCTGCCGGTGCGGTCATTGAAAACGCCGCGCATCTTTTTATTGGCGGAGATAAGGGCGCGCGTATCACTAATAACGCCAACGAAATCGCGCACTACGAGTATGGCGCAAACCTCGCCTCGACCTGCATGCTGAACGCCATGAATGCCGTTGAGCCAGGTATTCGCGAGGCAGAGTTAGGCCATTATCTTACGGCGGAAGGCCAGTACAATACGGTCGTGACCATCGCGGCAGCCGGGCAACGCTTTGAAAAAGCGAATCTTTATCCGACATACAAGCCATTGCAACGAGGTCAACCGCTTTCCATGACTACCGGTTTTAAAGGCGGATTATCCAGCCGTACCGGGTTCATCATTGCCGACGAAAGTGAGCTGCCGACAACGCAGAAAGATTATCTCAATCGTGTAGCAAAACCTTATTTCGCTGCCATCGTGACGTGGCTTGAAAATATCCACATCGGCATGAAAGGTGGCGAAATATATTCACTTATTGAGAATGTTCTTCCTAAAGAGAAATACGGCTGGCATCTGAATCCGGGCCATCTCAGCGCCGACGAAGAGTGGATGTCATCCCCCATTTTTAAACACTCTACACAAACGCTAAAAAGCGGCATGATCCTGCAGATCGATATTATTCCGTCCGTGAAGGGATATACGGGCACCAGCGCTGAGGAGAGTATTGCCCTGGCGGATCGTGAACTTCAGGCTGAGATCCGGCGTGCCTGGCCTGAACTTTGGGCGCGCATCGAAACCCGTAAGCGGTATATCGTTGACGTGCTTAACGTTAAACTGAGTGACGACGTCATTCCGCTATCCAGTACGGTCGCCTATTTACGGCCTTTCTTGCTTGCGAAGGATAAAGCGTTTACCTGCTGACCATACCTGACCCGGCATGGTGTGCCGGGTCAGATGCCTGAATTAAATCTCCTCAGAGTTCAATACGTTTGCGTTGTAAGTCCGGAAAGTGCCTTGATCCCTGCCAGCAATCCGTAATACTGTATTTATATACAGTACAAAGCAGGAAAGGCATTTATGAGCACTCTCTTTTCTTATCACCCCCGGCAATACGTTGAATTACCGCTGTTTGTCGAGCGCGTTGCCTGTGGCTTTCCAAGCCCGGCGCAGGATTATATTGAAGATCGTCTCGATCTTAACCGGCTGGCGGTAAGGCATCCCAGCGCGACGTACTTTGTGAAGGTCAGCGGGGATTCCATGATCGGGGCAGGGATTGGCGACGGCGACCTGCTGGTGGTCGATCGTTCACTGGACGCCGGGCATGGCGATATCGTTGTGGCAGCCGTGGCCGGAGAATTTACGGTGAAAGAGCTACAAACCCGTCCGGTGCTGAGGCTGGTTCCGCACAATGCCCGCTATCAGCCTATTACGTTTCAGTCTGAAGAAGAGTTGCAGATCTTCGGTGTCGTCACCCATACGCTCAAAACGCATAAACATGTTCGCGCTGGTTGATGTCAATAGTTTCTACGCCTCCTGTGAGACGGTGTTTCGCCCCGATCTGAAAGGAAAGCCTATCGTCGTGGTGTCCAATAACGACGGCTGCATTATTTCACTTTCGAAGGAGGCAAAGCAGTTCGGCATAAAAATGGGTGAACCGTACTTTAAATTCAAGGAGAAGGGCTATCCTTCGCGGGTGTACGTCTTTAGTTCAAACTATGCGCTGTATGCCGATCTCAGCAGCCGCGTGATGCAGACGTTGACCGATCTCGCCCCGGCGATAGAGATCTACTCCATCGATGAGGCGTTTGTGAATGTCTCCGGCATCAATAACTGTATGCCGCTGCAAGCGTTTGGCCAGCAAATGCGTAATCAGGTGTTTAAAAACACCGGACTACACGTTGGCGTGGGGATTGCGCCAACGAAGACGCTGGCAAAACTGGCTAACCATGCGGCAAAAAAATGGCGAGGCACCGGCGGGGTGGTTGATCTCTCGGATCGCGAGCGGCAGCGAAAATTGCTGGCGATTGTTCCGGTGGAAGAGGTGTGGGGCGTCGGGCGACGCATCACGAAAAAACTTAACGCTATGGGAATAATCACCGCGCTGGACCTGGCAAAAAGCTCGTTGTGGGTGATCCGAAAGCATTTTAATGTCGTTCTGGAGCGCACGGCGCGCGAGCTTCGCGGTGAACGCTGTCTTGAACTGGAAGAGTTTAGCCCGACCAAACAGCAGATTGTCTGTAGCCGCTCTTTCGGATACCGCATTACGGAATACGTTGAGATGCATCAGGCCATTTGCGCTTACGCTGAACGCGCGGCGGAAAAGCTGCGCGGTGAGCGCCAGTATTGTCGTCTTATTAGCGTGTTTCTGCGCACCAGCCCGCACGCAGACAATGAAGTGTATTACGGCAACCAGGCCTCGGCGATCCTGCTGACGCCGTCAAATGATACGCGCGACATTGTGCGGGCCGCGACCAGCGCTCTGGAGCGTATATGGGTTGACGGATATCGCTATATGAAGGCAGGGGTGATGCTGGCGGATTTTTTCAGTAGTGGCGTTGCACAGCTCAACTTGTTTGATGACAGTCGTCCGCGCGCAAACAGTGCAGCTTTGATGGAGATGATCGACAGCCTGAATCACTCCGGGAGAGGGAAGGTGTGGTTTGCCGGGCAGGGGATTGAGAAACCCTGGGCGATGAAGCGCGAAATGCTGTCACCGGCGTATACGACGAGATATGAGGAGTTGTTGGTCGTGAGGTAGAGGATGACGATGTCGCTGGCTTTGTGCCCAGGGATGTCGCGACGCCCTGTGGCACAGGGCGTCAACGTGAGACGATTCGGTCAGAAGGCGTAGCTCATGCTCACCGAGACGCTACGCGGTTCGCCATAAACCGCGGAGTCATCAAGATAAGAGTAGTATTCCCGATCGAACAGGTTTCTGACGTTAGCCTGCACCGCCAGCTGTTTAGTCAGATGATATTGTGCGAACAGATCAACCAACGGGTAGCTTCCCTGATACAGGCGTTGGGTCTCTCCATCCGGGCCGGTGACATCTGTATACACCCGGTTCTGCCAGTTAACGCCACCGCCTACGGTGAGGTCAGGAAGCACCGGCACACGATAGCGGCTGAATAGCTTCAGCTGTGTCTGCGGGGCGAAGCTGTTGAAGCGGCCATCCGAATCACGGGCAACGTATCTGGTGGCGCTGAAAGTCAACTGCAGGTTATCGGTGACGGCACCGTTCACTTCAAATTCCGCGCCTTTGCTCACCGCACCTTTTGTGGCGCGGTACGCCTGTTCGCTGGAACCGTTGACGAATTCACCGCTGATGGCCTCCGCCGCGTTCTCCTGTTCAATGCGGAAAAGAGCAACGTTAGTCGTCAGGCGACCATCCATCCAGTCAGCTTTCAGACCAGTTTCATAGTTTTTCCCGGTTACTGGCGACAGCCAGGCACCGTCTTTAGTGCGTTTGGTTTGCGGGGCGAAAATCGAGGTATAGCTGGCGTAAGCGGAAAGGCTGTCGTTAATGTCATACACCAGGCCGCCATAAGGTGTGGTGTTGTATTTACGCATATCGCCGCTGCTACCGTCAGAACTGTACTGGGTATAGCGTGCACCAACAATCAGCGACAGGGGATCAGCCAGCGAGAAGCGTGCCGCCGTGTATGCCGATTTTTGCCGCACGATATCATCTGAGTTCAGATACCAGTCGCCCCACTCAGGTTCAGTAACGCGACCGTTCCAGTTATTGTTAAAGATACCGATCTGGTCGCTATCCATCGGTCCGTCTTTACTGAATGTGGCGTTATGCTGGCGGCTGTAGCTGGCACCCGCCATCAACTGATGCTGACGGCCGAGCAGTGCGAAAGGACCGCTGGCGTAAGTGTCGAAAGAGTCCACGGTGCGCTTGCCGCGATCCTTACTCCCCCAGCCGGATGCCCCTTCGCCGGTGCTGGCGTCCGGGTTGCCCATAATATAAAGCAGCGTGTCGTTAAAGGTTTGTTCACCGTGGGTCCCGTTGAAACGGAATGACCAGCCGTTATCCCAGTTGTGGGTGAGGTTAGCGAACACTTTACGCGACTCGACGGTATACCCGGTCCAGTTCGCCGAGGTATTGACGTTGCGATCGTAATGGGTGCGAGTGCCGTTGCTGTACAGGCTGGGTAAACCGCCCCAGGTCGGGTTAGCGGTATTCGTTTGCTGATAATCCCAGCCCAGCGAGGCGGTTGTGTGGTCAGTAAGGTCGGCTTCAACGACGCCATAGAGAAACTTCTTGCGCTTACCGTACCGATCCAGCCAGCTGTCCTGATCCTGATAACCCGCAACCACGCGTCCGCGAAGGCTGCCGTCGGTATTCAGCGGCGCAGAGACGTCGCCCACGTAACGCTGTTTATTCCAGCTACCGTAGCTTGCGCTGACGTTGCCGGTGAAGGTTTTACTCCCGGCGCGTTTGCGCACCATGTTCACCGTTGCACCCGGATCGCCTGCACCCGTCATCAGGCCGGTTGCGCCGCGCACCACTTCGATGCGTTCGTAAATTGCCGTATCTTCCTCCGCATCTCCGAAGTTCCATGCGTCACCCATTGACGTCGGGATCTCATCATAGGCGAAATTCGTAATTTCAAAGCCGCGAGAAAAATAGCTTGAGCGCTCACTGTCGAATTGCTGCGACGAAATGCCGGTAGTATTCGTCAGCACCTCGTCGACGGTTTGCAGATTCTGGTCCTGAATACGCTGGCGCGTCACCACGCTAACGGACTGTGGGACATCGCGCGGTGCCAGCAGCATTTTCGTTCCGGCACGCGTGGTTTTCACCGCGTAATCCTGTTGCTGATCGGCGCTCGCATTTGCCTCGCCGTAGACCACCATCTCTTGTTCGTTTTTGTTCTCAGCCGCCTGCGCCGGATGCATCACGGCCTGCATCGCCAGCGCAAGAAGTGAAAAAGAAAACGGTTTATACATCGCCCGTGCGGGCGTTTTCCCGTAGTTACCCCTGCCATTAAGAAGCATGATTTTACCTGCCAGTCGTTGTTGTTTTATGCAAATCATTCAAATAAGAATGGCAATGATAATTATTTGCTTTATCGCATGCAGGTAATTCTGTAAGTTAAATGTAAATAAATGTATATTTGTGAAAGTTCAAGGCGTTACTTGCTGCCACCCGCGTCATGGCTGCATTATTTCTTCTTACCAATCATCGCCTTCAGATCAGCAAAAGGATTATACGTGGCGGCACCCACCTCTTTTTGCGCGTCTTCTCCCGCCACAACGGTGGTGCCGTACTGATCGGCTTCGGTGTACTTAGAATGTTCGTGATCGTGGCAATACAGACACAATAATTCCCAGTTACTGCCATCTTCCGGGTTATTGGTATGGTCGTGGTCGATATGATGAACGGTTAACTCACGCAGATTTGAATAAACAAACTCCCGTGAGCAGCGCCCACAAACCCAGGGATAGATTTTGAGTGCTTTCTCACGGTAGCCACTTTCAAGCCGCGCGTAGTTTTTGGGGATCAGAGCCATTGTCGGTATTACCTGTCATAAAAAGATAAGTGACAATATATCCCATAACGGCGGAGAAGGAGAGGGCTGGCGTGCCCCTCCGGCGTCAGGCAGACAACCAGCGACGGCCCCCGGCTTTCATTTTTGCTTCCAGCTCACTGCCGCGTGTGGCAAATACACGCCCGAGTGGAAATCCGCTCTGTTCCAGTAAATAAGCCAGTGCTGCATATTCACGCGGGTATTTTGCAACAATGTGCTGGTCAATCCCGACCGGGCCGAACGGGAACGTAAATGTGCCCATATCGTAAATACTCTGGCGGTGAAACAGCTTCCACACACCCTCTCTTTTTTCCGCCAGATCATAAAAACGATTGTGGCATTCACAGCCAATATTCAGTTTGACGTTCTCAGCGATGATGATGGCATTCGTTTCGAGGATAGCCTTATTACCGCTGTCATTGAACGTCACTGCGGGCATTCCGATCATGTGTTTGGTGCGCAAATCCGAGGCCCCCATGCGCATTGAGCCATTGACAAACTCGCTCGCCAGCCCTTCAAACCACGTGATTTCAATGGTGCCGTCTGGGTGGAAAAGGTTGCGTAGCGGTTCCCATTCACCTAAATCGCGGTGCATCCAGCCATTCATCAGATCGTTAAGCTGCTGTCGGTCGTCATCGTGATTATGCATTGTGATAGCTCCTGTTGGTTGACTGAATTCAGTTTGCCGCGAAAACAGGATAAACTGAAATATATAGATATTACTGATCAATCATTTTTAATGATAACCGGAGTAAGGTATGGAACTGCGCCACCTGCGTTACTTTTTAGCCGTCGCCGAAGAGGGGCACTTCGGTCGCGCAGCGGAGAGACTTAACATCGTTCAGCCTGCGCTCAGTATGCAAATCAAAGCGCTTGAGGCTGAACTGGGCGGGGCGCTGTTTGTACGTACCAGTCGCCGGGTTGAGTTGACTGATGCTGGCATCCTCCTGCAGACCGAAGCCCGACGAACGCTTGAGCAGGCAGAGCACACCCGCCTCACCGTAGAACGCGCCATGCGCGGGGAAACGGGGCGGGTGAGGGTTGGATTTGCCGGGAACGCCATCTTTAGCGGAAAACTGGTGGCCGATCTGCGTCTTTTTCACCGGCGCTTTCCAGATGCAGAACTGATGATTCAGGAAGTCGGCCCGCAGGAGCAGGTCGAGGCGATCCGTGGCGGGCATCTGGACATCGGCTATACGCCAGCGCATAGCAACGTTTCGGCTCCGGATATTGCCGTCAGGCGCATCGGAGACTGGGAAATCCTTGTGGCAATGACGGAGGATCATCCTCTCACACAGCAGGCATCCTTAACGATCGACATGCTCGCCGGGCATCCGCTTATTCTTTATGACGCTCACGACGCCCATGAACATCTGTTTATTATGCTGACCCGCAGGCTTGGGGAAGCGTGTCAGGTCGCGTATCGTTCCGGCAGCACGCTGAGCATTCTGGCTATGGCGGCCACCGGGTTGGGGCTGGCATTGGTTCCTGCACCTTTACAGCAGGTACATATTCCGGGCCTGGTCTATCGTCCTCTGAACGAGCCAGACTTAACCGCTAACCTGGTGCTGATCAGTCGGGAACAGGAACCGGGTGAAGCGGTAAATGCGTATCTCGGGCTGGTGACCGGAGCCGCCTGATTTGCGTCCGGGGCGCAGGCTGCGTATTTCAGTCAATTTATTTGATGCAATCAGTGAAATAAAGGGCATTTATTCTCCTCAGGTAATGCGTAAAGTGAGGGAACCCGAAGCAGAATCAGGATAAATGATTATGAAAAAGATCGGATTTTTGTCATTTGGCCACTGGACGCCGTCGGCGCAGTCTGCCACCCGCTCGGCTGCCGATACGCTGCTGCAATCCATCGATCTGGCTGTGGCTGCCGAAGAGTTGGGTGCAGACGGCGCGTATTTTCGTGTGCACCATTTTGCCCGTCAGCTCAGCTCGCCGTTTCCGCTGCTGGCCGCGGCAGGCGCAAAAACCAAACGTATCGAAATTGGTACGGGCGTTATTGATATGCGTTATGAAAATCCGATGTACATGGCGGAAGAGGCGGGTGCAGCGGATTTGATCGCCGGGGGACGTCTGCAACTGGGTATCAGCCGTGGCTCACCGGAGCAGGTGATCGATGGCTGGCGTCACTTCGGTTATGTACCGCAGGAAGGTGAAAGCGAATCAGATATGGCGCGCCGCCATACTGAGGTGCTGCTGGAGGTACTGCGCGGTGAAGGCTTTGCCAAACCCAATCCACAACCCATGTTCCCGAACCCGCCGGGGCTGCTGCGTCTGGAGCCACACTCTGAAGGCCTGCGCGATCGTATCTGGTGGGGAGCGGGATCGAACGCGACGGCCGTCTGGGCCGCAACGCTGGGCATGAACCTGCAAAGCTCAACGCTGAAAGACGATGAAACTGGCGAACCTTTCCATATTCAGCAGGCAAAACAGATCCGCGCGTATCGGCAGGCCTGGGCGGAAGCCGGGCATTCGCGTCAACCACGCGTCTCCGTCAGCCGCAGCATTTTTGCCCTGATGAACGATCGCGATCGGATGTATTTCGGCTCTGGCCGGGACGACAGTGACAGCGTCGGTTTCCTTGATGAGAAGACACGCGCGATTTTCGGACGCAGCTATGCTGCAGAACCCGACAAGCTGATCGAACAACTGAAACAGGACGAAGCCATTGCCGAAGCGGATACGTTATTGCTGACCGTCCCGAATCAGCTGGGTGTCGATTACAACGCGCATGTTATTGAATCCATTCTGAAGCATGTTGCGCCCGAAATGGGCTGGCGCGATCGCAATGAATAATCTCGCCCTCTGGTATCGCCGTTTTGGCGAGCCAGAAACCGTTTTGCAGCCTGAAATCTCCACGCCTGATGCGCGCCAGACGGGGAACCTCCGCGTGCGCATGCTCTTTTCTCCGGTCAATGCATCCGACCTTATTCCCATTACCGGCGCGTATCGTCACCGGACGCCGCTACCGGCAATAGCAGGCTATGAAGGGGTTGGCATTGTGACCGATGCCCCTGCGGCGTTCGCGCACCTGCCGGGTACACGCGTTTTGCCGCTACGGGGGCAGGGAACCTGGCAGCGCTATGTGGATTGCCCGGCAGAGTATGCGATCCCCGTCCCGGAGGATATCGACCCGCACCTTGCTGCACGGGCCTATATCAACCCGCTGGCCGCGCAGATGATGCTGGCCCGCTATTCGCCGCAGGGAAAACGCGTGCTGCTCACGGCCGCCGGATCTGACTGTGCCATTTTACTCGGACAGTGGGCACGCCTGGCGGGGGCCGCGGCGGTATATGGTATTCATCGTTCATCCGTCCATGCTGAACGGCTGAGTGCCATGGGCATTATCCCGATTGCACAACATGATACGGCAGGAGTACGGGACATCGCCGCGCGAGCTGATGTGGTGTACGACGCCACAGGCGGCAAACTGGCGGAAACGATCCTGAGCGTAATGCCGGAACAGGGCATTTTTGTCTGCTACGGCTTGCTCTCCGGACAGACGTTCCGGCAGCAGCGGGCGTTGCCACGCGTGGAGTGGTTTCATATACGCAACTATCTGGATGCGCTAAGCGTGGAGGCGTGGCAGGCGGAGTTTCATCGTATCTGGCCTAAGCTGCGTGCCAGCCAGTACAGCGATGTCGCGCTGTACCCTCTGACGGAATGGCAGAGGGCGCTGAGTGCGTATCGTGAAGCTGGCAGGATCGGCAAACCCATGCTGGTGATGGAGCGCTAGTGATGATCCATATCGCTCAATAAGACAGCGATACTTTGCCCGCCTGCCGTTTGCTCAAGGCCAATTTTTACAATGATGGTCAGCGGGACAGAAAGCAGCATGCCGACAGGGCCAAGCAGCCAGCCCCAGAAAATCAGGGACAAGAATACCACAAGGGTGGAAAGCCCCAGCCCGCGGCCCATCATGCGCGGCTCCAGAATGTTCCCGAACACAAGGTTAATGATCAGATAGCCCGCCAGCAGAACGAGGGCATCGTAAAACCCGCTGAAAACCAGTACCTGAAGGATCGGCGGGATCGCGGCCAGTACGGAGCCAATATTGGGAATATAGTTGAGTGCGAAGGCGAGCAATCCCCAGACGAACGCAAACCGGACATCCAGTGCGACAAGCATGCCCCAGACGACTATCCCCGTCACCAGGCTAATGGCGGTTTTTAACACCAGATAGCGCGAGACGCTGTCCAGTGCGCGCTGAATCGCTCCCATTCCTTCCACCGGGCGAACCATGATCTGCTGCAGCTTCGCGGGCAGTTGTGGCACTTCCAGCAGCATAAACACGACCGTCAAAAACAGCAGGAAAATGGAGGTCATGGCATTGGACAGCTGTGCCAGCAGGCTGGTAACGATCGTCATTGCAGCGTTTGGGTCGATATATTTCAGCATCTCATCAACGGACACCTCAATGCCTGCCCGCTGCAGCCAGGGTTCAATTTGCAACAGAGGGATCGCCAGCGATGAACGGTACTTGGGCAGGGTGCGCGCCAGCTCGTTCAGGGACGTGCCCAGGTAGGCCACCAGCAGTACCATCGCGATAATTATGACGCTGATAAGCACTGATATCGCCAGTACGCGCGGCACGCGCAGCCGCACCATGCGCTGCACCAGAGGGTTAAGGATCACGGCGATAAACAGCGCCAGGATAAAGGGCACAATAATGTCGGCCGCAAAGCGGACGCCGGTCAAAATGACCACCAGCATGCCCAGCATAATGACAATTTTAAGCCCGTTCAGGGTAATGATGGGTTTAGCCATGGAAATTCCTGAATAATATTTTTATTTATAATAGATGCGAAAGCCTTCGCAATAAACTAACCAAAGTCAAACAGAGTGGGTAAAGAATTGAAAAGACTTTGAGTAAAAACCTGGCTTATGATACAAATCAGGCGTGTTCAACTACTGAGGACAATTTTCATCCGCAAAGACGAGAAGCAACACCGCGGATAATTGTAATTTTATGGACAATTTGTTCAGGACGTATTTTTCAAACAACACCGCTGTATATTCCACCTCTTTCTGCCTTCTTTCTGGTGAGCAACACTGGCGCACCGCGCTATAGTCACATCTTCTGCCTGAGCTGGCGCTATGCGCTTAGCTAACTGATTTAATTTCATATTTTTGGGTTTGCTGTCCACGGCGAGCCCTGATGGATTATATTCTCAAGCAGGAGAAAAACATGTTTTACTGGATTTTATTAGCTCTGGCTATCGTCGCTGAAATTACCGGCACGTTGTCTATGAAATGGGCAAGCGTCAGTGACGGCCACACGGGTTTTATTTTAATGCTGGTGATGATTTCACTTTCCTATATTTTCCTCTCCTTTGCGGTGAAAAAGATCGCGCTGGGTGTAGCCTACGCCCTGTGGGAAGGTATCGGTATTTTGTTGATTACGTTGTTCAGCGTCATGCTATTTGATGAGACGTTATCGACAATGAAAATCGCCGGATTAACGACGCTGGTGGCAGGTATCGTGCTGATTAAATCGGGTACACGCAAGCCGGCAAAACAGCAGAAGGAGCAGCGCCATGCAGCAGTTTGAATGGTTCCACGGAGCTTGGCTGGCGTTGGCTATTGTGCTGGAAATCGTGGCTAACGTCTTTCTGAAGTTCTCCGATGGTTTTCGTCGTAAATTCTACGGATTAATGTCGATTGCCGCCGTACTTGGGGCGTTCAGCGCTTTGTCACAGGCGGTGAAAGGCATTGATCTTTCCGTCGCGTATGCGCTGTGGGGCGGGTTCGGTATCGCCGCCACCCTCGCAGCAGGCTGGATACTTTTCGGTCAGCGTTTAAATCATAAGGGCTGGGTAGGGCTGGTACTGCTGCTGGCCGGTATGATCATGATAAAACTGGCCTGATCTAAGCGCCGCCATTATTTACAGGCAGCGAAATCCGCTGCCTGTATTCAGCCAGCCGGTGCCCATTGAGGCGATGATCGCGTTGCGTCAGCGATCATTGTTGTGCCAGTGCTTCCAGCTTGTCGCGAAAACCGGTTACGGACAACGCCCGGTTATCGGCACGCCACCTGTCTTTAGCCGCCGGAGCGGAGCTTTGTACGCCAATCAGTTGCCAGCCATTTTCTGTTTTTAACATCAATGGTGAGCCGCTATCGCCGGGTAAGGTATCGCACTGGTGCGACAACACACTATTTTGTGCCCAGCCCGTGACAATGCAGTCCGTGTGCGTATAAAGCGAATCCAGATGATCGACCGGATAGCCAGACTGCGTCACTTTTCGATCGGCCGCTTTTAGCACGGCGGTCAGTGCAGCTTTATCGCCGTCAAATAACGGCAGCGGCGTAATGCCGGACGGTGGATAACGCAAAACAATCAGGCCGAAATCCCAGGATGCCGCCGCCGGGGGAACAATCCAGCCATCACCATCCGGTTTTAAACGTTTCCCCAGAGAAGGGTCAACCCGGCCTTCAATGCCGTGGATCTCATAGCGCCACAGACCTTTTTGCGACACAAATCGCAACGCGACGGCTTTGTCCGGTTTGCCGCCTGGCGGCGTTAACAGGCAATGGCCCGCCGTCAGCGCAAGTTGAGGAGTGATCAGGGTGGCGGTGCAGAGATTACCGCTGGCGGTTTCCAGTTGCCCGATAGCATCCCAGGGGGCCAGAGTAGGATCGGGAACTCGCGTGCGATCGTCATGGCCAAAAAACAGCGTTTTGACCTCTTTGGCGCTAATGGCGTCATCATCGCCATCATCCGCATGTGTAAAGCCAGAAAAAAGCCCAAACGTTCCCAGTAACAACACAACAGATTTACGCATATCACACTCTGGTGGGGTAATTATGATTATTAAAAGTGAACCCTATGAAAATACTATAGACGGGACAGCACGAAAGTGGGAGTAAAATCAGCGTGCTACATTCAGGAAAGATAAAAGTGGCTTGCGATGAGCGCGCATAAAATAAGCATGATAAGAATGAGCTCAAACCGATAGCGCCGCAGCATACGCCCTCCGGATAAAAAAACGGCGCGGAACTGGAGGGTTCAGCGCCGGTTTAGCAACGTGCCCGTATAGGCACGGTTAAGCGATTACGACTTATGCCGCTGGCTGTGCAGCAGGTTTAGCCGCTTCGTGTTTTACTGCTTTTTTGTGATGCTTTTTCGCCGCCTGGGCTTTCTGCTCTGCAGCGGGTTTCGCCGCTTTTTTGTGGTGCTTTTTCGCCGCCTGCGCTTTTTGCTCTGCAGCAGGTTTCGCTGCTTTGTGATGTTTCTTATGGTGTACCGCTTTGGCTGGTGCGGTAGTGGTCGTGGTGGCTGGTGCCGCGGTAGTTTCAGCAGCGAACGCAGCAGAAGACAGGCCCATAGCAGCGGCAACAACCAGAGCTAATACTTTTTTCATGTTCATACCCTCGAATTTGGTTTTTCATTTAACCCCACTGCGGGGCCGTTGAAATAACTATATCCCTGTAAATTCGGGGTTTCCGTGAGTGATTGGTATCGGCGTGTAACCGTTTGTACAACGCCGGGGATTTTCCCCGGCGCGCGTACTTACAGGTATCGGGAGGTCAGATGTTCGCGGAAATAACGGATATTCAGATCTTCCCCGGTCGCCTGGGTAATTAATTGCGACGTGCTAAATCGGCTGCCGTGTTGCCAGATATTCTGGCGCAGCCAGTCAAACAGCGCGGAGAAATCGCCCTCAGCAATGGCGTCCTGCAGTCCCGGCAGCGCGGTTTTGGCCGCATGGAACAGCTGCGCGGCATACATTGCGCCCAGCGTGTACGACGGGAAGTAACCGAAGCCGCCGTCGGTCCAGTGGATATCCTGCATACAGCCGTTGCGGTAGTTGTCTTTGGTGGACAAACCAAGCCAGGCCTGCATTTTCTCATCCCACAGCGCCGGAATATCGTCGACCTCAATGTCGCCATTGATCAATGCGCGTTCAATCTCATAGCGCAGCACGACGTGTGCCGGATAGCTCACTTCATCCGCATCGACACGGATATAGCCTGGTTTTACGCGCTGGTTCCAGGCGATAAAGTTCTCTTCGCTGAAGGCCGCCTGGCTGCCAAAACGGGCATGAACGGCCGGGAGAAGGTGCCTGAGGAAGGCATTACTGCGTCCGAGCTGCATCTCAAAGAACAGGCTCTGGGATTCGTGGATTGCCGTTGAACGTGCCAGTGCGACAGGTTGACCCGCCCACGCACGCGGCAGGTTTTGCTCGTAGCGGGCATGACCTGTTTCGTGGATGACGCCAAACAGAGCGCTGAGCAGTTCGTTTTCATCGTAACGCGTGGTGATACGCACATCTTCCGGCACGCCGCCGCAGAATGGGTGCGCGCTAACGTCCAGGCGGCCACCGTTAAAATCGAAGCCGAGCATTTTCATGGCTTCAAGGCCCAGCTCGCGCTGTGTTGCCGTCGGGAAGGGACCCTGTGGCGGCACGAACGACTGCTGAGCCTGTTTTTCCACGACGTTCGCCAGCAGATCCGGCAGCCAGGTTTTCATGTCACCGAACAGCACATCCAGACGTTCACTGGTCATGTCCGGCTCGAAAATATCGAGCAGCGCGTCGTAAGGGCTACAGCCTTTAGCGTCGGCGCGCAGGCGAGCTTCTTCGCGGCTGAGTTTGACCACCTCTTTAAGGTTGGCGGAAAAACCGTGCCAGTCGTTGGCCGGGCGCTGGGTACGCCAGGCGTGTTCGCATTTGCTGCCCGCCAGCGATTTGGCTTCTACCAGCGATTCCGGCAGTAACGTGGCCTGCTGGTAGTGGCGCGTCATTTCACGCAGGTTGGCCTGTTCGACATCGTTCAGGTCTTCACTCGCCGCCGCCGCCAGCCATTCGCCCACTTTTTTATCGGTCAGGATCTGGTGTTGCAGGACGCTCATCTCGGCCAGCGCTTCACCACGCGCGGTGCTGCCGCCTGGCGGCATCATGGTAAACATGTCCCAGCTGGCGATGGAGGAGAGGTGCGAGAAGCGGGAGAGGCGCTGGAAGGTTTTAGTAAGCGATTGATAGGAATAGTTATTTTTCATTCTATATTCTCATTGTGTTTGAAGGTCGTAACGAGCATACAGATGTTCAGATCTGATTAAAACAGATGTTACTTACCAAATTGATGTTAATGCTTAATATGTTAAAATATTCCGTGCGAATATATATGGTTGTTTGTATTCACTGCATGAATTATTTAAAGGTTAAAGATAGCTCTTAGAGTCAAATATTAAAACGCACATAAGAATATTCTTAGCCAGCGCGATTTTCATAGCGTCAAAGTCAATTAACAGGCAACTCTTATAATGAATAAATTTATTTTCTGCGCGCTTTCAGCTGCTTTGCTAGCTGGCTGCGCGATGCAACCCGTCCCTTCCCAGTATAGGAATGCCACAATTACACTTGTTGGGCACAGTAAGGCCGAAGCGATGACTGATTTAGGGATACCAACACGAACAATGCCCGTCACTGGTAGTCAGACAATGTATCAGTGGGACAGCAATCAAGGTACAACCTCTGCTGGTTCGTTTAGCGCAGATACCAATGCTGTGGCGGTCGGTAATTCCGCTTATCAGGGATATGGTAACGGTTTCTCCGGGGGGGCGGTTGGAACATCTGAGACCACTGGAAATTATGGTAGTGCTACTGCTACTCATATTTGCGCATTGTCATTATTAATAGACAATAAAACGGATAAAGTGCTTTCAGGCACATTTAATGGAACTGTTGATGATGCTTGCATGAGCCATTTCAGCAATGTTATTACATTAGATCCCAATGCGGTTAATGCTAATAAATCAGCAATAATGCATAACCAACATGTGAAAGAGGCTAAGGCAGTGGTTGGTGTATTGGCTATTGTGGGCGCAGGTGTTGCCGCTTACAATAATCGCTGATCTCATTCACGCAAAACGAAGGCCGTATATTTCGGCCTTTCGTAATATGCCATATCGGCTGTTCAATAAAATGTTAATGCAGACGTCGGTGCAGGCTCCCCCCCACCAGCAGAGCCGCGCACAGCATCAGCGCGATAAACCCGCCCACGCCGTTCCAGCCGTAGTTATGCCAGAACACGCCGCCGAGCGTCCCGGCGATGCTTGAGCCGAGATAGTAACTAAAGAGATACAGGGACGATGCCTGTCCTTTGGCGCGACGTGCGCGCGGGCCAATCCAGCTACTGGCGACCGAATGCGCGGCGAAAAAGCCCGCAGAGAAGAGCAGCATCCCGGCGAAAATTAGCCACAGAGAGGAAAACAGCGTCATCAGCAGGCCGAGCAGCATCACCGCCGTGGAGACCACCATGACCGGGCCGCGACCATAGCGCGCGGTCATTGCCCCGGCTTTTGGCGAACTCCATGTTCCGGTGAGATACGCGACGGAGAGCAGGCCTACCACCGCCTGGCTCAGATGCCACGGTGAGAGCATTAGACGGTAGCCAATGTAGTTAAACAGCGTAACGAACGAGCCCATCAGCAGGAAACCGGTCAGGAACAACCGTGGCAACCCTTTGTCACGCCAGTGCAGACGAAAGTTAATAAACAGCGTTTTCGGACGCAGGGATGTGGGGCGGAAATGGCGGGATTCAGGCAGAATTTTCCAGAACATGAGCGCAGAGGCGAGGGCGAAAAGACCAATCACCGCCAGCGCAATACGCCAGTTAAAGAAGTCGGTAAATACGCCGCTCAGAAGGCGACCGCTCATCCCGCCGATAGAGTTCCCGCTGATATACAGTCCCATCGAGAAGGCCACAAAGCTCGGGTGGATCTCTTCGCTGAGATAGGTCATCCCAACGGCGGCCACACCGCTTAGCGATAGCCCAATCAGCGCGCGCATCATCAAAATGCCGTGCCAGCTGGTCATCATGGTGGAGAGCAGCGTACAGACAGACGCCAGCATCAACGCGGTAACCATCACCTGCTTGCGGCCAATGGCGTCGGAGAGTGGCCCGGTGAACAACAGGCCAATCGCCAGCATCCCGGTAGAAATGGAGAGCGAAATACTGCTGCTGGCAGGCGATACGCCAAATTCATGAGACAAGACAGGCAGGATCGGCTGAACGCAGTAGAGCAGGGCGAAGGTCGCCAGGCCCGCAGAGAAGAGCGCCAGCGTGACGCGCATAAATTGGGGAGTACCACGTTTAATAAACTGCACCGGCTGCGATGCGACAGGTAAATCATCAATATCATTTGCCGGAGTAATATCGATGGTAGTTGTACGACTCACACATGTTCCTTGCTTAAACATCCCCGTGATTTCTGGTGACGGGTATGACCACACGATCAGGGTAGGAAAATGTAAATATTCTGTCTAATATATTAATAATCTCAAATGATACTTTAAAGATATGAATATCGAACTGCGTCATTTACGCTATTTTATTGCGGTGGCAGAAGAGTTGCATTTTGGTCGCGCAGCGGCACGCCTGAACATCTCCCAGCCGCCGCTGAGCCAGCAAATTCAGATCCTCGAGCAGCAGGTCGGGGCGCGTCTGCTGGCGCGAACCAACCGCAGCGTAAGCCTGACGGCGGCGGGTAAGCAGTTTCTTGCCGACAGCCGCCAGATCCTGAGTATGGTGGATGACGCGGCAGCAAGAGCAGAGCGGCTCTATCTGGGGGAAACCGGTGAATTGCGCATTGGTTTTACCTCGTCGGCACCGTTTATCAGTGCGGTCTCGGAAACCCTGTCGTCGTTTCGCCGTCACTTTCCGGATGTGCATATTCAGACCCGCGAAATTAATACCCGTGAGCAAATATCACCGCTCAATGAAGGGGCGCTTGACCTGGGGTTGATGCGCAACACGCAACTGCCTGATACGCTGGCGTGGGAGATGATTTTGCGCGAACCGTTGCTGGCGATGATTCCCCGCGACCACCCGCTAGCGGCACAGCCTGTGGTCACGCTGGCGGAACTGGCAAAAGAGCCGTTTGTCTTTTTTGATCCGCAGGTTGGCACCGGGTTGTATGACGATATACTGGGCCTGATGCGCCGTTACGATCTCGCGCCCGTCATTACCCAGGAAGTGGGTGAAGCCATGACCATTATTGGGCTGGTGGCAGCAGGACTGGGCGTTTCTGTTCTTCCCGCCTCCTTTAAACGGGTACAATTGCGGGAGATGCGCTGGGTGACGATTGCCGAAGACGATGCCGTGTCAGAAATGTGGCTGGTGTGGTCAAAGCATCGCGAAATGAGTCATGCGGCACAGCGTTTCAAAAAGCAGCTTATCACCGCCGCTGCAAAGCTGTATTTATAGGGAAATGTGGGCAAAAATGTGCAGTAAATCACATGGCTAAGTAAATATTTGACGCCGCCTGGTGAAGTGATTCACCATAGCCCACAGTTTATTTCGAAGCTCGAAAATAAGGGAGTACGAGGTGGTTGCTGATAGTCAGCCAGGGCATATTGATCAGATTAAGCAGACCAACGCAGGCGCGGTTTATCGCCTGATTGATCAACTTGGTCCGGTTTCGCGTATCGATCTTTCGCGCCTGGCACAACTGGCACCCGCCAGTATCACCAAGATTGTTCGCGAGATGCTGGAAGCCCACCTGGTGCAGGAGACGGAAATTCAGGAGCCGGGCAGCCGTGGCCGTCCGGCGGTCGGGCTGGTGGTGGAAACCGAAGCATGGCACTACCTGTCGCTGCGCATCAGTCGCGGCGAAATCTTCCTGGCCCTGCGCGATCTCAGCAGCAAGCTGGTGGTGGAAGACCGTCTGGAGCTGCCGCTCGATGCGGAGCAGCCTCTGCTGGAGACCATTCTCACCCATATCGATCAGTTCTTTATTCGCCATCAACAGCGTCTTGAACGCTTAACGGCAATTGCCATCACCATGCCGGGCATTATCGATACTGAAAACGGTATTGTGCACCGTATGCCGTTTTATGACGACGTTAAAGAGATGCCGCTTGGCGACGTGCTGGAAAACCATACCGGTGTGCCGGTCTATATTCAGCATGACATCAGCGCCTGGACAATGGCCGAAGCGCTGTTTGGCGCATCTCGCGGTGCGCGTGACGTGATTCAGGTGGTGATTGACCACAACGTGGGAGCCGGAGTCATCACCGACGGGCGTCTGCTGCATGCCGGAAGTAGCAGCCTGGTGGAGATTGGTCATACCCAGGTCGACCCGTATGGTAAACGCTGCTACTGCGGGAACCATGGTTGTCTGGAGACCATTGCCAGCGTCGAGAGCATCCTGGAACTGGCACAGGTGCGCCTTAGCCAGTCGATGAGCTCCTCACTGCACGGCCAGCCGTTAACGGTCGATTCATTATGTGCCGCGGCACGGCAGGGCGATCTGCTGGCGAAAGACATCATTACCGGCGTCGGGAATAATGTGGGACGTATTCTTGCCATCATGGTGAATCTGTTTAACCCGCAAAAAATTCTGATTGGATCGCCGCTCAGCCAGGCGGCGGATATTCTCTTTCCGGCGATTTCTGCCTGTATCAACCAGCAGGCACTTCCGGCATACAGCAAAAACATCGTGGTCGAAAGCACCCAGTTCTCCAACCAGGGCACAATGGCAGGTGCCGCACTGGTGAAAGATGCGATGTACAACGGTTCGTTACTGATTCGCTTGTTGCAGGGTTAACTCTTTTCTATAGATGTAAGAAATATTGCGCTATCTCAAGCCGGGTAGCGCAGGCTTCCCGTAGACTTCCTCCACTGAATTATTTACCTGGTTTATATTTTCGAAGCATACCCAAGAGGTGGAATGAGTCATGCTTAAGCGTTTCTTTGTAACTGGTACTGATACCTCTGTCGGGAAGACTGTTGTATCCCGCGCATTGCTGCAGGCCCTGGCGGCAAGCGGCAAGCGTGTTGCAGGGTACAAACCAGTCGCAAAAGGCAGTAAAGAGACGCCAGAAGGGTTGCGTAATAAAGACGCTCTGGTTCTGCAAAGCGTCTCGTCTCTGGAATTGCCTTATCACGCCGTCAATCCCATCGCTTTAAGCGAAGATGAAAGCAGCGTGGCCCACAGCGGTCTGATTAACTACAGCCTGTTGTCTGACGGCCTGGCAAACCTGGGCGAGAAGGTTGACCACGTTGTTGTTGAAGGCACCGGTGGCTGGCGCAGCCTGATGAACGATTTACGTCCGTTGTCCGAGTGGGTGGTGCAGGAACAGTTGCCGGTGGTGATGGTGGTCGGCATCCAGGAAGGGTGCATCAACCATGCGCTGCTGACGGCACAGGCCATTGCCAATGATGGCCTGCCGTTGATTGGCTGGGTGGCAAATCGTATTAACCCCGGCCTCGCACACTACGCTGAAATCATCGACGTGCTGAGCAAAAAACTGCCGGGGCCTTTAGTCGGTGAGTTGCCTTATCTGCCTCGCGCTGAACAGCGTGAATTAGCGCAGTACATCGACCTCTCTGCTTTCGGCAGTATGTTGTCCGTAGATCGAGTCGTGGCGTAACGTCCGCGACAGCACCGATGCAATAACACACGCAATCAGCAAACCGGGCAGTAAAACGTACTGTCCGGTCATCTCACAAACCATCAGCGCCGACATAATCGGTGCATGTGTCGTCGCCGCCAGCATCGTCGCCATTCCGGCCAGCCCCAGCAAAATCGCCGCGTCTGAACCCGGAAACCACAGCGCGACGATTTGCGCAAACAGCATCCCTGTCGCCATGCCGACAAACAAGGTCGGCGTAAATACCCCGCCCGGCGCACCTGAACCACTGCTCGCCAGTACCGCCAGCAGCTTACAAATAAACACTCCTGCGATCACCGGGAACAATGGCGGAGAGAGAAGAAAACCCTGCACCACGCTATAGCCATTGCCCCAGACTTTCGGGGTCAGGAGCGACAGTAGCCCCACAATCAGCCCACCGAGCGCCAGTTGCCACGGCGGCGAAAGTTTAAGACGCAGAAACAGGGAGTGGCTGGAGGTCATCAGCCACATCAATAGCGGGCCGCACAGCCCGGCCAGAAGGCCCATGCCGACTATCAGGGAATAATCCACTGCGGTGAGGAGCTCGCTGAGCTGGACTTGATAAAGGGTGTTTGCGCCGGGGCTGAGCAGACGTGTTGTGAGTAACGCCACCACCGCAGCAATCACCACCGGACCGAGCGAAGCCAGCATCAGCGTGCCAAAGAGGATCTCAGCGATAAAGAGGCTTCCGGCCAATGGCGCGTGGTAGGCGCTGGCCATCCCCGCGGCAGCTCCGCAGGCTATCCACAATTTCCATTCCGCTTTTGGTGTGAAGCGTCGGGCGAACAGGGAGGCGGCGAGGGCAGCAAGCAGGATCATCGCCCCTTCGCGTCCGATGGCGCTCCCGCTGGCGACCACCAGCAGTGACGCGAGTGATTTTACCAGGCTGGCCCCGTAGTCAAACTGTCCATCTTCCGTCTCCAGCGCTTCCATATAGTCGGTTGGGGCATGGGGGCGTTGCGCGTTAAATCGTTGCCATCCCCAGAGCAATAACCCGGCGGCCATGCCGCCCAGCGCGGGGGTTAGCGCCCGTCGCCAGGGCGCTAATGCGGCGGCGGCATTAACCAGGCTGCCGCTGTCGTTGCTGAGAAACAGCCATTCGAGCAGATACATGGCATGACGAAATACCGCAACGGCTAACGCCGCCAGCACGCCGGTAACGGTGGCGATCAGGAGGCGGCGAAACATTGCGCGAATGTCGGGGTAAGCGTGAAGACGTTGCATGGGTCGCGATTAAACGGGAAAGATACAATATTGTGGCGGGAAATCGCGGGGTTAGCAAAAGGTATGCGTGCGAAAAAAAGCCGGGCGAACCCGGCTGAGAGAATTAACTGTCACTATGAATATTCAGCGCCCGACGTGTACGGCCAGAACTCAAATACTCCGCAATATAGTCCTGCGAAATTTCGCCATTGTAACGCCCGTCCTCATCCACAATCGGCATCCAGCTGGTGTTGCTCTCATACAGGCGGGAGAGCACCACGCGCAGGTTGTCTTCGGCTTTTCCGGTCATGCGGAACGGGTGAAGGATATCGGCACAGACGCCGCTGGCGTTACGCGCTTCCCGACGCTTCACAAAGCCCAGTGGTTTACCGTGTTCATCGACCACGGTGATGGCGCGGATATCGTTATCGTCCATCGTGACAAACGCCTCCGGTAGCGGAGTAGACGCCCGAACCGTAATCGTGGGCTGTTGATCGGTCACGTCGCCCGCCGATACCAGCAGCAAGCGCTTCAGGGTGCGGTCCTGGCCGACAAACGAGCCAACAAACTCATTGGCCGGTTTAGCCAGCAGTTCGTCCGGGCTGGCACACTGGACGATGCGTCCCTGGCGGAAAACGGCGATACGGTCACCCAGTTTCAGAGCTTCATCAATATCGTGGCTCACCAGCATTACCGTTTTTTTCAGCTTGCGTTGCATCTCAAGGAACTGGTTCTGGATCACTTCACGGTTGATCGGGTCGACCGCGCCGAAGGGTTCATCCATCAGCAGTACCGGAGGATCGGCCGCCAGGGCGCGGATCACGCCAATACGCTGCTGCTGCCCGCCAGACATCTCGCGCGGGTAGCGGCTGAGGAACTTGTGCGGGTCCATCGCCACCATATCCATCAGCTCTTCCGCACGGGTTTTACAGCGCGCTTTATCCCAGCCCAGCATGCGTGGCACAACGGTAATGTTCTCTTCAATGGTCATGTTCGGGAACAGGCCAATCTGTTGGATCACGTAGCCGATGTTGCGGCGCAGCGTCACCGTATCCATTCCGCTGGTGTCTTCGCCGTTAATCAGGATCGTTCCGCTGCTCGGTGTGATCAGGCGGTTAATCATTTTAAGGGTGGTGGTCTTGCCGCAGCCGGATGGACCAAGCAGGACGCACATTTCCCCTTCAGGTACATTCAGGTTGACGTTGTCCACGGCCTTAAAGGTCTGGCCGTGCTTCTGTGAAAATTGTTTGGTGAGGTTTTCCAGTTTTATCATTATCGAATCCCCTTTGGAGTCAGAACGACCTGCAGACGGTGCAATAACCAGTCGAGCACAATCGCTAAAAGGCAAATCATCAGCGCGCCAGCAATCAACATACGAATATCGCTTCCGCCAATGCCGTTAAGCAGCAGCAGGCCCAGGCCGCCCGCACCAATGACGGCGGCAATCGCCATCACGCCGATATTCATCACCACGGCGGTACGGATGCCGCCAAAAATCACCGGAAGCGCCATTGGAATTTCAACCCAACGCAGACGCTGCCAGAAGGTCATGCCGATGCCGCGTCCGGCCTCACGCAGGCCCGGCGGCAGGCTGTCGAGCGCCGTGTGTGTGTTACGCACAATGGGTAACAGAGAGTAAAGAAAGACGGCGGTGATGGCGGGTAGCGCGCCAATACCCTGACCGATCAGCGAAAAGAGCGGGATCATCAGCCCAAACAGGGCAATGGATGGGATAGTCAACACGATGGTGGCAATCCCCAGCACCGGCGTTGCCAGCCATTTGTGGCGAACAATCAAAATACCCAACGGCACGCCGATAATAATGGCTAAGCCCACGGCCAGTGCTACCAGCCACAGGTGCTGCAGCGTCAGGGTTAACAGGTAATCCCAGTTATCAATAATGTAGTGAATCGTCTCCATAGCGCCTCCTACAGCAACTGTTTGCTACGCAGGAAATCACGGGCGACCTGCTGCGGTGACTGATGGTCGATATCCACCTTCTTGTTCAGTTCGGTGATAACGTCGTTGTTGAGCTGAGAGGAGAGCGTGTTGAGTGCCTCTTCCAGACCGGGATTCGCCTCCAGCGTGTCTTTGCGTACCACCGGCGTCACCGCATAGCTAGGGAAGAAGCCTTTATCATCTTCCAGAACCTTCAGGTCGAAGCCCTTCACGCGGCCATCGGTGGTGTAGATCAGTCCGGCATCAACGAATCCGTCGCGCACCGCGTTGTAAACCAGTCCGGGGTCCATCTGGCGGATCTGCGGACGATCCAGCTCCATGTTGTACGCCGCCTGCAGCGGCTTCATGCCGTCACTGCGCCCGGCAAATTCCAGGTCTAAACCCAGCAACCAGTTGTTGTCCGGGTCGGTTTTGCGGATCTGTTCTATTTTCGCCACCATCTCCGACATGGTGTTGATATGCTCCGCTTCGGCACGCTTGCGCTGCATAGCAAAGGCATAGGTATTGTTCATATCCGCAGGCTTAAGCCATACAAGACCGAGCTTCGCATCCAGGCGTTTTACTGTTTCGTAAGACTCCTGCGGCGACATGCGTTTGTTAATGTGGTTAAAGATGATTAATGACGTACCGGTGTACTCCCAGGTCATATCAATCTGCTTGTTGATCATCGCGTTACGGGAGATGACCGTCGCAATATTGGTCTGCGGCTGCACCTGAAACCCTTTCTTTTGCAGGTACTGCACGGTCATGGCCGAGAGAATATGCTGTTCGGTAAAGCTCTTGGTCGCCAGAATCAGCGGGGCAGCCAGCGTCTGGCTGGTAAAGAGCGCGGCGGCGAACAGTGCCATCAGGCCGGAAAACAGTCTCATAAAAGCTCCTTGTTATTGTTATCGAGCGAGATGCGGGCTCATCACGCGACCCAGCGCTGCCAGCAAGGTATCCAGAATCAGCGCAAACAGGGCGGTGGCCGCCGCGCCCAGGATCAGCGTCGGGAAGTCGTTCAGGTAAATACCGGGGAAAATCAGCTCGCCATAGCTGCTGGCACCAATCAGAAACGCCAGCGGTGCGGTTCCCACGTTAATGGCGGTGGCGATGCGAATACCGGAGAGCATCACCGGCCAGGCGTTGGGAATTTCGACCTGGCGCAAACGCTGCCATTTGGTCATGCCGATGCCGTTGGCGGCCTCCAGTAATGACGGCGGGACGGAGCACAGCCCTGCGTAGGTGTTACGCACAATCGGCAGTAACGAGGCGAGGAAGAGCGCAATAATGGCGGGTTTATCACCAATACCGATGACCACCATCGCCAGCGCCAGCACGGCAAGCGGTGGCAGCGTATTGCCGACGTTAAAGATTTGCATCACATATTCGGCAATACCGCGCGCGGCCGGACGGCTCAGCAGAATTCCGCTCGGAATACCGACCAGCAGGGCAAAGAACATGGAGGAGAAAACCAAAATCAGATGCTGTTGCCCAAGATAGATCAGGTCAACCTGGCGTGCTTTGATTGTCTCAAGTCCAATTCCCCAGATGAGGAGGGCGAGAACCACGATAATCGCGCCGATAAAAAGCAGCGAACGTTTAAGTAATGGGTGCATTGCGGTGTGTCTCCCTGTGCGCATGCGTTATAGCAACCAACGGTTGCCTGTTGTTATGCCATGTTTCGGCAGGGGTCATTGAGCTATAGCAAGGGATTGGGAAGGGTTCCAGCAAAGGATAAAAATCAATAACCTTATGAAAGTAGTGAAGACCTTGTGTTAAGCCTTATGGAGTAAGGGCTGACTGCAGGGCAGGCAGAATAGTCCTAAAGACGATTCAGTCAAGTGACACTGTCACATGCTTTTTGATGAAATTCAGAGTGTGGAAGGGGGACGTTCCGTGCGCAGTGATATTGCGCTGCCCACCTTCCTGGCGCGTGGCCCTTCTTCCGACTACTGCGCGTTGGCCCGGTGACGCGATGTGACACCGGTCAGCACTACGGCACACAGGAGCAATATGCCACTCAAGGCAAACGTGCTTTGCCAGCCAAGCGAGTCGAATACGATGCCGCCCGCCGTTGATCCAAGCGCAATGGAGAGTTGGATCACTGCGACCATTAACCCGCCGCCTGCCTCGGCATCCTCTGGCAGAGCACGCGCAAGCCACGTCCACCATCCCGTCGGTGCTGCTGTTGCCAGCATGCCCCAGAAACCTAACAGCAAAGCAACGATCCACACGCTATGCCCGGCCAGGATTAACATCCCGGCGATGGCAGCCATCAGCAGTGGGATCATCATTAACGTCAGGAAAAACGCGGTGTTCAGGAACAGGGCGACGATCAGAGTGCCAGCAAAACCGGCGATACCGATGGTCAATAAAATCAGCGATAAGCCGGAGGCGCTGACAGATGTAACGGTTTCCAGAAACGGACGGACATAGGTAAACAGCGCAAACTGCCCCATAAAGAACAGTCCGCAGGCCGTCAGACCAACGGAAACCGCAGAGTGACGGAACAACCGCAGTACGCTCCTGCGCGGTGATGAGTGAGGGTTCCTGTGCATATCAGGCAAGCTAAAACACTGCCAGATGAAGGCCGCTATTGCCACCGGGACCAGGCACAAGAAGGCTCCGCGCCATCCGATGGTTGCGCCAAGATAGCTGCCAAGCGGGGCGGCCACCACCGTCGCCAGCGCGTTGCCGCCGTTGAATATCGCCAGCGCGCGGGATACCTGATGTTCAGGCACCAGGCGAATGGCCGTTGCGGCAGACATAGACCAAAATCCACCAATTGCGATACCGATTAACGCGCGGCCTGCCATATAGACCAGATAGCTGGATGCAAAGGCAATGACGATCCCCGATATCGCCATTACCAGGGTCATTCCCAGCAGGAGATGTTTACGATTCATATTCCCGGCAAGCTGAGAAAGACACAGACTGGTCAGGACCGCCAGCACGCCGGAGATGGCAATCCCCTGGCCTGCAAGCCCTTCCGGGACGCCCAAATCGCTGGCCAGAGGGGTTAGCAGGCTGACAGGCATAAATTCAGAGGCAATCAGGACAAATACGCACAAGGTCATGGCAAAAATACCGCTCCAGTGTGCATGGCCGGTATTCTGTGGTGGGGTATGGCTCAATGCAGGCATAATCAGATTTCACAAAAACGAGAAGCGAAGCCACCCGTAAAACACAGGTGGCTGAGAGGATTATTTCAGGCTGGTTTTGAAGAACTGTTCAAACTGTGCAAAAGGGATCTTCCCGGCGACGTTGTCGTATAAGTCGACATGGTTTGCGCCTGGGACAATCACCAGTTCTTTCTGTTTGCTGCCGACAGCGTTATAGGCATCTTCCGCAAAATAGCGGGAGTGGGCTTTTTCACCGGTCACGATAAGCGTCGGGATGGTGATCTCTTTGGCATAACTCAGCAGTGGCATGTTCATGAATGATAACGGCATTGTCGCGGTCCATGCGCCTGTAGAGTTAACGGAACGCGCATGGAAGCCTCGCGGCATCCGGTAATAATCAAAGAACTCCTTCAGCACCGGATTCGGGTTTGCCGGTAATGCTTCTGGCAGAATACGCTCAGCGGCGGTCACTTTGCCGTTCTCATCGACATAAATATCATGACCACCATGCGCAACGGTTCCACTTTCGGCGTCTTTCCAGCGCTGCTCGTTCAGATAGTGTAAAACCGCGCGGCGGTCAGCTGTTGAATAACGGTCTTTCCCGTCGCCGACGCCATGGCCCATTGCCCGGCTCATGTCATACATCACGCTGGTCGCGACTGCTTTCACGCGGGTGTCCATGGAGGCCGCGTTCAGCGCCATGCCGCCCCAGCCGCAGATGCCGAGGATACCGATACGATTACGGTCGACTTCCTTTTGTAAACCCAGGAAATCCACCGCTGCGCTAAAGTCCTCGGTGTTGATATCCGGAGAGGCGACGTTGCGCGGTTGACCGCCACTTTCGCCCGTGTAGGAAGGGTCGAATGCCAGCGTCACAAATCCTTGTTCAGCCATTGTTTGCGCGTAAAGACCACTGGATTGCTCTTTAACCGCGCCAAACGGTCCGCTTATGGCAATCGCTGCCAGTTTGCGCGCTCCACGGTCTTTTGGCAGGTAAAGATCGCCCACCAGGGTGATCCCGTACCGGTTCTGGAATGACACCTTACGGTGATCAACCTTGTCACTCTCCGCGAAGGTTTTGTCCCAGGTGGTAACCATTGAAACCGGCGCGTTCGGGTTGGTTGTTTCTGCATAACTCATTGTCGTCACTCCACTTAATGATGTGCATAACAGCATCGCAACTGTCAGTTTTTGGGTGAATATTTTCATAAGAGGTACCGTGTGTTGTTGTGATGGGGCCAGTATAGTTAGCAGGAATAGTGCTGATTAGAGGGCGAAAGCTGCTAAGATTCATAGCATATTGTTATAAATAGCGGAGCCATGATGGCGAAACGGGAAAACTATAATGAGCTGTACCTGTTTATGCAGGTGGTGCGGGAGGGCAGTTTCACTGCAGCAGCGCAACGGCTCGGGCTGGCGCAATCCGGGATCAGCCGTTCGGTGCGCGAGCTGGAAGAGCGGCTTGGCGTCCAGCTTCTGGTCCGCACCACGCGAAAACTGTCGCTGACTCACGCGGGGGAGCAGCTCTACAAGACAGCAGAGTCGGGATTTGATGCGCTCGATACGGGTCTGGCGACCCTGGCACATTATCGCCAGACACCGGCCGGCACGGTTCGCATTAATGCCAGCCAGCACGCTATTGATAAATGCCTCCTGCCAAAGCTCGCAATTTTCAAACAGCGTTACCCTGACATCCGGCTGGAGCTGATGAATGAGAGCCGCTTTGTCGACATTATTGCTGAGCGCTTCGATGCGGGTGTCCGGCTGGGACCAGAGGTAGGCCAGGGCATGATCGCGGTGCGCATCACGCCCGACATGGAGATGGCCGTAGTTGCCACTCCGGATCACTTTCGACGCTACGGTTTCCCGCAAACGCCTGCAGATTTAGTGGCTCATCCCTGCATTGCCTATCAGTTTGCCGACGGCAGTTTCTATCAGTGGGAACTCGTTCAGGACGGTAAGAAAATAACCCATCGGCCAGAAGGACAATGGGCCCTGTCTGACAGCTATATGGAAGCCGAAGCCGCCCGGCAGGGGTTGGGGCTGGCTTATGTTCCGGTGGAGCTGGTGGCGGATGATTTAGAACGTGGAGCGCTGATCAGAGTGTTGCAGCGCTATAGCCTGCGCATGGATGGATTGTACTTGTATTATCCGCACCGCAACGTGTCGCCAGCCCTGAGAGCGGTGATTGATACGCTGAAAATTTAGGGTAAGTCCCGGCATGAAGTGCTGATTTTCTGGGACGTGGCGTTGAATGAAAAAGGAAGTTGATCGCGTTTATGTGATTGCGATGAGCGAGGAGGTGACATTTAGATAGCTAACCGCGCATGTCGAAGCCGGATTGTTGAAAATCTCTATAGACTTCCGGATTGTTGAAGGCCGGGAATTTGGCTTTATGGGCTGCTGATTTGATCGCTTCGCAATAGGCTTTATTGCCGTTGCTGGTTGATATTTTTAAAGCCGTGCCATCCTGAGAAAATTCCATATGCAACCTGCATTTTTTCCCTTTCCAGTTTTGTGGATCATCAAGTTTGGCATTTATTGCTGCCCTGATTGCCCGCGCTTGCGCACCCCATTCATCCTGATCATCCCAGCGTCCTGAACTGCAATTACCCGTTGCCGTGGTCTTATGGCAGCCGGAAGGATGTAACGGAGCGCATCCCGCGGCCAGGCTGACCGCAATGGTCAGCAGAACGATTTTCCTTACTGTCTCAGACGATCCCACTTCTTGCCTCTCAATCCATTTGAACCTCAGCAACATTGGCATATTCTTCCGTCATTCCTGCCATATTTTCAACCACTAATTATCTGCATCAACGGGATGTTCCGAATGGGTTTTCTGAATATGTAGAGGAAATAAACGCCTCTCGTATTATTGCCCTTCATCTTCCTTACCGTAGTAAAGTTGACCGAGTTTGATGAGCGGCCTGCCTTGCGATTTACGGTGCATATTAGTATCGCGCAGTGAATAGACGCAGCCACAATACTCCTGCTGGTAAAACTGTTCGCGCTTGCTGATCTCAATCATGCGCGATGACCCTCCCTGTTTACGCCAGTTGTAATCCCAGTACACCATTCCCGGATAATGTGAGGCAGCGCGTTGTCCGCAGTCGTTAATCTGCTGCATATTCTTCCAGCGGGAAATCCCGAGCGAACTGCTGATCACGCTGAACCCATTTTCTGCGGCATACAGCGCTGTGCGCTCAAAGCGCATATCAAAGCACATGGTGCACCGAACGCCGCGCTCAGGCTCCCACTCCATTCCTTTCGCGCGATCAAACCAGTTGTCGGTGTCATAATCTGCATCGACAAAAGGCACACCATGTTTCTTGGCGAAACGAATATTCTCCTCCTTACGGATGAGATATTCTTTCTGCGGATGAATGTTCGGATTGTAGAAGTAAATGGTGTAATCAATGCCCGACGCCTGGATGGCTTCCATTACCTCACCGGAACAGGGGGCGCAACACGAGTGCAACAACAATTTATCTGCGCCGTTTGGAAGTTGTAGTTTCGGTCGTTCAAATTTAGCTATAGCCATCAGTCATTTTATTCAGGAAAAGTATGGTTGCAGAAATTGTAGCATTTAAAAGAGTGCTGTAAGAAATGCGATAAGTATCAGGAAGGTCCGCTGTGAGCGAACAGTAAACATCCTGAGACCCTAAATTTTTTGATTGCGTGTGTACCCTCTTTGATTTAGGGTATTCTAAATTTAGATAAATCTAAAATTAAGATGAAAGAGACTCAACTTTTCCAATTACAAGAAGGCGCTTCACAGGCAACAACGTTGCTTAAGTCGATGAGTAACAGCAATCGTCTGCTAATTCTTTGTGTTCTCATTGATAAACCAGGTACTTCATCGGGTGAGTTAGGGCAACTGACCGGCCTTACGCCTTCCGCAACCTCTCAACATCTGGCGAAAATGAAAGAAGATGGTTTGGTTGAGTCAAAAAGAGTGGCGCAAAGAGTGAACTACTTCATCAAAAACGATGCGGTGGAAAAAATTATCTCCACTTTGAAAGACATTTACTGTCCTGAGGGTTTTTAAATGACATCAGAATCAGTATCTCCACAAGAGGCCCAAAGACTTATTGAGCAAGGCGCTGTGCTCATTGATATCCGAGACCGCGCTGAATACTTGCGTGAGCACATACCCTATGCGCTCTCACTTCCACTCGCTGATATTACAGCGGATAAAACGGTAGTAAGTGCAGAGCGCCAGCCTGTCATTTTTCATTGCCTGACAGGAATGCGTACAGCTCAAAATGCCCATGTACTCACGAAAGCAGCTAGCCCTGCGCCGGTTTTACTGATGGCAGGAGGTATTAATGCGTGGAAGAGCGCCGGCCTCCCTACTATTGAAGACAAAAAGCAACCGTTGCCTGTCATGAGGCAAGTTCAGATTGTTGCGGGCACCCTTATTCTTACGGGGGTTGTTTTGGGGTACACCATTGATAGCAGGCTATTTCTTCTGTCAGGCTTTGTAGGTGCAGGATTACTTTTTGCAGGGTTGAGTGGTCTATGTGGGATGGCGAGTTTGTTGTTAAAAATGCCATGGAACAGACCTGCGAAATAGAAATTAATTTAAGTCACTGTAATAAATTTTATGCTCGCTGTTGGCTGTGAGTTCAACTGGTCGATGTAATGCCACCAGAGTGCAAAAGTTTTCGGTATTCAGTAGCTGGAAGGCCTGGCTTGCCCACCATCAGTGGGCAAACCAGGGTGATTAACGGTATAACGGCTTATCCGCAACCGGAATAAACAAGGTGGATTGCCAGTCCGCGAGCGTGAGCTGCGCGAGTTTGCCAAGCGCCGTGTAGAACGGATGAGCGGCATTTTCGACAAAGACTGAAAGAAAACGCGTGCTCCACGGCAGTAAATGCCAGGCCAGAAGCTGGTCACGTTCTGTATGGTGACCATTTTCCGCAAGCCATGCAGCCAGCAGCAGTAACGTACCAAAGTGATCTTCCGGCTCGTTCTGCTGCATTTCAAAAGCAATATTGTTTTCGCGCATCCACTGGCGTAGCGCCAGAGTGGAGTCGCCAAACAGGACAGATTCGCGGTCTAACCAGACGGAGCCCCACGGCGGCGCGGGCAGGGCGTAGGGGCCAATAAACAGACGTTGCCAGGCGTCTGTCAGCGTTTCACTGGCAGGGGTTTTAAAACCTTCCGCAACGGGGTGCAGCACTTCCTGTGCCAGTGGCCAGTCCTGCACCCAGTCACCGTGGGTAAGGGCATTTACCAGCGGTGCGGTTTGCTCGCTGGTCGGGGAAAAATAAAAAAGCGCACCCAGCACCCTGGCGCTGAAAGCGAACAACTCACGATCTGATACTTCATTCATTACAACGTTCCTTACTCACGCACGGCTTGCCGCGCGTATGTTAACCCGCAATTGCCACACCTGTGGTCATGTGCAGTCCATAGAATAGCCCACGGCCAATCAGCTCACCCAGCACCACCAGTACCACACCTGCACAAAGGCCGAGGGTTTTTGGCTCCTGACGACGAATAAGCGGGCACAGCCAGCAGCCTAATCCGGCGGCGACCAGCACGAGACGCCAGATCTGCAATGAACCATAATCAGGTAGCAGGGCGCTTGCCTGCTGAACCGAGCTGTGGATCGTCGCCAGATCGTTACTTTGCAGCACAATGACAGCCACGCTGATTAACAACGCCAGCGCGCTTAGCGCTGCGGTACGTGTGCCTTTAAAACTCGCTCCGGCGACGCGAAGTAACAGAGCGGCAAACAGCGGCCCTCCCAGAACCAGCGTCAGGAAGAAGGCCAGCGTGGTGTAACCTGTATACCAGGTTGGCACGGTATCGATTTGATACACACGGGTCATGGCCCAGACAAAGACAATCCCCAGAACCTGGCTGACGATCATCCAGATTTTCCCCAGAGCTGCGGGCATTTTACCGATGACGGAGACCAGCCACCAGAATCCGCCGACGGCAAAGAAAACGGAACCTGCGGCGATCTCATTACTGAGCGCTGAGGCACCGACGCGGTTCAGGGAGTTAAATGCGCGTAGCGGCGAACCGAGATGCAGCACCGAGGCCAAAAAGCCAATCGCCATCACCACCCAGAGAAAGAACATGCTACGTACAATGCGTAATTTTATCGCCTCGTCTTTTTCTTTGAACCAGGCAAAGCCGCTTACGATTAACGCGCCGGCCACGCATTGCCCAAAGACGGTGAAGATCACCAGCGGCCATTCATGCCATCCACTTCCCATCTCACACCTCCTTCGGGTTTGCCAGATAGCCGGTGGTGTCACCCGTCGGGCGGCTGTTGGCGTTAGGTTTAATCACAATGCCCGGCTTCGTGAAGTGCGCGGACGGCAGCGGTGCCACCGCAGCAAGCTGGCCGTGTTTTTTGCGCAGTTCGTCTATCGGGCCAAAGTCCAGCGCACGCAGCGGGCAGGATTCCACGCAGATCGGCTTTTTACCGTCCGCCACGCGGGTGTGGCAGCCATCGCACTTGGTCATATGCCCTTTGGCGGCATTGTACTGCGGCGCGCCGTACGGGCAGGCCATATGGCAGTAGCGACAGCCGATGCAGACATCTTCATCCACCACCACAAAACCGTCGTCGCGCTTGTGCATCGCACCGCTCGGGCAGACTTTGGTACACGCCGGATCTTCGCAGTGGTTACAGGCAATCGACAGGTAATAGGCAAAGACGTTCTGATGCCAGACGCCGTTGTCCTCCTGCCAGTCACCGCCCGCGTATTCATAAATACGACGGAAACTGACATCCGGCGTTAAGTCTTTGTAATCTTTACAGGCCAGCTCGCAGGTTTTGCAACCGGTACAACGGCTGGAATCAATGAAAAATCCATACTGGGTTGTCATCGGTTACTCCTTACACCTTCTCGATCTGCACCAGGTTCGTGTGCTGCGGGTTGCCTTTCGCCAGCGGTGACGGGCGGTGCGTGGTTAACGTGTTGATGCACGAACCGTGATCAATGCGATCGCCGTTCATGTCAGCGTCGTGCCAGGCTCCCTGGCCCATCGCACTCACGCCGGGCATGATGCGTGGCGTAACTTTCGCCGGAATACGCACCTCGCCGCGATCGTTAAAGACGCGGACCATATCACCGTTCTTAATGCCGCGTTTGTCGGCATCAAGCGGGTTAAGCCAGACTTCCTGGCGGCAGGCGGCCTGAAGGACATCGACATTGCCGTAGCTGGAATGCGTGCGGGCCTTGAAGTGGAAACCGAACATCTGTAGCGGGAATTTGCTGCGCTCAGGGGCATCCCAGCCGTCAAAGGTGGAGGCATAAACGGGCAGTGGGGTGATCGTTTCATCTTTTTCCAGCTCCCAGGTGGCAGCGATAGTTGCCAGCTTGCTGGAGTAAATCTCAATCTTACCCGACGGGGTTTTTAATGGATTCGCGTCCGGGTCATCGCGGAATTTCTTATAAGCCACAAAGTGTCCAGCCGGATCTTTGCGCTTGTAGATGCCCATTTTTTTCAGCGCGTCATAGGACGGCAGTTGCGGATCTTTTTCGAGCATTTTGGCGTACAGATACTGCAACCACTGTTCCTGAGTCCGGCCTTCGGTGAAACGCTGGTGGATATCCGGCCCGAGGCGTTTCGCCACCTCGCTCATGATCCAGTAGATTGGTTTACGCTCAAACTTCGGCGCGGTAACGGGCTGCAGGAAAATCAGATAGCCCATATTGCCTGCATAATCGTTAGGAATGATGTCTTCCTGCTCAACGGTCATTAAATCCGGCAGCAGAATATCGGCATATTTTGCCGATGAGGTCATGAAGTTGTCGATCACCACGATCATTTCGCACTTGCTCTCGTCCTGCAAAATGTCGTGAGTTTTATTGATATCGGAGTGCTGGTTAATGATGGTGTTACCGGCGTAGTTCCAGATGAACTTGATCGGCACATCCAGCTTGTCTTTGCCGCGCACACCATCGCGCAGGGCGGTCATTTCCGGGCCACGGGCGATGGCATCTGTCCAGCTAAAACAGGAGATCTGCGTTTTCACCGGGTTATCCGGTAACGGCATACGTTCGATGGTGATGGTGTAGGTGGATTCACGCGCGCCGCTGTTCCCGCCGTTGATCCCCACATTACCGGTGAGGATCGGCAGCATTGCGATGGCGCGAGAGGTTTGCTCACCGTTGGCCTGGCGCTGTGGACCCCAGCCCTGGCAAATGTAGGCCGGTTTAGCGGAGCCGATTTCGCGAGCCAGCTTAATGATTCTGTCTGCAGGAATGCCGGTAATGCGGGCGGCCCACTCCGGCGTTTTGGCCGTGTTGTCATCACCCTGACCGAGGACCCAGGCTTTGTAGTGTCCGTTTGCTGGCGCACCTTCCGGCAGCGTTTTTTCATCGTAGCCGACGCAGTATTTATCGAGGAAAGGCTGGTCGACAAGGTTTTCGGTGATCAAGACCCACGCAAGCGCGCTTACCAGCGCGGCGTCCGTCCCCGGACGGATAGGTATCCACTCGTCCTCACGGCCTGCGGCAGTGTCGGTATAGCGTGGATCGATAACAATCATCCGCGCATTAGAACGTTCACGCGCCTGTTCAAGGTAATAGGTAATCCCGCCGCCGCTCATACGCGTTTCCGCCGGATTGTTGCCGAACATCACCACCAGTTTTGTGTTTTCGATATCCGAGGTGCTGTTGCCCTCATTACTGCCGTAGGTGTAAGGCATCGCGCAGGCGATTTGCGCGGTACTGTAGGTTCCATAGTGGCTTAAAAAACCGCCGTAGCAATTCATCAGACGTGCCACCAGCGAAGCATAAGGGGAGGAGCGGGTGATATTGCCGCCAACAATTCCGGATGAGTAGTTAATGTAGACCGCTTCGTTGCCGTATTTGTCTACCACACCTTTCAGGCTGTGGGCGATCGTATCCAGCGCTTCTTCCCAGGAGATGCGCTCGAACTTACCTTCACCCCGTTTCCCCACGCGCTTCATCGGGTAGTTCAGACGGTCCGGGTGGTTGATGCGGCGGCGAATGGAACGACCGCGCAGGCAGGCGCGCACCTGGTGGTTGCCGTAAATATCATCACCGGTATTGTCGGTTTCGACCCAGTATACTTCGTCATCACGCACGTGAAGGCGCAGCGCGCAACGGCTCCCGCAGTTTACAGAGCAGGCACCCCAGACGACTTTATCTTCAGCCGGTTGCATGGCGTTTTGCACCGCGGCAGCGGCACTTTTCAAACCAAACGGTAATGACAGCCCTCCGGCGGCAAGCGCCAGTGAACTTATTGCGGTGGATTTAACCAGAGTTCGACGGCTAATCCCGCCGTGATGTTCAACATCGGACATGACTCACCCCATCATTGTTATTACGTATTATTTTCACCCGTGATTACAACCGGGCTAATGATGGGGTGAATGTTACTTATTTGGGGGTATTAAATATTAATCCTCGTCAACTGAAAGGGTATTGAGTCGAGAAAATCATTGTGGTTCAGCGGGGGCGTTATCCTGAGTACCCGCGCCGCTGACCGGATAGTTACCGCTACTTGTGCGGGTGTACAAAATTTTGAAGGTATCATTGGCACAATGCCCAACCACCTGTGCATCAGGCTGATCGGCCTGATCGTTAGGGACGATGTTGAGCGTAAAGCCGGACTCCGGCACGCCGTTGTTAATGATCTTCTGCTGGATGTCGCTTTTCACGCGCTCGCAGGAATCGGGGGCAGCCAGTACGGCCGGTGATGCACTCAACATCAGCAGGGCGGTAATCCAGGTTAACCGTTTCATCTGTAGCTCCTTTTCTCTGTGTGTAGATTAATTTTAGCAGGGTTCGTGTAAACATCTGTATTTGCTAATATGATTGGGAATAATCTTTCTGTATCGGTAAATGATGTGAAGAAATACGCAGCAATAGCGCTTTTGACGATGGTACTGGTGGGATGTGATAACAATTCCGCGCCGTTGTCATTTACGCCGGAAATGGCCAGCTTCTCAAACGAATTTGACTTTGATCCTCTGCGCGGACCGGTCAAAGACTTTACCCAGACCCTGTTTAACGACAAGGGGGAGGTCTCAAAACGCGTGACCGGCACCCTGTCGACGGAAGGGTGTTTCGATACCCTGGAGCTGCACGATCTGGAGGCCAATACCGGCGTCGCACTGGTACTGGATGCGAACTATTATCTTGATGCTGAAACCCAGCAGCAGAAAGTGAAGCTGCAGGGGAAATGCCAGCTTGCGGAATTACCTTCAGCGGGTGTGACGTGGGACACCGACGACAATGGCTTCGTGGTGGCGGCGCACGGTAAAGAGATGGAAGTCAAATATCGCTACGACACCGACGGCTATCCGCTGGGCAAAACGACCGTATCCGGAGATCAACACTTATCCGTCCAGTCGACGCCATCAAAGGATCTGCGTAAACGAATGGATTACACGGCGGTGAGTGTGCTGAACGATAAACCAATGGGCAATGTGAAGCAGAGCTGCGACTACGACAGGCATAACAACCCGGTGAGCTGCGATCTGGTGATCGTCGATGACAGCGTAAAACCTGCCATTGAGCGCAAATACACCATTAAAAACAGCATTGATTACTATTGAGTAAGAGCCGCGCAGATTACTGCGCGGTCGGTTTCAGCAGGCTGGCACCTGACGATTTATGCCCGGCCAGATGTTGATGCTGGAAGATGCACATGCGAATGGTGTTGCGATACTCGCCATTGATAAAGAACTCATGGATCAGTTCGCCCTCTACCATAAAGCCCAGTTTACGGTAAATGTGGATCGCTTTTTCGTTCTCTTTATCCACGATGAGGTAGAGCTTGTAGAGATTCAGGACGTTAAATCCGTAATCCATCGCCAGCTTTGCCGCCCGTGTGGCGAGACCTTTTCCCTGATGTTCCGGGGAAATAATGATCTGGAACTCTGCCCGACGATGAACGTGGTTAATCTCAACCAGTTCGACCAGACCGGCTTTTTCACCTTCGCACTCCACCACAAAACGACGTTCGCTTTGATCGTGAATGTGTTTGTCATAAAGATCGGACAGCTCGACAAACGCCTCGTAAGGCTCTTCGAACCAGTAGCGCATCACACTGGCATTGTTGTCGAGCTGGTGGACGAAGCGCAGATCCTCGCGCTCCAGCGGACGAAGTTTAACGTCTGATATATCAGCCATTTTCACTCCGCGAGATTAAGGTGCAACCGTGCGGCCGGTACGACGATCCAGGCAGCGCAGGGTGTTTGGCTCCCAGTAGGCATTGACGTTAGCACTTTGCTGGCACTTATCACGCGCATCAAAGGCGACATCTTCTTTATCCCACTCTTTTTCAGCACGTTTGTTCACTTTCTGACGAAGGCTGCGGGTGTCATTCCATTGTTCTTTGTCCATGGCGGCGTTCTGACGGCTTTGCGCACTGTCACCAGATTCAATAATGAGCTTGCTGGTTTCGGCAGTCGCTGCTGCGGCAAAGGTGAACGTTGACAGCGCGAGCAGCGCTGTCAGACAAAGGCGTTTGCTTAATGTAGTCATAGCGTGTTCCTTTAAAAACGATGCAGATATGCGGTATACCCAATCCGAATTCTACACCAAACCGAAATGTCGGCATACCCGCGCCGCAGGTATGGAAAAGTAAAGGCTATTATCGGGTATGATGTTTAAATCAATCCTCACATAACCTCAAACATGTTCAAAACGACACTGTTATTTTTTGCCACCGCGCTGTGTGAAATCATCGGTTGCTTTTTACCCTGGCTCTGGCTGAAGAAGGGGGGAACGGTGCTGCTGCTTGTCCCGGCGGGTGTGGCTCTGGCGCTGTTTGTCTGGCTGTTAACGCTGCATCCGGCCGCCAGCGGGCGGGTCTATGCTGCTTATGGCGGCGTGTATGTCTGCACAGCGCTGCTATGGCTGCGCGTGGTCGATGGCGTCAAACTTAGCGTATACGACTGGGCTGGTGCAGGGGTTGCGCTGTGCGGCATGCTGATCATTGTGGCAGGCTGGGGGCGCGCTTAAGCGCCCTCGTTTTGTGATCGCTCGCTGATTTTATGATCATTATACTTGTATGGTAGTAGTGTAGTTGCGTAAATTTCCTGCATCACAACGAACGATGTAAGGAACTGGATTATGAAGATTGTCGGGGCTGAAGTTTTTGTTACCTGCCCAGGGCGTAACTTTGTCACCCTAAAAATCACCACCGACGAGGGGATCGTCGGTCTTGGTGATGCCACACTGAACGGACGTGAACTCTCCGTTGCCTCTTACCTGAAAGACCACCTCTGCCCGCAGCTGATTGGCCGCGATGCGCACCGTATCGAAGATATCTGGCAGTTCTTCTACAAAGGCGCTTACTGGCGTCGCGGCCCGGTCACTATGTCGGCGATCTCCGCTGTGGATATGGCGCTGTGGGATATCAAAGCGAAAGCCGCCAACATGCCGCTGTACCAGCTTTTGGGCGGCGCATCCCGCGAAGGGGTGATGGTCTATTGCCACACAACCGGCCACACCATTGATGACGTGCTGGAAGATTACGCCCGTCACAAAGAGATGGGCTTTAAGGCTATCCGTGTTCAGTGCGGTGTGCCAGGGATGAAAACCACCTACGGCATGTCCAAAGGGAAAGGGCTGGCCTATGAGCCTGCCACCAAAGGTAACTGGCCGGAAGAGCAGCTCTGGTCTACTGAGAAGTACCTCGACTTCACGCCGAAACTGTTTGATGCGGTGCGCAGCAAATTTGGTTTCCATGAACATTTGCTACACGACATGCACCACCGCCTGACGCCTATCGAAGCGGCGCGCTTTGGTAAAAGCATTGAAGAGTTCCGCATGTTCTGGATGGAAGATCCAACCCCTGCGGAAAACCAGGAATGTTTCCGTCTCATCCGCCAGCACACCGTTACGCCGATCGCCGTGGGCGAGGTGTTCAACAGCATCTGGGACTGCAAACAGCTTATCGAAGAACAGCTTATCGACTACATCCGCACCACCATTACTCATGCGGGCGGCATCACGGGGATGCGTCGTATTGCGGACTTCGCCTCACTCTACCAGGTGCGTACCGGTTCACACGGCCCGTCAGATCTGTCGCCGATTTGCCACGCTGCCGCGCTGCATTTCGACCTGTGGGTGCCGAACTTTGGCGTACAGGAATATATGGGCTACTCCGAGCAGATGCTGGAAGTCTTCCCGCACAGCTGGAGCTTCGACAACGGCTATATGCACCCAGGCGATAAACCAGGGCTGGGCATTGAGTTTGACGAAAAACTGGCGGCGAAATATCCATACGACCCGGCTTACCTGCCCGTAGCTCGCCTTGAAGATGGCACCCTGTGGAACTGGTAAAAGGAGTGAACGATGAAAAGCGTAGTCATTCAACAGCCGAACGAACTGGCAATTGAAGAACGCCCGCTCCCTGAGCCTGCCGCCGGGGACGTGCGCGTCAAAATCACGCTGGCGGGGATCTGCGGTTCAGACAGCCATATTTACCGTGGTCATAACCCGTTTGCCAAATACCCGCGCGTCATCGGCCATGAGTTCTTCGGCGTGATTGATGCCGTAGGCGAGGGCGTTGAGCGTTCCCGCCTGGGCCAGCGCGTTTCGGTCGATCCGGTGATCAGCTGCGGCCACTGTTACCCATGCTCGGTGGGTAAACCCAACGTCTGTACCTCGCTGGTGGTGCTGGGTGTTCACCGTGACGGCGGTTTCAGCGAATATGCCGTGGTTCCGGCAAAAAACGCCTGGCCTATTCCGGATGCTATTTCAGACAAACACGCCGTAATGGTGGAGCCGTTTACCATTGCTGCGAACGTGACGGGCCAGGCAAAGCCAACGGAGCAGGATGTTGCGCTGATCTACGGCGCAGGTCCGATGGGGCTGGTCACCGTACAGGCGCTGAAAGGCGTCTACAAGGTGAAGCAGGTTATCGTGGTCGACCGGATTGACGAGCGGCTGGCGATGGCGCAGCGCAGCGGCGCGGATTGGGTATTTAACAATGGCGAACAGCCGTTACAGGCTGCCCTGGAAGAAAAAGGGATCAAACCGACGTTAATTATTGATGCCGCCTGTCATCCGTCGATTCTGCAGGAGGCGATCGCGCTGGCTTCGCCGGCGGCACGTATCGTGCTGATGGGCTTTTCCAGTGACTCAAGCCAGATTGTCCAGCAGGGGATCACCGGGAAAGAGCTGTCGATATTCTCCTCGCGCCTGAACGCCAACAAATTCCCGGTCGTTATCGACTGGCTGGAAAAGGGGCTGATCGACCCGGAAAAACTGATTACCCATACCTTTGACTATCACCACGTAACAGACGCAATCGAACTGTTTGAAAAAGACCAGCGGCAGTGCTGCAAAGTCTTGCTCACGTTCGGCTAATAAAAACACAGCGGTTAAGAGCCTGCATAGACAGGCTCTGAGTGGTACGCATCTTACCTTTCAGAGATAGCTATTATGACTCAAGCACAACCTCAAAGAACGACTTCAGATCTGGTGAAAGCCGCCGTTTCTGGCTGGCTGGGCACCGCTCTGGAGTTTATGGATTTCCAGCTCTACTCGCTGGGCGCTGCTTTGGTATTCCATGAAATCTTCTTCCCTGAACAGTCAGCTGCAATGGCGCTGATTCTGGCGATGGGGACCTACGGCGCGGGCTATATTGCGCGTATCGTCGGAGCCTTTATTTTCGGCAGAATGGGCGACAGTATCGGTCGTAAGAAGGTGCTGTTTATCACCATTACCATGATGGGGATCTGTACCACGCTGATCGGTGTGCTGCCGACCTATGCGCAGATTGGGATTTTCGCGCCGGTGCTACTGGTGACGCTGCGTATTATTCAGGGGCTGGGTGCAGGGGCGGAAATCTCCGGTGCGGGAACCATGCTGGCGGAGTATGCGCCGAAAGGGAAACGCGGCATCATCTCGTCGCTGGTGGCGATGGGGACTAACTGCGGGACGCTGAGCGCGACGGCGATTTGGGCGGTTATGTTTTTTGCCCTCGATCGTGAAGAGCTGGTTGCCTGGGGCTGGCGTGTGCCTTTCCTCGCAAGCGTGGTGGTGATGATTTTTGCCATCTGGCTGCGAATGAACCTCAAAGAGAGCCCGGTATTTGAAAAGGTGAACGATGCTGACGCGGCGACACCAGCGGTTGCGCAGGAGACATCCCTGGGGGCAATGTTCAGAAGCAAATCCTTCTGGCTGGCGACCGGCTTGCGCTTTGGTCAGGCGGGCAATTCAGGTTTGATCCAGACGTTTCTTGCCGGTTATCTGGTGCAGTCATTACTGTTCGATAAAGCAATTCCTACCGACGCGCTGATGATCAGTTCCATCCTCGGCTTTATCTCTATCCCGCTGTTGGGCTGGCTGTCTGACAAAGTCGGGCGTCGTCTGCCGTACATCATTCTCAACATCTCCGCCATTATTCTGGCCTACCCGATGCTGTCGATTATCGTTGATAAAAGCTATGCGCCGGGTGTGATCATGATGTCCATCATCGTTATCCATAACGTTGCGGTGCTGGGGTTATTCGCGCTGGAAAATATCACTATGGCGGAAATGTTTGGCTCACGTAATCGCTTTACCCGCATGGCTATCTCGAAAGAGGCGGGGGGGCTTGTGGCGGTCGGCTTTGGCCCGGTGCTGGCGGGGATCTTCTGCAATATGACCGGTTCCTGGTGGCCCATTGTTGCGATGCTGGTGGCGTACTCGCTGATTGGGTTGATCTCTGCGGTGTTAATGCCGGAAGTACGTGACCGCGATTTGAGCGAGGCGGAAGATGCGGCTGAAGCAAAAGCTCACAAAGGCAAGGCCGGAGAGAATCAAAAATATGGAGCGCTGTTATGAGTTTTATTAACGATAATTTTATGATTGGCAATGCAACGGGCTTACGCTTATATCAAAACGTTGCCAAAAACTTACCCATTATCGACTATCACTGCCATCTTGATGCCAAAGAGATATTCGAGAATAAAAACGCAGAGAATATGACTCAGCTCTGGCTGGGTGGCGATCACTATAAATGGCGAGCGATGCGTGCGAACGGTATTGATGAAAAATACATTACCGGAAATGCCTCACCGGAGGAAAAGTTCGCTGCATGGGCGGAAACGGTAGAAGCCAGTTTTGGTAATCCGCTTTATCACTGGACGCATTTAGAACTGAGTCATTACTTCTTCTGTGACGAGCAGCTTGGTAGCCATAACTGGCGCGACATTATGGAGCACTGCAATCGTTTATTGCAACGCCCCGATTTTGCGCCTCGGGAGCTGATTAACCGTTCAAACGTCGAAGTGATCTGTACCACAGATTCACCGCTGGACACATTGCACTACCACCAGCTATTACGTGACGACGAAACATTTTTAGTGAAGGTGCTGCCTACGTTCCGTCCGGATGATGTTTTTGCAGAAAGTCCGGCGCAGTTTGCCACCTTTGTTGAACGATTATCCGCGCTGACAGGGGTAAATATTCATTCGTTTTCTGATTTCTCTACCGCGCTCGGAATGCGTATTGATTATTTCCATGAAATGGGATGCCGTATTTCGGATCACGGCCCGGTCGAAATACATTATCAGGCTGCCGATGAACAATCGGTTGAAGCCATTTTTGCGCGCAAATGCAAAGGGGAGGGGATTAATCATCTGGATAATGCGGTTCTGGACAGTGCCATATTTATTATGCTGGCAAAGCACTATAAACAGCACAACTGGGCGATGCAAATTCACTTTGGTGCGATTCGCAATAATAATACCCGGATGTACCAGACGTTGGGGCTGAATACCGGGTTCGATTCCATAACCGATCAGTCTCATCTGGCTTCAAGCCTGAACGGGCTTTTAGATGCCATGTCACAGAATGGAGGGCTACCCAAAACAATACTCTATAACCTTAATGCCAGTTATAACGATATCGTTGCCTCTACCATTGCCAATTTCCAGTCTGCTGAACTCGGCGTGAAGTCGCCGATGCAGTTTGGTTCCGGTTGGTGGTTTAACGACACGCGGCGGGGGATGGAAAATCAACTTAACAGTCTTGCCGACCAGGGTTTGTTAATGAATTTTGTCGGTATGCTCACAGATTCAAGAAGTCTGGTTTCTTATACCCGGCATGATTATTTTCGCAGGATCTTGTGTAATTTAATTGGCGGTTGGGTAGAAAAAGGGGAAGTCCCCGATAATAACAAGATACTCACAAAAATGATAAGCAATATTTGCCACGATAACGCTCATAACTATTTTAAATTTTAAATAACTACTCTTAGAGTGGGGATAGAACATGTTACGCAAAAATAAAAATGTAACCATCCCGGTCAGTATTGGGTATGGATTAACAGACATTATGGGCGGTGGTGCATTTACCGTCATTGGTGCCTGGCTACTGTTTTTTTATACGACATTTGTGGGTTTGTCACCTGTCGAAGCGGCATCGATAGTTGCTATTGCCAGGATTGTCGATGCTGTCGTCAGTCTTTTTATGGGGAGTTATACCGATCACTTTTATAAGAATTATTTCGGGAAGAAATTCGGTCGCCGTCGTTTCTTCTTGCTGATCGGGGCACCGCTGATGCTGGTGTATGCCTTGCTCTGGCTTGATGGCATGACGTATGGTTTTTATCTTGCAGTCTACCTGGCGTTTGAAATTATTGCCGCGATGGTCTTGATCCCCTGGGAAACATTACCTTCGGAGATGACCAAAGATTTTAACCAGAGAACGAAGCTGTCAACCTGTCGCATGTTTCTCTCTGCATCTGGAACATTTCTGGCAACGTTTATTCCAGGCTTACTCATTGGCTACTTTGGTGAAAAAAGTGCCGAAGCCTATCTTATTAACGGTGTGATCTTTGCCGTGTTGTTTATGATTTGCGTATTTATCTCCTGGAAAGTGACATGGGAACGCGAACTGACTCCTGAAATGCTGGCTGAGCTTGAAAAAACCGAGCGGCAAAAAACGCTGGCTGAAAAGTTAGCTGCATTTGGACGTCTGTTTAAAGATTATGGTTCCACCCTTAAAATTCGTGCATTCAGAAAACATCTGGCGATATACCTGCTCTCTTTTACCGGAAAGGATGTTTACAACACCGTATTCGTCTTCTTCTGTGTTTATTGCCTGAATGTTTCTTCTTCGCTGGCAGGCAGCCTGCTGTCGATGAGTATCGTCGGGTTGCCGGTTACCCTGATTGCCGGTATCGGGATCATTAAGTTTGGCCCGTCGAAACTGTATGTCTTTGCCTACTCTCTGATGATGCTCTGCCTGGGCGGGTTCTTTGCTGTGTACCAGATCCCGGCACTGAATACTGTCGCGACGCTGGTTATTCTGGCGGGTTTGTATCAGGTTGGGCGCTGCGTACTGGAATTTACGCCGTGGAACGTATTCCCGTTTATTCCAGACATCGACGAAATGGTAAGCCACCAGCGTCGGGAAGGGCTGTTTGCCGCCGTGATGACCTTCTCCCGCAAAACCACCGTTGCTATCGCCACCTTTATTGTTGGCCTCCTGCTGCAAAACGGTGGGTTCGTGAAAGGAAGCCAGACGCAACCGCCGGAAGCTATTCACACTATCGCTATGTTGATGTTTATCGGCACTGCGGGGCTGCTGATCCTTGCTCTGTGGCAGGCATTAACATTCCATTTGAACAAACGCACGCATAAAATTTTTGTTGATGAACTGGACCGACTGAAAGCAAAAGGTTCACCGCAGCATGCCACACCTGAGGCACGTCGCGTGGTGGAAGATCTTACTGGCTATTCCTACGATTCGTTGTGCCGTGAGCCTGAGCATGCAGAAGATAGCGTGGCAGTCCGGTCGTCGTCAGTGAGCTAACATGGTTTACATCTATTGCCTTAGATGTCACACAACTTGAAGTTTGTATCACACCAATTAGAAGAAAGTTAACGTAAATCAATATTCAGACCAGCACATTCAGTATGGTTACGGGTAAAGAAATAACGCATTAACTACCATTCTAGTTGGTGTAGTCAGCAGGTCGAGCGGTAACGTGGCCGCGGCGGCAAAACGATCCTCAATTACATTTACGAGTCACAATCATGGAAAACCGATTATTACAGGCGAAGGCGACACTTCCTCATTACGACCGTGAGCGTCTCAACGCACGTATTGTGCATTTAGGATTTGGTGCGTTTCACCGTGCGCATCAGGCAGTCTATACCGATATCCTTGCTGCTGAACACGGCAGCGACTGGGGCTACTGCGAAGTAAACCTGATTGGCGGCGAGCAACAGATTGCCGATCTTAAGGCGCAGGACAACCTCTATACCGTGGCGGAAATGTCAGCCGATGCCTGGACTTCACGCGTAGTCGGCGTGGTGAAAAATGCGCTGCACGCGCAGGTTGACGGGCTGGAGAGCGTGCTGGCGGCGATGTGTGAACCGCAGGTGGCGATTGTATCACTGACTATCACAGAGAAAGGTTACTGCCACTCACCGGCCACCGGGCAATTAATGCTCGATCACCCGTTTATCGCTGCTGATTTGCAAAATCCGCACCAGCCTAAATCTGCGCCGGGCGTTGTGGTTGAAGCACTGGCGCGTCGTAAAGCGGCGGGTTTGCCAGCCTTCAGCGTGATGTCCTGCGACAATATGCCGGAAAACGGTCACGTCATGCGAAACGTCACCTGTGCTTATGCACGCGCTGTGGACGGTGAGCTGGCAGACTGGATTGAAGCCAATGTGACCTTCCCGTCAACGATGGTGGATCGTATTGTTCCGGCGGTGACTGCGGAAACGCTGGATAAAATCGAACAGCTGACCGGCGTGCGTGATCCGGCAGGTGTGGCCTGTGAACCGTTCCGTCAGTGGGTGGTAGAAGATAATTTTGTCGCCGGACGACCAGAGTGGGAAAAAGCCGGTGCTGAACTGGTGTCTGACGTTATTCCGTTTGAGGAAATGAAGTTGCGTATGCTCAACGGCAGCCACTCTTTCCTGGCGTACCTTGGGTATCTGGCTGGTTATCAGCACATTAACGACTGCATGGAAGACGCGAACTACCGTACAGCCGCGCACGCGCTAATGCTGAAAGAGCAGGCCCCTACGCTCAAAGTGAAAGGGGTCGATTTAGGTCACTATGCCGATCTGCTGATCGCGCGCTACAGCAACCCGGCTCTGCGTCACCGGACATGGCAGATTGCGATGGATGGCAGCCAAAAGCTCCCGCAGCGTATGCTCGATTCCGTGCGCTGGCACCTGGTGCACCAGAAAGACTTCCCGCTGCTGGCACTTGGTGTGGCGGGGTGGATGCGCTATGTCGGTGGCGTGGACGAGCAGGGGAACGCCATTGAAGTGAGCGATCCGCAGCTGGCGGTGATCCAGGCAGCCGTAAACGGCAGTGCAGAAGGTGAAAGCCGCGTGAAGGCGCTGTTGGATATCGAGGCTATCTTTGGAACAGAATTACCGAAGGAAGCGGTGTTTGTTGACGCGGTGATGGCGGCATACCAGACATTACTTCAGAAAGGCGCGAAAGCAACGGTTGCGCAGTACGCGGCGCAGCTGTAACCCATCACATGCCGCCGTTCACGGCGGCATGATTTGCACGTTTTAGTGCATTCCCAGGCGAATCAGTTCGATCGGTTCAAACTTACCTTCGCATCCTTCCACTTCAACCGTTTTGCTGCGACGCACCTGTGCGGCATCAAGGCCGTTGCTGTGAATCGCTTTAATTACACCAGTGTGTCCTGTGCCGTTGATCATGACCCGGCTGCCGGTCGTAATTGCGTTGCGGTTTCGGTCGTATGTCATCATGGTATTTTCTCCTCTCTAACGTATCCGTTACGGCGCTATTCTGGTTTTGCCGTTCACGGGGCACTATAAATACGCCTGTCTGCACTTCGTTTTTTTGTTTTTGATCAAACTCACACTTTTTTCTCAATATTGGTGGCTGCTGACAGTTCAGGGCAGCAATTTACAAACTGGACAGTTATTTTCGCAGAATGATAGTTTCTGCAGGTAAGTGTTGAGGCTTCGTTTATATTGCAGATGTCAAACTTAGATCAGGAAATAATCCTTTCACTGGAATAAGGGAGTCAGGCTTATGTACAAAAAGATTTTGATGCCTGTTGATGTGTTTGAAATGGACTTGAGCGACAAAGCGGTACGCCACGCGGCTAATCTGGCAAAGACGGAAGGTGCGTCGATTACGCTGGTTAATATTCTGCCGGGCAGCAGCCGGTCATTGTTACGTGGATTTAATGCCGATATCAGAAAGTTTGAAGCGTATATGACCGCCGAGTCCGAAAAAAAGATGACGGACCTCAAGCGGTTATTCGATATTGCCCCGGAAGATATTCACTGCGTAGTACGCTTCGGTAATGTGCGCGATGAAATAATCAAGCTAAGCAAAGAAGGGGAATATGATGTTATCGTCATCGGATCAAAAAATCCGAGTATCACCACCCATCTGCTCGGCTCGAACGCCGAATCCATCTTGCGCTATGCCAGCATCCCGGTATTAGTCGTTCGTTAATCACCACGCCGCAACCGAAAGGGGGCGGCGAATTTAGTCTTCGCTGAACCAGTCGCTATTTTCCTGACGAATTAACTGCACAGATTCGCTAATTTCCTGCAGGTGCAGCGTCATGGCTTTTTCAACAGCGTCGGTGTCACGCTTTTCCAGCGCATTAAAAATATCATGGTGTTGTCGAAGTAACATTTCCGGTGGTGAGACATGATCAAGGCTCATGTAGCGCACGCGGTCAATGGTGGCTTTGATATTTTCAATGGTATCCCAGGCCAGCTGACAATCAGCGATTTGGGCCAGCTTCTGGTGAAACTCATCATCAAGCTGGAAAAAGTCGTTCAATTGCTTACGGTCGATGGCGATGCGCTGCTGATGAAGATTCTGTTCCAGCAGGTAACACTGGTTGTCATTAATCAGCGAGGCGGCGCGGCGTACCACTGCGCACTCAATCGCCTGACGGACAAAACAGCCGTTTCGCACCTGAGAAAGGGAAATTTTATTTACATAGCTGCCGCGTTGCGGGCGGATCTGAATCAGACCGTTCTCTGCAAGTTTAATGAATGCTTCGCGCACAGGCTGACGAGAGACATCAAAACGGACGGATACCTCTTTCTCAGAGAGCGGCGTTCCTGGCGGGATCAGGCAGTGAACGATATCACGTCGCAGAATGCGATAGATTTGCTGATTAACAGGCTGGGTAGGATTGAGTTGCGATTCAGCGGCCATGTGTTGTGGTTTCTCAGAGAGTTAACCTGCACATACTACCATTCTTTTGTCTGTCATCACATCCCCGGCCCGCAGGCCGGGAAGGGTAAATTAACCACGATGGACGCTAAGTCCGGCAAAACTCTGGCTGACAGGCATCATTTCAACGGTGTTGATATTAACGTGTTTTGGCAAGGTCGCGACCCACCAGACGGTCTCGGTAACATCTTCCGGCGTCAGCGCATTGGCATTTTCGTAGGTTTTATCCGCTTTTGCGTCGTCGCCTTTGAAACGGACGTTAGAGAACTCCGTACCACCAACCAGACCAGGCTCGATATCGGTCACGCGAATCGCAGTGCCGTGCAGGTCGGTGCGCAGATTCAGGCTGAACTGGCGTACAAACGCTTTGGTCGCACCATAGACGTTACCCCCCGCGTAAGGCCAACTGCCCGCGGTTGAACCGATGTTGATGATATGGCCGCGATTGCGTTCAACCATGCCAGGCAACACGGCGCGGGTCATATACACCAGCCCTTTATTGTTGGTGTCGATCATATTTTCCCAGTCTTCCACGCTGGCTTTATGGGCAGGTTCCATACCCAACGCCAGACCGGCATTGTTCACCAGCACGTCGATGTCACGCCATTCGGCAGGCAGGTTAGCTATCATCTCTTCAATGGCGGCACGGTTACGCACGTCCAGCTGTGCGGTCAAAATGCTGTCACCCAGCTCATCTTTCAGCTCCTGCAGACGTTCCTGACGACGGCCTGTCGCAATCACTTTATGACCGTTGGCGACGAAGCGGCGCGTGATGCATTCACCAAAACCTGCTGTCGCCCCGGTAACTAAAATAATCATCTCACTGTTCCTCAACGCTTTTTGTGTTTTACTACCATAGCACGCTCTCAGGTACCCCGTTAAGGCAACATTTGTATGACGGCATTGCAGGGCGCGGCGGCCTGGCCTACTCTGGGGAGATATACCGTTCTCAGGAGTAAACGATGTCGGTCAACAATCCTTTCTTTGAAATCAGCCCGTTACCTTATCAGGCTCCTCGTTTCGACGAGATTACCGATAGCCACTATCGCCCGGCATTTGACGAAGCCATGCGCCAGAAACGCGCGGAAATCGACGCTATCGTCGCGCAAACGACAGAACCGGACTTTAAAAACACCGTGCTGGCGCTGGAAAAAAGCGGGGCCATGATGTCCCGCGTCAGCAGCGTGTTCTTCGCGATGACTTCCGCGCATACCAATGATGTTTTACAAGCGCTGGACGAACAGTTCTCGACGGAACTGGCAGCGCTCGCGAACGACATCTGGCTTAACGAGTTGCTTTTCTCCCGCGTGGAGGCTGTCTGGCGGGAGCGCGCGGCGCTGGATGCCGAGTCCCGCCGTCTGGCAGAAGAGACGTATCAGCACTTTGTTCTGGCGGGGGCTCGTCTGAATGATGCAGAAAAAGCGGAGCTGAAGGCGTTAAATACCGAGTCGGCTTCCCTGACGAGCCAGTTTAACCAGCGACTTCTGGCGGCAAATAAAGCGGGCGGGCTGGTTGTGGACTATGTTCACCAGCTTGATGGACTCAGCGCCGATGAGATTGCAACGGCGGCGCAGGCCGCGGCAGAAAAAGGGCTGAACGATCGGTGGCTGATCCCCTTGCTTAATACCACGCAGCAGCCCGCGCTCTCTGCACTTCGCGATCGTCAGACCCGCGAAAATTTATTCAACGCGGGCTGGGTACGTACGCAGAAGGGTGATGAAAATGATACCCGTGCGTTGATCCGCCGTCTCACGGCATTACGCGCGCGTCAGGCGCAACTGCTCGGCTTCGAAAACTATGCCAGCTGGAGCATTGCCGATCAGATGGCGAAAACGCCAGCCGCGGCGCTGGCGTTTATGCGGGGTATTGTTCCTGCGGCGCGCTCGCGCGCAGAGCGTGAGCAGGCCGACATTCAGAAAGTGATTGACGATGAGCAGGGCGGATTTACGGTTCAGGCATGGGACTGGGCGTTTTATGCTGAGCGCGTGCGTCTGGGGCAATATGCGCTGGATGAGTCGCAAATAAAACCGTACTTTGCGCTCAATACCGTGCTGCATGACGGCGTATTCTGGGCCGCGAACCAGTTGTTTGGGATCAGTTTCGTGGAGCGTTTTGACATTCCTGTCTATCACCCGGACGTTCGCGTATGGGAAATCTTTGACCACACCGGCGAAGGAATGGCGCTGTTCTACGGTGATTTCTTCGCCCGCGACTCCAAAAGCGGCGGTGCGTGGATGGGGAATTTCGTTGAGCAGTCATACGAATTTTCCGCGCGTCCGGTCATATACAACGTGTGTAATTACCAAAAGCCGGCGCAGGGGCAGACAGCGCTCCTCTCCTGGGATGACGTCATCACCTTGTTCCATGAATTCGGACATACGCTGCACGGCCTGTTTGCAACCCAGCGGTACGCCACGCTCTCCGGTACTAACACGCCGCGCGATTTTGTAGAGTTTCCGTCGCAAATTAACGAGCACTGGGCCAGCCATCCGCAGGTATTTGCGCATTATGCGCGTCACTATGAAACCAACGAACCAATGCCGGACACGCTACGGGATAAGATGCTTAGCGCGACCCAGTTCAACAAAGGCTACGACATGACGGAGCTGCTGAGCGCCGCGCTGCTGGATATGAACTGGCACGAGATCAGCGAGCCAGTGGAGGATGTTGAGGCTTTTGAAGCGCATGCACTGAAAAAAGAGGGGCTGGATCTCCCCGCCGTACCGCCTCGCTATCGCAGCAGCTATTTCGCCCATATTTTTGGTGGCGGCTATGCAGCAGGGTACTACGCGTACCTTTGGACGCAAATGCTCGCGGACGATGGCTATCAGTGGTTTGTTGAGCAGGGCGGCCTGACGCGAGAAAACGGGCAAACGTTCCGCGAGGCGATTTTATCACGCGGGAACAGCAGCGATCTGGAAGCACTATACCGCGACTGGCGCGGGCACGATCCGAAGCTGGAGCCGATGTTGAAGAATCGTGGGTTAAGTTAACGAGTTAACGCTTTCACTTTGCCTCTCTCCCACAAGGAGAGGGGCGTCTGAATTAAAAAAGCGAAAAGAGTTAGATATAATATAAAAAGCCCCCCTGTAATTAATATATTTAATTTTTATTGTTGGGGGTAAATTTATTCTTTTGATAAATGTATTGAATTAATAGTAGATGAAAACGTATTTCTCTCCGGGAAAAGTGGTCGTATAATTTTTGCGGCTTACTTAAACGGATGTTCCTATGAAAGAGCAATTTCCCCTACAACAGCAGGACACATTAAACAGGTATCTCCTTTTTTTTTATAGTAAGGATGTGATAGCCGATGTCCATTCCTTTATAGCAACGGAAGCGCTTAGTACCCCTTATCGTTACACGATACGTTTCACCTCTAAAGAATCAAATATCCCGGTAGAAAGAATACTCAATCATTGTGCAGAATTTCATATTCGCGAGCCTAACCCTAAAGCCGCCTGGCATGGACAAACCCCCTGGCTTCCTGTCAGACGGGTAAATGGCACCATCACCTCGTTGGCGCGTATCAAATCATCGGCTGATGAAGCGTTTTATGAATGTGTTCTGGAACACGAACTTTCGTTACTGAACAGAAATTATCGCTCCGCTGTTTATATGAATTTGTCTGTACCGGAACTGGTTAAAAAATTAATGACAGACAGTGGCTACTTTGAAGGGTTTAACATCGATTTTGATAAGCTCAGCCACCATTACCCTCGGCGCGAAATGGTCATCCAATGGAAAGAGACGGATCTCCAGTTTATTCAACGTTTACTGGCCGAAGTAGGGATCTTTTTCCGTTTTGAAAATCACGAAAAAGTGCAAAGCGAAGTTGTCGTCATTTTTGGTGATTCCTCCGGCCAGTATGTGTTTTGTGACCGGGCTATCCCTTATGTACGCCGTTCAGGCATGACTAGCTACAACGAATATATTACCGACCTGGAAGAAAAACATACTCTGGTTTCCGGAAGCGCATTGGTCCGAAGCTATAACTACCGAATTCCCTTTTCACCGCAAAAAAATAAAGCAATAGCCTCTCATGACATACCAGAGGGAATTACTTGCGGACAGGAATACCACTATGCCGATCCCTTCAGGGAAGAAGGTGATTTGTTTGGCGATGAAACCGAAACCGCCGCATTCTACGCACGCGTCCGGCATGAGCGACTCCTTAACGAGCAGTGCCTCCTGAGCGCAACCACCAGCGATCCTGTTCTAATTCCAGGCACTGTGTTTACGCCTGGCGGCCCTGTACCTCAATCGTTCACACGGGGCCTGGTGGTGACAAGGCTGACAATTACAGGCAGTCGCTCAGAATATTATCAGAGTGTCATCAACGGCATACCCTACGTTGACGGTTATAGCTATCGTCCAGCTTATTCTTCCCGCCCTGTGATTACCGGAACCGTACCTGCACGCATAGCCTCCCTGGGCAGCAATAAAACCTATGCAGGGATAGACGCTCAGGGCCGCTACCGGGTGAAGTTTGATTTTGATTTAGCTGAAAAGCGTGAAGGGTTTGAAAGCGCATTGATACGGTTAGGCCGTCCTTATGGGGGCGAGACTTACGGTTTTCATTTCCCGCTACTCAATGGCACCGAAGTGGCTGTTTCGTTTGAGGGAGGCGATCCGGACAGGCCGTTTATCGCGCATGTTTTGCATAATGGCAGAGCGCCGGACCTGGTGACAAACAGTAACAACACCCGCAACGTTATTCGCACTGCTGGCCTGAATAAAATCCGGCTTGAAGACAAGCGGGGGCAGGAACATATCAAGATTTCCACAGAGCACGGGAAAAGCCAGTTAAGCGTAGGCAATCTCGTCGATGCGCAAGGGAAACCGCGCGGAGAAGGTATTGAGGGGCGTACTGATGACCGCATAGCGCTACGTGGCGGTAAAGGCGTTTTAATTACAACAGAGCCTCAGCCTCGCGCGCAGGGCAAGCAACTGGATATGGCCGCTGCCATTACGCAGCTTGAGAAAGCGTTAAGCATCGCAAATACGCTTCAACAATGCGCCGCCGCGGCCGGAGCCAGTGAGACGGAGACGGCGTCACAACATGAACTAAAGGCCATGCTTGATAAGCTGACGGGAGCGGGGCTTCTGAGCTATGCCGACCAGGGGCAAGCGCACGTAACTCCACAAACTCTGCAGCTTTCAGCGGGTAACGATTTGGTTGCCACGGCGGGGAATAACGGCAGTGTGAATATTGTCAAAAAACTGTCGGTTGCCGCAGGCGAAAAATTCTCTTTATTTGTGCGCAAACTTGGCATTCAGTTGATCGCCAGCAAAGGCGATATCACTACTCAGGCACAACGCGGCGCAGTACATCTGTTTTCACAGCAGGATTTCACGCTGATGAGTTCAGAAGGGCGGATGAACGGCAGCGCGAAAAAAGGGATTCAACTTAGCTGTGGCGGTGGCGGGATTCGTATTAATCCCAATGGGCTTGTAGAAATATTTTCGCCGACAGGCGTAGAAATAAAAGCCCCTGGCTTTAAATACGATGGCCCTGAAAGCGTTCAGGTGCAAGCGCCGGCATTTAAAGAGGGGACTTTCCAGAAACGCTATCAACTGCAGACGGACGGGCAACCCATTGCGAATCAAAAATTTAAACTGACAAGTTCCTCCGGCCAGGTCACGGAAGGTATGACTGACAGTAACGGCAATTCGCCGCTACTTGATGCCACAGACTTAGATACCTACATCATGGAGTTAGTTGAATGACGGAACAGAATAAAAGCCCTTATCGGCCTCGTGTTGTTTCTCAGGGGGATATTCCGGCACATAAAGGTGCCGGACTTGCAGCCTGTACCACCGTCGTGAGTATCCCTCGTCCTATGCCAGGGATCGTCATCCTTATTCATGGTGTGAATGATGTAGGTGAAGCCTATCAGAATCAGGAAAAAGGTATTATTGCCGGATTATCGAAGCGGCTGAATCGCGATGATATGTATCCTCATGGATGGAATCATTTTCAGATTTCAGACGCTGGCGAAAATTGTGCAAAAATCTGTAAGCCGGGCAGAAGCCCCGTTATTCCTTTTTATTGGGGATATAAACCCGTCACATATGCAGACTGGAAAACAGACCAGCAACGCTACCGTGATGAAGTGGGTAAACTTTCCGGAGATGCCAGGCTGCCTTATGACGCTTATCAGGAGTTTGACCCTGAGAAAAAAGCCGCCGCGGGTAATGATGGTAAAGGACCATTTAAATTTCAAAATGATAACTTTGCTAACGCACTTGATGAGAACTATGCCAAAGGCGGTGGTGTGTTCGCCAATGCGACAACCTGCATTCCGGATATGTTAGGCCCTGGTTCCGCTGGGTTAAGTTATGATTTGGTAGCGAAAATGTCTCGTAATCCCTCAGACGGGGATTACACCCATGCGATGTATTCCAACCCGCACCGGATATACCAGTTTTTTGCGGCGCAACGGCTTGCTGATTTAATACTCCAGATTAGACGTGAGCCCGTAACCAAAGATGATGTAATTAATATAGTTGCCCATAGCCAGGGGACAATCATTACTATGCTGGCGAATATGCTTGTTAAAAAAGAGGGGGTAGATCCCGTTAACTGTGTCATTTTGAACCACTCCCCTTATTCACTGGAAAGCCGGATTCTGGAGGATGCCTCACCGGGTTACCAGCAAGATGAAGACGCCAGAGTCCAGACCTTTAAAAATTTTTGCGCACTTATGCAGACAATGTACAAAGGTGATTATTTTTCAGACGCTGAATTACTGGCGATGGAAAGCACTATCACACTGCGGAAACCGTCTGACAATCCATTGCGTAAGGATGAAAAGTTCAGGCGAAATAACAGTGGCAAAGTCTATAACTATTTTTGTCCTCAGGATGGCACAGTATCACTTCTGCCAGTTCAGGGTTTCGGCTGGCGTGGGATACCGCACGCTATTGCAGATGGAATTCCCAACTTACGGCAACGGGTATTTTGCCAGCACCACAAAGTCGGTGTTAAAGAGACTGAAATGTTTAAAATGCCGCCTGAGCAGGAGAATGATTTTTCTTATTCCATTGCGAAAAATGCCGCCTATAAATTTAATGACATCAGGATAAACGGAGAGGAATTACCTGAACCGTTTGATTTTGAATTGCAGGGCCAGGGGAATCATAAGGATAACGATCCAAAAACGAGCGATAAGCCCTATACCGCCTATATCGATCCGGACAGCCCGGATGCTTATATCTCTTATTCTGCCAAAGCCTACGCGCTTAAACGTACCGAATCTGCAACCTATTCCGTTAACAGTTATCAGAGTATTGGCTGGTTCCCCGGTCATGTGCTGTCAAAAGAAGAACTGGCAGTGGAGAGCATCAGCCACAAGAAAACAATGATCCACGGCATTGTGACCGGGACCAGAGATTTCCAGAATCTCCGACTGACGTGGATGAAATCAGAGGAAGACCTACGTAAGGAATGGCAGAGGACCGACCCGGTGGGTTACAGCCAGCATTCATCGATTGTTATGAGCAAATATGCACCATCTCACGCAATAGCCTACGACCTGGCAATTGGTCAATGTAAAGCATTCGATTACAGGGCTGGAAAGTTTTGGGAAGATTTATTGCATCGTGCTGACTGGCGGGATCATCAGAATAAAAATCCGCAAGCGAGAGAGTATTTCCTTACGGGAAGGTTAAATGCAGCACTAACCAAAGATTTCATGAATAAACCTGATGGTGCTTTACCCGTAGGTAAATATGGTGTAGTGAACTCCTTCAAAGGTGGTAAAAAAGTTATCCCGTCACGTGATCTCGCCGCCGGGAATCAGGAGGTGTCGATCCTACAATGGGATATGCCAGAACCAAAAAGTGACAGTGAATTAATCTAAGGAAAGATATGAAAAAATTAACCAATGTGCTAATCCTTGCGGCTAGTATGCTGGCAATGAACAGCCAGGCCAGACAATTACAGGAGCCGCCTACACAGGTTATTTATCGGTTCGACGATCACCGCTATCTTGAATTGAAAGGCTGGGATTGTGAGGGAGAACTCTGGTTTACCGATACAAAAAGAAATATACATTCACAAATTTATTATCAGTTTTACCGGATATTTACACGAAATTTCGTACATCCGTCCGAGCGTTATTTAGCAGTCACTGGCTGGGGGGGAGGAGCATTTCGGGTTTCTAAGGATTATGGAAAAACATGGCAACTCGTACAGTTTTCACCCGGTGAAAATGAACCGAATGGAGATTCATCCCCACCCTACGACGATATTATTTCGTTCACGGTGGTAAACGATCAGGGATTTTTACAGACAAAACACAGTCTTTATATGTCCTCAAAACCATTTGATGATCCTCGTCTGGCTGCTGGCGGACCAGGGATAACTTATACGCTTGATGACGGGGATGTATATCATATCGATCCGCGTTCACCGGGACCTGCCTGGGGACTGGATTACATTACAAAACGCGCATTAAAAAACGATATAGCGAAATATCATACCAATTATCAGAACTTGCCAGATAAAACTCCGGAAGTGAAAAACTACACCGGGTGGGATCATATGCGCTGCGATATGGATGCGGGCCGATGATAAAAAGACTACTTTCCGGACTGATACTTATGGTCGCAGTGAACAGCCAGGCCAGACAACTACAGGAGCCGCCGACACAGATCGTCTATCGGTTTGACGATCACCGCTACCTTGAATTAAAAGGCTGGGATTGTGAGGGGGAACTCTGGTTTACAGATACAAAACGAGGCATACATAGTCAGGTATGGAGTCAGTTTTATCGGATATTCACTAAGAGATTCGTTCATCCATCAGAACGCTATATTGCCATATCCGCATGGGGAGGAGGGTTTACAGTATCAAAGGACTATGGACGAACCTGGAGCGGTGCTCATTATTCTCCCGGAGAAAATGAACCAGACGGAATGAACTTACCACCTTACGACGATATTATTTCGTTCACGGTAGTAAACGATCAGGGATTTTTACAGACAAAACACAGCCTTTATATGTCCTCAAAACCATTTGATGATCCTCGTCTGGCGGCAGGCGGACCAGGGATAACTTATACGCTTGATGACGGAGATGTATATCATATCGATCCGCGTTCACCGGGACCTGCCTGGGGACTGGATTACATTACAAAACGCGCATTAAAAAACGATATAGCGAAATATCATACCAATTATCAGAACTTGCCAGATAAAACCCCGGAAGTGAAAAACTACACCGGGTGGGATCATATGCGCTGCGATATGGATGCGGGCCGATGATAAAAAGACTACTTTCCGGACTGATAGTTATGGTTGCAGTGAACAGCCAGGCCAGACAATTACAGGAGCCGCCGACACAGGTTATTTATCGGTTCGACGATCACCGCTATCTTGAATTAAAAGGCTGGGATTGTGAGGGCGAGCTTTGGTATATCGATACGCAACGAGGAATTCGTTCTGAACCAGTGAGCCAATTTTACCGAATATTCACGAAAAAATTCGTCCATCCGTCTGAGCGCTATATTACCATTACTGGATGGGGGGCTGGTGGTTTTATGGCATCAAAGGATTATGGAAAAACCTGGCAGCTTGTACAGTTCTCCCCTGGAGAAAATGAACCAAATGGTGATAACCATGCGCCTTACGACGATATTATTTCGTTCACGGTGGTAAACAATCAGGGATTTTTACAGACAAAGCACAGCCTTTATATGTCCTCAAAACCATTTGATGATCCACGCGTTGTAACTGGTGGACCGGGAATACCTTACACAGCCTCAGATGGCTCCGTTGGTCGCTTAGAGCCCGGCTCTGCTGGTGAAGCATGGGGAATGGTATATATGACGAAACGAGCGCTGGTGAACAGTATCCATCAGTTTAAATCCAACTATCAGAATATGCCTGATGCAGTCCCGAAAGTAATAAACTACACCGGGTGGGATCATATGCGCTGCGATATGGATGCAGGGAAATAAGGATAAAAAATGAAAGGTGTTATTAGATTAGGTGATCCGCTGGTAAGCGGTGGAAAAGTTATCAACGCATCCGGTGCTGATTTTATGGGTAAACCTGTCGCGCTTAAAGACGATTTAGTCGAGTGTCCTCTTCATAAGGGAACATTTGCAATATCTGAATGTGATCCTTCCTGGACAATGCACGGTCGCGGAGTCGTGATTGATAAATGCAAGGCTGAATGCGGTTGCGAAATAATATCAACCTTACCCGTTGCAGGAGTTGTCTGATGAAATGGTGGCTTTACCCTGAACAACCGGAACCGAATCGTAACGGGCTTCCATTGCTCGTTACCGGCACTGTTATGTTAGTTGTTATCATTATCTGTATTGGCATTCAGGCTGTTGTCTGGCCTGAAAATAAGCATGTGGATCTGTCATTTTTCTTGCGACCTGTGGTTTTTCCTTTTTTCCTTATGCTTGCATTGATCAATTTTGTATTGATATTTGAGAATACGGTCAGGCATTACTACGAAACAAGAGTTTACAACGAGAAAGTACGCGAGTATGGACTCAAACAATATGCCCATATGCGGTTGTTTCTGGCCGGATGGTCGACGTTAAGTACGCTCGATGAACCCGCGTTGAATATGCTTAAACTTGAGGGCGAGTTTCCTCTTTCACCGAAAACTCCTTTAACAATTCCACTGGAAGAGACGTTTGAGCTTACCCGCAATCAGCAGATTTTTAATCAACTGTTAACGCCACTGGTGGATAAATTAAAAGCATCCTGTAATGGCTTCAGGGCCTGTCTCTGGGTCCGCGGCGGGAATGAAAGCTGTAGTGAAGAATTAAAATATTCCTTAGAAAAGCTCAATATCCCGGCAACGGAAATCTCTTATCTGGCTGAATGTCCCGGCTACACGTTGTTAAATGAATGGATGAGGAGTGATTATGTAATCAAACGCCTGCTCATCATCATTGATATGCATGAGGAAGATAAACCGTCAAAATCGATGGAGAATGCAACGGCATTATTATTGACAAACAGTTATGGGAAAGTAGAAGGCGAAAAGACGATATATATTTTTCGTCCGATAACTGACATAACCGATCCGGAAGAAACGATACCTGTTTACCTTAAAACCGAGCAGGTGAAGGAACCAAAGACGTTATGGTATACCGGTTTAACTAAATCGCAAAAATATCCGCTGTTGAAGATATTAGACGACTGGAAAATGGCAACAAACAGGCTGGAGCTGGAAGGATCATTCGGTTCGTCAACGGAAGGTTATCGGTGGTTTGCGCTGGCTCTGGCGGCAGATGGCGTAAAATATGCTCAGGGCCCGCAATTCATTGCGGCGTCAACAGATAATAAACTATCACTGGTTGCCTTATCCTCAAAAATCCCCAAGGCATTAATAACAAAAGTTAATACCAGCTATCGTAGCCCGTGGGAAGCAGGGGGAATGTTTGGAGTTTGCACTATGGTGACTATTTTAATTGGGTTAGCAGCATTTGCTCCACAGGTTGTAGAGCATATGTCAGGATGGCTTTTTATATTTATTATCGTTCTGCCCTTATTTGTTGGGCTTACAACAGGAGCAGTATTGACATCGATCGCAGATAATAAAGCAGATCAAGATATGTGGTTATAACCAATGGCAGATAATATTGCAAAACGGCAACCCTCGGTTGCCGTTTATGTTTACCTACGCAATTGCGTTAGGGCACTCTTCACCGCTTTCCAGCTGCTGCAAATTCCCCAGTGTCGTTTCGGAAATGCTGATCAGCGCTTCGGCGGTCAGGAAGGCCTGATGACCGGTAAACAGCACATTATGACAGGCGGACAGACGACGGAACACGTCATCCTGAATTACGTCATTAGACTTATCTTCAAAGAACAGATCGCGTTCATTCTCATACACGTCCATGCCCAGTGCGCCAATTTTCTGCGTTTTCAGTGCTTCGATGGCGGCCTGAGAATCAATCAACCCCCCACGGCTGGTATTGATGATCATCACACCATCTTTCATCTGGTCAAATGCGGTCTGGTTGAGCAGATGATAGTTTTCCGGCGTCAGCGGGCAGTGCAGTGAGATCACGTCTGACTGGGAGAACAAGGTTGGCAGGTCGACATACTCTACGCCGAGATCCAGCGCAGCAGCGCTTGGGTAGGGATCAAATGCCAGCAGACGCATGCCAAAGCCTTTCAGAATGCGAAGGGCGGCCACACCGATTTTACCCGTACCGATAACGCCAGCAGTTTTACCGTACATGGTAAAGCCGGTCAGACCTTCCAGAGAAAAGTTGGCATCGCGGGTACGCTGATAAGCGCGGTGAATACGACGATTCAACGACATCATCATACCGATGGCGTGTTCGGCCACCGCTTCAGGCGAGTATGCCGGAACACGAACGACCTTCAGACCCAGCTCTTTCGCTGCGTCAAGATCCACGTTGTTGAAACCTGCACAACGCAGGGCAATATACTTCACCCCGTGTTTTTTCAACTCTTCCAGCACCGGGCGGCTACCGTCATCGTTCACAAAGATACAGACGCCTTCACAGCCGTGCGCCGTTTTGGCGGTTTTTTCGGTCAGCAGAAAGTCGAAAAATTCGAGATCGAATCCGTAATCCTCGTTAACATGTTGCAGATACTTTTTATCGTACTGCTTTGTGCTATATACCGCGAGTTTCATAAGACTTTCTCCAGTGATTTTGCATTCACGTTAGCATGATTAAAATAATCTTACAATTTATAAAATATTATTGAATTCAATAAGTTCTATGAATCATTGTAGAGCATCTATCCTTAAAAATGGCGTTCACTTCAACTGACTGGCTAAACATGCGACAATGATCGGCAATGTCGGCTTATTTTTCTCGCTAAATCAGGATATTAACCGCCCATGAAGGGTAAATACAAAGCCGCGATTGCGCTCTTACTGCTGTTGATACTCGTGCCGCTGACGCTGCTGATGACGCTTGCCCAGTGGGTGCCCACGCTTGCCGGGATCTGGCTGCCGGTGGGAACGCGTATCGCCTTTGAAAAAAGTCCCCGTCTGACGCGTCACTCCCTCCAGATCCCCGATCTCCGTTATCTGGTGGAAGACTGCGAAATTGCCCGAATCGACAATATCACCTTATCGCATCCCAGCCGTTGGAATCTCGATATTGGTGCGCTTGAGCTTAACTCGGCGTGCCTGAGTCAATTGCCCCAATCTGCGCCGTCAACCGTCGCGCCAAAAACGCTGGCGCAGTGGCAGGCCATTCTGCCCAACACCTGGCTGACTATTCATCGTCTGACGCTTGCGCCCTGGCAGCAGTGGCAGGGAGAACTGCGAGCCTCGTTGACGCCTGCCAGTCAGTCGCTGAGCTACAAAGGCGAGCAGGTGAGCATCAAAGGTCAACTGCGCGGTCAGATGCTCTCCATCAGTCAGTTTGATGTGCAACTTCCGAATCAACCTCAGCCGCTGAAACTGGTGGGTGAGTTTACAATGCCGCTCGTACCGGACGGTGTGCCGGTCAAAGGCCATGCGCTGGCAACCTTTAACGTGCCACAGATCGATTCGCTGGTCGATGCCGAACTGGACTGGGAGAACAGCCAGGGGCAACTGGTGGTCATGGCGCGGGATAATCCCGATCCGCTGCTCGATCTGCCGTGGCAAATCACCGCGCAGCAACTGACTATTAGCGATGGGCGCTGGAGCTGGCAACAGTCCGGGATGCCGCTGAGTGGACGCCTGGGCCTTAAGATCGACAACTGGCAACACGGGCTGGAGAAGGCCACTTTCGCCGGACGACTGAACGTATTAACCGAGGGCGATGCCGGTAAAGGTAACGCCGTTCTGAATATCGGGCCCGGCACGCTGAGCATGGAAAACAGCAACATGCCGCTGCATCTGAGCGGTGAAGCCAAACAAAACGATCTGATCCTCTATGCAAAACTCCCGGCCAGGCTGACGGGAAGCCTTAACGAGCCGCTGCTCACTTTCGAGCCAGGGGCGCTGCTGCGCTCGCGTGGTCGCATTATTAACTCGCTGGATATCGATGAAATACGCTGGCCGCTGGCAGGTGTAAAGCTGACGCAGAAGGGAGTGGATGGCCGTCTGCAGGCCATTTTACGGGCGCATGAAAACGAGATGGGGGATTTTGAACTTCATCTGGACGGCCAGGCCAGCGATTTTTTACCGGATAACGGCCTGTGGCAGTGGCGCTATTGGGGGAAAGGGAACTTCACGCCAATGAACGCGCGCTGGGATGTGGCGGGTAAAGGGGAGTGGCGTGATAACGTTATTGAGTTGACGGATCTCTCTACCGGCTTCGATAAACTCCAGTATGGCACCATGCTGGTCAGCAAACCGCGCCTGGCGCTGGACACGCCGGTGCGCTGGTATCGCGACCCTGACAGCCCGACATTTAGCGGCGCGTTATCGCTCAATGCCGGGCAAACGACATTTTCCGGCGGAAGCGTGCTACCTCCATCGGTACTGACTTTTCGCGTTGACGGCACTGACCCGACGATCTTCCAGTTCAAAGGCGATCTCCATGCCGATAAAATCGGGCCAGTGCGGGTGAATGGACGCTGGGATGGCGAGCGTCTGCGCGGGCAGGCCTGGTGGCCGAAACAGTCTCTCACCGTTTTCCAGCCTTTGCTTCCACCGGACTGGAAAATGACGTTGCGTGAAGGTTCGCTGTACGCGCAGGTGGCGTTCTCAGCGGCGGCGGAACAAGGTTTTGAAGCGGGTGGCCACGGCGTGCTGCAATCCGGCAGTGTGTGGATGCCCGATAACCAAATCAACGGCGTCGATTTTGTTCTGCCGTTCCGCTTTAGCGAGGGCACCTGGTCGCTGGGCACGCGTGGCCCCGTGACCTTACGCATTGGTGAAGTGCAAAACCTGGTAACCGCGCGCAATATCACGGCGGATTTGCAGGGTGATTATCCATGGTCAGAGAACCATCCTCTGTTGCTCTCCAACGTGAAGGTCGAGACGCTCGGCGGGAAGATCACTCTGCAGCAATTGCGTATGCCACAGCACGATCCGGCACTACTGCGCGTAGACAATATCTCCTCCAGCGAGCTTATCAGCGCCATCAATCCGAAGCAGTTCACTCTGTCTGGTCCGGTGAGCGGGGCGCTGCCATTCTGGCTGGACAATGAAAAATGGATCATCAAAGATGGCTGGTTAACCAACCCAGGGCCAATGACGCTGCGTATCGACAAAGACACGGCAGATGCCATTGTGAATGATAATATGGTGGCGGGGGCGGCGATTAACTGGCTACGCTATATGGAAATTTCCCGGTCATGGACGAAAATCAATCTGGATAATCTGGGTGAATTAACGATGCAGTCGACCCTTAAGGGAACCAGCCGCGTGGAAGGTAAAAGCGGCTCCGTGAACCTTAACTACACTCACGAAGAGAATGTTTTTACGCTCTGGCGCAGCCTGCGCTTTGGGGACAATCTGCAAACCTGGTTTGAGCAACATGCGACGATACCCGGTATCCGCAGTTCGGCTGGCAAGGAAAGTGAGGAACAACAATGAAAAAGAGGGCTGGTGTACTCACCGTCGCCGTTGTCGGGTTGCTGACAGGCTGTACGCCGCGCATTGAAGTCGCAGCGCCGAAAGAACCGATAACCATCAATATGAATGTCAAAATCGAACACGAGATCCATATCAAGGTCGATAAAGACGTTGAAGCCCTGCTGAAATCACGCAGCGATCTGTTCTGAGGACGCCATGAAACGACTCGCTTTAGCTTTGATTCTACTGGCGCTGGGGATGAACGTGCAGGCTGCAACGCTCACGCTGAACGACGCCCGTGCCCAGGGGCGTGTTGGCGAAACCCTGAGCGGCTATATCGCGCCGATTAAGCAGGATGCAGAAACGCTGGCGCTGGTGAAGCGTATTAACGCGGCACGCACGGAGAGCTACCAGCAACTGGCCGACAGCAATAATCTGCCTGTTGATGAAGTGGCGAAAATGGCGGGGCAAAAGCTGGTGGCACGCGCACAGCCGGGCGAATACGTGAAGGGTATTAACGGTAAGTGGCTGAAAAAATAGTTAGCGAAAACGCTTACGATATTCGCCAGGTGAGACGCCAAAACGTTGCTTAAAGGCCGTCGAAAAATGGCTGTGGTCAGAAAAACCCCAGCTAAAACCAATTCCCGCCAGTTTTTCGTCATCGCTGGCGGTGCGCAGTACCTGAGCGCACAGGTCGAGACGACGATTCTTAATGTACTGGGCGACCACCAGACCTTTATCGGCAAACATACGGTATAAGCTGCGCACCGACATGCCGCTCTCCGCGGCAATCCACTCCGGGCGCAATGCTTCAGACTGGATATGGTCATCAATCAGAGCAAGCACGTTGCGGAACTGACGCTCCTTGCGCGGCGGCTGCGCGGGCTCACGTTGCACAAACGCCGGACGCAGCAGACAGACCATCGCTGCCAGCGCGGCTTCGCTCTCAAGATCGCTCAAATCAGGATTTCCCATACTCTCCTGCAACAGTCGGTGGCTCAGTTGCACGGTAGGTAATGTGCGTGGGAGGGGCAGCGCACAGTGCACCTCCTGGAAACGGTATTGTTGCTCAACAATCTGGCGGGGCAGCAGAAGTGAAATCTGGCGCGATTTGTCGTGCCAGGATATCGAGCAGGGGCGCGATGCGTCGAGAAGGGTAATGTCACCGGTTTTAAGAATGGCGCGACGGTCGTCCTGTTCAATTTCCGCGCTTCCTTCCAGCTGGAACACGGTATAGAACCAGGCATCATTGCCGTTTTTAATCTCATGGCGGCTACGGAACAGGTTTACGCCAGCGGTGGTCACGGTGCTTAACTTCAGACTACGGGCGTAGCTGGTCTCCAGTTCGCCAATAAACTTACCCTCCAGCGGACGGGCCGCAAAGCGTCCACACACCTGGTTTATTTGCGCCAGCCACTGTTGATATTTTTCCTGTTCGCTTGCACACGCCATTGTTTATCCCGATGCATCGTCAATGTTTTTGCATTGTTGCATTTATGTTGCAATTTGTCAGAGCCATGAGGCTGACTATAGGAAAGAACACTCACTGGTAACAGCGTAATAAGCGGGAATTATCACGAATTGCGGAGCCTGTCACAGGTGGCAAAGCGAATGTCACACAGACAAAAGCGGGAATGCGAAAGCCCTCGTAGACTGCATTAACACCCTGCGAAGAATAACAAAGGAGTTCCCGATGTCTGAATCACAGGTAGCCGTCCTGCCTGCCGTACAGCAGTTTTTAGACCGACACCACGGCCTGTGGATTGAAGGCCGCCAGGTGGCGTCAGAGAGCGAGAAGCGCCTGAATATCTTCAACCCGGCCACGGGCGAGGTTATTGCGTCGACGGCGGATGCGAGCGTGGACGATGTGGATCGCGCTGTGATGTCTGGCTGGCGTGCCTTTGTGGCCCGAAGCTGGGCGGGAAAATTACCGGCGGAGCGTGAGCGCATCCTGCTGCGTTTTGCCGATCTGCTGGAACAGCACAGCGAAGAACTGGCGCAGCTTGAAACGCTGGAGCAGGGGAAATCCATTAACATTTCCCGCGCCTTTGAAGTGGGCTGTACCCTGAACTGGATGCGTTATACCGCCGGGCTAACCACCAAAATTGCGGGCAAAACCCTCGATCTTTCGATTCCCCTGCCGCAGGGCGCGCGCTACCAGGCGTGGACACGAAAAGAGCCGGTTGGCGTGGTGGCCGGAATTGTGCCGTGGAATTTCCCCCTGATGATCGGCATGTGGAAAGTCATGCCTGCGCTGGCGGCTGGCTGCTCCATTGTGATTAAACCGTCTGAAACCACGCCGCTGACCATGTTGCGCGTGGCGGAGCTGGCAAGTGAAGCCGGTGTACCGGACGGTGTATTCAATGTTGTTACCGGCAGTGGTGCCGTCTGCGGCGCGGCGCTGACCTCGCACCCGCGCATTGCCAAAGTGAGCTTTACCGGTTCGACCGCCACGGGCAAGCAGATTGCACGAACGGCGGCGGATACATTAACGGGCGTAACGCTGGAGCTGGGAGGTAAAAACCCGGCGATCGTGCTGAAAGATGCCGATCCCGCGTGGGTCATTGAAGGGCTGATGACCGGAAGTTTCCTCAATCAGGGGCAGGTATGCGCGGCCAGTTCCCGTATCTATATTGAAGCGCCGTTGTTCGATACGCTGGTGAGCGGGTTTGAACAGGCAGTGAAATCCCTGAGCGTCGGGCCGGGCATGTCGCCGCAGGCGTTTATTAACCCGCTGGTTTCCCGTGCCCACTGCGACAAAGTGCAGACTTTCCTTGATGAGGCGACGTCGCGCAATGCGGAGCTGATCACCGGTAATAAAGGGCCGGAAGGGAACGGTTATTACGTCTCGCCGACGCTGGTGGTGAACCCGAATGCCAGTCTGCGACTGACCCGCGAAGAGGTGTTCGGCCCGGTGGTTAACCTGGTGCGCGTGGCCGACGGGGAAGAGGCGCTGGCACTGGCGAACGATACCGAATACGGGCTGACGGCCAGCGTCTGGACGCAAAATATCAGCAAAGCGCTGGAGTACACCGACAGGCTGCAGGCCGGAACGGTGTGGGTGAACAGCCACACGCTGATCGACGCTAACCTGCCATTCGGCGGTATGAAGCAGTCCGGCACCGGGCGCGACTTCGGCCCGGACTGGCTGGACGGCTGGTGTGAAACCAAATCGGTATGTGTTCGCTACTGATATCTGGCCGGGTCGCGCTTTGTTGACCCGGCAGGCTTATCGTGACCAGCGATCCCGTCCGGCCTCTTTCGCCCGATAAAGCGCCGCATCGGCGCGGGCGATAATCTCTGTACCAGCCAGACCTTCGGCCATTTCCGCAATTCCCATGCTGACAGTGACATAATCGCTGACCTTTGAGGCAACATGTGGCACTGCCGCTTTGCGTAGACTTTCCTGAATACGTGCAGCAATCTGCTCGGCCATTTTCGCCGGACAATCAAAGAGGATCACCACAAACTCTTCGCCGCCGTAGCGGGAAACGACATCATCAGGCGTCCGCACCGACGTTTTTAGCACCTGCGCCACGCGCGTCAGACACTCGTCTCCCGATTGATGGCCATATGTGTCGTTGTAGAGTTTGAAGTAATCGACATCCAGCATAATCAGTGAGAACTTTTTTTTCTGCTCGACGGCATTTTCCAGCACCAGTTCCATCGATCGGCGGTTCGCGGTTTTGGTCAACGGGTCCTGATGGGCCAGCGCATCCAGGCGCGAAATCAACAGCTGATTCTGCTGGTTACGTCGCCAGGCCTCTTCAAACCAGCTTAAGAGTATAAAGCGGCCGCAGATAAGGATGAGGGTAAAAACACCCCAGACGCCAGCAAACCGAATATTAACCCCATGGTTCAGCGTCATGCTGGCGATTGGCAGTGAGAGCCAGAGGGGGAGAATAAAACACAGCAGTCCCGCCGGGTAAAAATAGAGTGCGGTCATTCCCGCCATCAATAATGTGATAAACATCGGCCACGCATGGGGAAGCTGTAATTCGGTAATAAACCAATAGCAACAGACTGACCAGATCAGGCTGCATAAGAACAGAACAACGCTAATACCGGGGATGTGCCGCCAGATCATGATGATTAAGGCGACGGACAGCACAATGATCCCCAGCATTGATGCATCGACAACCAGAATAAGTTGCTGACGTACACGCAAAAGGGTGTCGATATCACCGAACAACATATTGCGCAGCAAGAGCATGAGGGCAAAGCTGACGTTCACAAACGCCAGCCATGGGAGGTTCATCACCAGCCCGTGCAGTACCATTGATTTGCGCGTGGGCCAGGTGGCCAGCTCTGGTGCCGTTGTGTGTCGTTTTTCCATAAAAATTGTTTTCCTGAAACGGGCGGAAGATCCGCCCGTAAATACGCGTTACGGTGTCACAATGTGGTCGCCAAAAAACTTCTCTGGTGTCCTGGCTGAAAATGTTTCAAGAGATGCAAAGGGAATACGCGAGGTAAAATAACTATAATCTGGATGCGGTATACAGCAAGTCAGCCGATGAAAACCGGGCATTGCGCCCGGTCTGTTTTATTTCTGTTCGTCTTTCTTCTTGCCGAGCGTTGGTGTCTCGTCAAAGAAGTTCCACGGTTTGAGCAGGGTATGAACCCACTCCGTTGGCATGATAGGCCACTCTTCGGCGCGGGCGACGTGGGTTGTTCCCGTTGTCATCCAGACGACGTCGTCCTGGTCGTTCAGCGACTCGTTATCCTTGCTGTACTGGCCTAGCCCCGTGTCATGCGTCGAACGGTTCGGGAATTTCCCTTCCGGGTACAGCTCATTCTGATGATAACGCGTCACCCACAGTTGCTTATCCATAAAGCTCAGACGGTGGTAAATCCATTCGTCCGGGGCGAATTTCGCGCCGGTGGCGACCGGATGTGTCCCCCCTGCATACGGGATAATCTGATACGAAACCGGGTTACCCATGCGGTTCTCTTTGCTGGTGTTGCTCAGCAGGCGAATCGTGCCGGGGTCAAATTTCTGCGCTGCCTGCTGCTCGGTATCAATGTCGTACTGATTGACCTGCATGGTACTGGTACGTGGGCCGCCCGCCGTGTTTGGCTTCACTTCAGGGTCCATCGCCACCAGTTTGTTGTTAATACCATCCACGTCCAGATCCAGGCGGAAGTTATAGATATGCTGGTGCGTGGTGCCCACAATATTATGGTCGATCAGTGTTCCGTATCGGGTGTCATCTTTGGCGGTGGCATCGTGCATGGTTTTTGCCATAACGCCTTTTACCGCTTCAATACCGGTTGCACCGGCATCAATGCCAATGGTGCCATTTTCGTGGAACACCCAGTCGAAGATATAGTCGTAATTACCCACGGTGCTTACCCAGCGCACCACCAGTTCGCGACGTTCGGTGCTGACGTTTGGCTGGCCCATCTCCTGGTGCTTATACTCCGGCCCGGCATAGCGCTCGAAGATAGCGATCGCGCGAGGGATTTCCATCGGCGTGCCGGTGTAATCCGGGATGGTTTCATTGAGCAGCACGGCGTTAGACGGCACATCTTTGCCGCGTACCAGCGGGGAGGTCAGGGTGCCCATGCCGTAGTCGCCGGAATCCAGATAGGCTTTGAAATACCAGCCCACGTCCGGATCGCCGTAGGGAACGATCATCCCGCCAAGCGATCCCTGATACATAATCTGCCGCTTTTTGCCGTTGTCGTTGTAGGTTACGGTAGAAATCATCGGGCCGACGCGGGAGTCCAGGCTCAGGTGGAAATCCCAGTTCTGCCAGTGCACCATATCACCGGTGATCGTGTAGTTCTTGCCTTCTGGTTCGATGATCTCCAGCGGTTTTTTCGCCGTTTCTACGCGATCGCGGCCGTCATAAGGCCGCGGGGTGAGCGGAACCGGCACCACCGGACCTTCTTCAATTTTCTGGATTTTTTTCTGCTCCAGATCAACCACGGCGACCAGGTTTTCAATCGGATGCGCCCAGTAGTTACCGTCGCCCACATCCAGATAGCTCACCACTTTCAGCAGGCGATCTTCCTGCCTGAGACCGTCTTTGCCGTCAAAGTAGCCGACGGTCAGCGGCGTGGTGATCACTTTCTTCGTGTCGGTAATACCGCGTTTTTTCAGCACGTCGGCAAACTCTGTGCTCTCGTTAATGATCTGCTGAACGGCGGTAAAATCATCCAGCAGCACCATGCCATGTGCGTCTTTGACGGGCTCCTGGCGCAGGATTTTTTTCTCTTTCAGATCCACGAGGCTTTCAATTACATGTTTGCCATCCAGCATGGTGATATTCGCCTGACGTGGAGCGTCAACAGCGGTGCCGTTCAGCACGAAGTCCCAGACTTTGGTTTTTTCCGGCTCGGCAAGGGCGATCTGGGTAAAGCGGGTATTCGGTTTAAAATCCGCAGAGGCTTTTACAATCTCTACGGCCTGCTTAATTTCGTCAGCCGTCAGTGCGTTTAACGGGTGAGGGCGTTTTTCCACCTGAAATGTCTGGTCGAGACCGGACTGAAAAACATCGTTGATGAAGGTCTCAGAGATAAAGGCTTTTTTGTTTTTCATCACCACCGGCACCTGTAGCGTCAGGGGCTTGCCGTTGACGATCGCGGTTTTCGCGCCCGGTTTGACCTTCACAAAGGCACCGTCTTTGGCGATGGTGAACATCTGAGCGTAATCATCCCACTGCACGTCCGCGCCAAATTCCTGCAGCGTTTTGTCCATCGGAACCATATGCGCTTCGCCGCCGTGGGCGAAAACAGGGGATTGCCAGGCGCAACACAGCGCAACGGCCATAGCCAGTGCCGTTCTACGGGCAGAAAAAGAAGAATTGCTTCCCATCGCAGACCTCATCTTGTTGTGTTTATTGTGTTGTGACAGCCTTATCCTGACAGGAGCCCACGCAAAACGTTTGCCTGCATCTGCCAGGTTGTTTGTCAGTCTTGCCAGGTTAAAAAAAGACCGGGAGTGGATCACATCCCGGTTAACGTGAAATGTCGTGTTCAGTGCGGTGAGCTATCAAGATGTATGCGTACGTCATAACCAACTGTTGTGAAAGAGTACACATTGCCGTGAACGCGTAGATAAATCTCTCCGTCTGTTGCTGTGGCCGTGGCCTTTTCATCATTGGTGATCATGACAGGTTTGATGTCTTTAACGTGAGACATGAACTCTTCGGTGCTTTTTCTCGCATCATAGAGATAAAAGTGAAATGTATCCCTGGATAGTGAGCTAGCCTCTACCTGGGTGATGTACAGGGTTAATTGATCATTAACTTTAATCTCCCCCCGTAAATTTTCATACACGGTAAACAGATCGCGGAACGGGTATACAATAAAACCCAGGAAAATCAAAAAAAGCAGCCCGACTCGCCAGTTAAAATCCCGACTTTCGCGCATAATCTATTCCCGTCCTTATCCATAACTGATCAACCGGATCATCGCCGTATGAATTACCATCCTGGTATTTTGCGAATTCTACCGGATCGCTTGTGCCAGCGAGAATCTGTGCGGTACCCGCACCACGTAACAATACTCCATCTGGAATGCCCGCAGCCGCACCGACAGCACCGTAATTAAGTGTTTGTCCAGTCGCTACGGCTTTCATCAAATAAGGGGAAGAGGAGTCAATCTCTTTTTGAAAAATGACAGGAGCGTGGCTGCGTTTACTGGTAATTTTTCCAGTCAATGGATCTGTTGGCTGGCGTAGGTTATGAGTAAAACCAGATACTTCAATGCTCCCCTCACGGCCACGGACATCTACCGAGCCTGTGATTTTTGCGCCGCCATCGTCAGTTAAGAAAAGATAAACAGGAATTGCCATATATCTATCATCCATGTGATTTCACCGGGGAACATTCCCGGACGCAAATCATATCCCTGCATTCTGTATGGTCAATTTCTGTAGTGTTTCTGGTTGTAAGTTAAACAAGTTGTTCAGTCTGGATGGTTTGGTTACCCAAAGCCATCCAGACCATCTTTCTCTCTTATACTTGCCTTACAAGTCACCCTGCTGGCGTGCCACCAGCGTCAGAATGGAGTAGAGCGCAACCGCCTGGTGATGCTGGTTGAAGATCTCCACGGACCACTCCACCACGCCGGTCGGTTTCTCGTCGGCGCTGCGCTGTTTCTTCAGCGTTTTACGTTTACAGGTCAGGCGTACCTGAATGGTGTCGCCCGGTTTAACCGGCTCGATGAAGCGCAGGTTTTCCATGCCGTAGTTGGCGATCACAGGCCCCACGCCCGCATCGACAAACAGCCCGGCGGCAGCGGAAATCAGGAAGTAACCGTGTACCACGCGCTCGCCAAAGATCGACTCAGCCGCACCAATCTTGTCCATGTGAGCGTAGAAATGGTCTCCGCTCAGGCAGGCAAAATTAACGATATCCGCTTCCGTCAGGGTTCGCCGCGGCGTCAGCAGGCTGTCGCCAGGCTGCAGCTCCTCGAAGTATTTGCGGAACGGATGAACGCGATCTTCCTGCACCTTTGCGCCCCGTACCCACTGCTTGCCGATGGCGGCCAGCATTGTCGGACTGCCCTGAATGGCGGTGCGCTGGAGGTAGTGCTTCACGGCGCGCAGCCCGCCCAGCTCCTCACCACCGCCCGCACGTCCCGGACCACCGTGTACCAGCTGCGGCAGAGGAGAACCGTGCCCGGTCGACTCTTTGGACGATTCTTCGTTGAGGATCTGAATACGTCCGTGTGAACGCGCAGCCCCGGCAATAAACTGGCGAGCAGTCCCCGGATCAGCCGTCACCAGCGTTCCCGCCAGACTACCGCCGCCCGCGCGGGCAAGCTGCAACGCGTGGTCTGCGTTGCGATACGGCATCAGCGTGGCGACGGGGCCGAAGGCTTCGGTAGCATGCACGGCTGGCGTTTCGTCCGGCTGTGGACAGAAAAGCAGCGTTGGCGGGAAGAATGCACCGGCCGCCCGCAAATCCGCTTTGCCACCCAGACGGATCTGGCAGCCTGCGGCAACCAGAGAGTCCACTTTTTCCTGTACGTCGGCGCGCTGATCGCTGTTGACCAGTGCGCCCATCTTCACACCGTCCTGTGCCGGATCGCCCATTACCACCTTTTCCAGCCGCGCAATCAGCGCCTGGCTGACGGCTTCCGTCTGGCTTTGCGGAACGATGATGCGGCGAATGGCGGTACATTTTTGTCCGGCTTTGGCGGTCATCTCGCGCACCACTTCGCGGATAAACAGGGCAAATTCCGGTTGCTCTGGCGTAACGTCTTCACCCAGCACGCAGCAGTTCAGGGAGTCGGCCTCCATGGTGAAGGGAATGGCGTTCGCCACAATATTCGGGTGAATGCGCAGGCTCTGGCCGGTGGAGGCGGAGCCGGTGAAGGTCACCACGTCCTGGCTGTCGAGATGGCTCAGCAGATCGCCCGCACCGCCGCAGATCAGACTGATGGCACCGTCCGGCACCAGACCGCTTTCCACGATGGATTTCACCATCGCTTGGGTCACCTGCGCGGTAGCGGTCGCGGGTTTGATAATGGCGGACATCCCGGCAAGCCAGGTCGGTGCCAGTTTTTCCAGCATGCCCCAGCAGGGGAAGTTAAAGGCGTTGATATGCACCGCCACGCCGGATTTTGAGGTTAATACGTGGCGTGCCGCAAAGCCGCCTTCTTTCGACAGGGGGATCAGCTCGTCTTCCGGCCACAGCGTGTCGTCCGGCAGTTCACGGCTGCCGAGGCTGGCGTAGGTGAAAAGCGTACCGATCCCGCCTTCGATATCCACCCAGCTATCGGCCCTGGTTGCCCCGGTCTGGGCAGACAGCGCGTAAAACTGTTCTTTCTGGCTGAGCAGATGTTTCGCCACCGCCTTCAGCATGGCGGCGCGTTCAATAAAACTCATTGCACGAAGTGCTTCACCGCCGTGTTCAATGGCGTAACGGCGAGCGGCTGCCATATCCAGCCCTTCGCTGGTCACGGTCCATAAGGCTTCGCCGCTAATGGCGTGATGAATGTTGCGTTCGCGGCCCCGGCCAGACTGCCAGGCACCGGACAAGAAGCTGGCTAACTGCTGCATCGCTTATCTCCAGATGTTACGTGATTTCACTATAGATAGTTTAATCATGAATCATAAAAATCAAGCTGAGTTTTAATGAATTGTTAACATTGTGATCTGGCTTGTTGGGATGAAACCGCCAACACTCCAGAATTCAAGGCATTTGCGAAAAGCCTTGCGAGCGACATCACAAAATAAACAAACACTCCTTGGGGTTATGTTTAACCTTTGTGTAACTTTTACGAAACAAAGTGATTCGTATTGTCGCGATGTTAAATGTTTTGGTGAATCATAAAGGGTGAGGGTGTGATGCAAGAACAACGCTTTGAGCAGCGCATAGCGCAGGAGACGGCCATTGAGCCTCAGGACTGGATGCCGGATGCCTACCGCAAAACGCTGATCCGCCAGATCGGTCAGCATGCACACTCCGAAATTGTCGGCATGCTGCCGGAAGGAAACTGGATCACCCGTGCGCCAACGCTCAGGCGTAAAGCGATCCTGCTGGCAAAAGTGCAGGACGAAGCCGGACACGGCCTGTATCTCTACAGCGCAGCAGAAACGCTCGGCTGCGCGCGGGAAGACATCTACCAGAAGATGCTCGACGGCAAGATGAAATACTCCTCCATCTTCAATTACCCGACGCTCAGTTGGGCCGATATCGGGGTGATTGGCTGGCTGGTGGACGGCGCGGCCATCGTCAACCAGGTGGCGCTGTGCCGCACCTCCTACGGCCCGTATGCCCGCGCGATGGTGAAAATCTGCAAAGAGGAGAGTTTCCACCAGCGGCAGGGCTTTGAAGCCTGTATGGCGCTGGCGCAGGGCAGTGAATCCCAGCGTCAGATGCTGCAGGACGCCATCAACCGTTTCTGGTGGCCCGCGCTGATGATGTTCGGGCCAAACGATGACAACTCGCCAAACAGCGCTCGCAGCCTGGCCTGGAAAATCAAACGCTTTGGTAACGATGAGCTTCGTCAGCGTTTTGTGGATAACACCGTCCCACAGGTGGAAATGCTCGGCATGACCGTGCCGGACGCGGATCTGCGTTTCGACGAAGAGAGCGGACACTACCGCTTCGGTGAGATCGACTGGCACGAATTTGAGGAAGTGATTAACGGGCGCGGCATCTGTAACCACGAACGTCTGGCGGCGAAACGTAAAGCCTGGGACGACGGGGCGTGGGTACGCGAAGCCGCCCTGGCTCACGCAGAAAAACAACGTGCCCGTCAGGCCGCATAAGAGGAAAGAGCAATGAGCAATGTCTACTGGCCGTTATATGAAGTTTTTGTGCGATCCAAACAGGGTTTGTCCCATCGTCATGTGGGCAGCCTGCATGCTGCTGACGATCGCATGGCGCTGGAGAACGCGCGAGACGCCTACACCCGTCGCAGCGAAGGCTGTTCCATCTGGGTAGTGAAGGCGAGCGAAATCGTGGCTTCACAACCGGAAGAGAGCGGTGAATTCTTCGACCCGGCGGAAAGCAAGGTTTATCGCCATCCGACGTTTTACACCATCCCTGATGGCATCGAGCACATGTGAGGTTGGGGATGAAAACAGTATCTGCATATGCCCTGCGTCTGGGCGACAACGGTCTGGTGCTCTCCCAGCGTCTGGGGGCCTGGTGTGGCCACGCGCCGGAGCTGGAAATTGATCTCGCGCTCGCCAATATCGGCCTCGACCTGCTGGGGCAGGCGCGCAATTTCCTGACCTATGCCGCCGAACAGGAAGGCAAGGGCGACGAAGACACGCTGGCCTTTGGCCGCGATGAGCGGCAGTTCCACAATCTACTGCTGGTGGAGCAGCCAAACGGCAGCTTCGCCGACACCATCGCCCGCCAGTATTTCATGGACGCCTGGAACGTCGCGCTGTACGAGCGCCTGATCCACAGCAGCGACAGCCAGATTGCCGCCATCGCTGCAAAAGCGATTAAAGAGGCGCGCTATCACCTGCGCTTTAGCCGCGGCTGGCTGGTGCGTCTGGGGGACGGCACCGAAGCCTCCTCGCTAAAAATGCAGCAGGCGGTAGACAACCTGTGGCGCTTTACGGCCGAGCTGTTCGAGGCCGATGACGTTGAGCTGGAACTGATTGCCTCCGGCGTGGCGGTTGACCCGCGCACCCTGCGCCAGCCGTGGGAAAACGAAGTGTTTGCCGGTCTGAATGACGCCACCCTGAATGTGCCTTCTGAAGTGGCGTATCGCACGGGTGGCAAGAAAGGGCTGCATACCGAACATCTGGGGCCGATGCTGGCAGAGATGCAATATCTCCAGCGCGTCTACCCAGGCCAGCAGTGGTAAGTGCGGAGGTCGCAATGCAACGTTTTGCTGAGATTGCCCCTGCGGAGATCCCGCAGATCTGGTCGCTGTTAAGCCAGATCCCGGACCCGGAAGTCCCCGTGCTGACCATTACCGATCTGGGCATGGTGCGCAGCGTGAAAGCGCAGGGCGAGGGCTGGGTTATCGGCTTCACACCAACCTATTCAGGCTGTCCGGCCACGGAACATCTGCTGGGTGCCATTCGTGAAACGATGACCGCGCATGGCTTTGCCCCGGTGCATATCGTGCTGCAGCTTGATCCCGCGTGGACCACCGACTGGATGACTGCCGATGCCCGTGAACGTCTGCGCCAGTATGGCATCAGCCCGCCCGTGGGCCATAGCTGCCACGCGCATGCACCTGCAGAGGTGAGCTGCCCGCGCTGTGCCAGCACCGATACCTCGCTTATCAGTGAATTTGGCTCAACGGCCTGCAAAGCGCTCTATCGCTGCAATACCTGCCGTGAGCCCTTCGACTATTTCAAATGCATCTGAGGCTGCCATGACAACGTTTCATTCATTAACAGTGGCAAAGGTGGAACCCGAAACCCGCGACGCGGTGACCATTACTTTTGCGGTGCCACAGGCTTTGCAGGAGGCGTACCGCTTCCGCCCAGGGCAACACCTGACTCTGAAAGCCACGCTTGACGGTGATGAACTGCGCCGCTGCTACTCCATCTGCCGAAGCGCCGCGCCGGGTGAGATCAGCGTGGCGGTTAAAGCCATCGAAGACGGGCGTTTCTCCCGCTATGCCCGTGATGAAATTACACAAGGTATGGCGCTGGAGGTGATGGTTCCGCAGGGGCATTTCGGCTACCAGCCGCAGGCCGACCGGGAAGGCCACTATCTGGCGATTGCCGCAGGCTCCGGGATCACGCCGATGCTGGCGATTATCTCCGCCACGCTCGCCACCGAACCGAACAGCCATTTCACGCTGATTTACGGCAACCGCAGCAGCCAGAGCATGATGTTTCGTGGCGCGCTGGCAGACCTGAAAGACAAATACCCGCAGCGGCTGCAACTGGTCTCCATCTTCAGCCAGGAGCGGCTTGACAGCGATCTGCTTTATGGCCGCATCGACGGTGAAAAACTGCAGGCGCTGGCAAAAACGCTGATCAACTTCCGCCAGTACGACGAAGCCTTTATTTGCGGCCCGTCGGCGATGATGGATGACGCGGAAGCGACACTGAAAGCACTGGGTTTGCCGGAAAAAGCGATTCACCTTGAGCGCTTCAACACGCCGGGTGCTGGTGTTAAACGCGCGGTGAGCGTACAGGCCGAAGGACAGAAAGTCACCGTGCGCCAGGACGGACGCGACCGCGAAATCACCCTGACCGCGGATGACGAAAGCATTCTTGACGCAGCCCTTCGCCAGGGCGCGGATCTGCCGTATGCCTGCAAAGGCGGCGTCTGCGCCACCTGTAAATGCAAAGTGCTGCGCGGCAAGGTGGACATGGCCACCAACTACAGCCTGGAGCCGGACGAACTGGCCGCCGGGTATGTGCTGAGCTGTCAGGCGCTGCCGTTAACCGCCGACGTGATGGTTGATTTTGATGCGAAGGGGATGGCATGAGCGAACTGATTGTCACCCGTCATGGCCGCGTGCTGCAACTGACGCTGAATCGTCCGGCGGCACGTAATGCACTCAACAATGCGCTGTTATTGCAGATTGCCGACGCGCTGGAAGCCGCTGCAGTGGATAGCGAAATCTCCGTCTGTGTGATCCACGGCAGCGAGCGCTGCTTTGCTGCCGGGGCAGATCTCAACGAAATGGCGGAAAAAGATCTGCCCGCCACCCTGAATGACATTCGCCCTCAACTGTGGACGCGGATCAACGCCTTTAACAAACCGCTGATCGCCGCCGTGAACGGCTTCGCACTGGGAGCCGGGTGCGAACTTGCGCTTTTGTGTGACGTGGTGATTGCTGGGGATAACGCCCGTTTCGGCCTGCCGGAAATTACCCTCGGCATTATGTCGGGCGCAGGCGGCACTCAGCGTCTTATCCGCTGCGTCGGTAAATCCCTTGCCAGCAAAATGATCCTCACGGGGGAAAGCATTACCGCGCAGCAGGCGCAGAACGCCGGTCTGGTCAGCGATGTTTTCCCACCCGCCCTGACGCTGGAATATGCCCTGAAACAGGCGGCACTGATGGCGCGTCACTCTCCGCTGGCGCTTCAGGTGGCGAAACAGGCGCTGCGTCAGTCTCAGGAAGTCCCGCTGCAGGCGGGGCTGGCTCAGGAGCGGCAACTGTTTACGCTGCTCTCAGCGACCGACGATCGCCGGGAAGGCATCGACGCCTTCTTACAAAAACGCACCCCCGACTTTAAAGGACGCTAACTGTGGAATGTATTCTGAGTCATGTAGAGCAAGGCGTGATGACCCTTACGCTGAACCGTCCGGACCGTCTGAACAGCTTTAACGATGTGATGCACCAGCAGCTTGCTGAGTGCCTGAAACAGGCCGAGTGCGATGACACTATCCGCTGCCTGCTGATCACCGGCGCGGGGCGCGGCTTCTGCGCAGGGCAGGATCTTAACGACCGCAACGTAGACCCGAATGGTCCTGCACCGGATCTGGGCATGTCCGTTGAAACCTTCTACAACCCGCTGGTGCGTCGCCTGGCAAAACTGCCGAAACCGGTGATTTGTGCCGTCAATGGCGTGGCGGCCGGAGCCGGTGCCACGCTGGCGCTCGGCTGCGACATGGTGATTGCGGCCCGCTCAGCCAGCTTCGTGATGGCCTTCAGTAAACTGGGCCTGGTGCCGGACTGTGGCGGGACCTGGCTGCTGCCGCGCGTTGCCGGACGCGCCCGCGCCATGGGGCTGGCGCTGCTCGGTGACAAACTCAGCGCGGAGCAGGCACAGGCCTGGGGGATGATCTGGCAGGTGGTGGATGACGAGCAACTTTCCGCTACGGCACAGCAGATGGCGCTGCACTTTGCGTCGCAGCCCACCTTTGGACTGGGGCTGATCAAACAGGCGATCAATGCTGCTGAAACCAACACCCTGGATGCCCAGCTTGACCTGGAGCGCGACTACCAACGCCTGGCCGGGCGCAGCGACGACTACCGCGAGGGCGTTAGCGCGTTCCTCGCGAAGCGCGCGCCGAACTTTACGGGGAAATAAGATGCTGAACATAGGTACTGTCGCCGTGATTGGCAGCGGCACGATGGGGGCGGGTATCGCTGAAGTGGCCGCAAGTCATGGGCACCAGGTGCTGGTTTATGACATCGCCGCAGAGGCGATTTCTCGTGCCATTGACGGTATTCGCCAGCGCCTGACGTCGCGTGTGGCGCGCGGAAAATTGTCTGCCGATGCCAGCGAACAGATCCTTGCACGTTTGCTCCCGGTAACGGATATCCAGGCCCTGGCCGCAGCGGATCTGATCATTGAGGCTGCTTCTGAGCGTCTTGAGGTGAAAAAAGCGCTGTTTGCGAAACTGGCCGCTATCTGCCCGCCGCAGACGCTGCTCACCAGCAACACCTCATCTATTTCTGTTACTGCTATCGCGGCAGACATTCACCATCCTGAGCGTGTCGCCGGGCTGCATTTCTTCAACCCGGCACCGGTAATGAAGCTGGTGGAAGTGGTCAGCGGGCTGGCGACGTCGCCAGAAGTGGCAGACGCGCTGTGCGAGCTGGCGATGAACTGGGGTAAACAGCCGGTGCGCTGCCAGTCGACGCCCGGTTTTATCGTCAACCGCGTGGCGCGACCATTTTATTCCGAAGCCTGGCGTGCGCTGGAGGAGCAGGTGGCAACACCTGAAGTGATTGACGCTGCGCTGCGCGAAGGCGGTGGCTTCCCGATGGGGCCGCTGGAGCTGACGGACCTGATTGGTCAGGACGTTAATTTTGCGGTGACCTGTTCCGTGTTTAATGCCTTCTGGCAGGAGCGTCGTTTTCTGCCGTCGCTGGTGCAACAGGAGCTGGTGCTGGCGGGGCGGATGGGTAAAAAAAGCGGGAAAGGCGTTTACGACTGGCAGGGCGATAAGCCTGAAGTCGGATGGTCAGAGACGGTCAGCAAGCGCTTTAGCCCGATCCACGTGGAACGAATAAGTGACGGTGTCACGGAAATTGACGACGTGCTGTTGATTGAAACGCAGGGGGAGACGGCACAATCGCTGGCGCTGCGTCATCAGCGTCCGGTTGTGGTGGTGGATCGGATGGAGCGTGAGGTCGCCGTTATCGCGGTGGCGTCCAGTAATCCAGATGCGGCCACGCAAAAAGCCATCTGTTACCTGCAACAGCAGGGAAAACGGGTGGTGCAGATAGCGGATTACCCTGGTCTGCTGGTCTGGCGCACGCTGGCGATGATTGCCAACGAAGCGCTGGACGCCCTGCAAAAAGGGGTTGCCAGCGAGAAGGATATCGATACCGCCATGCGTCTCGGCGTGAATTACCCGAACGGTCCGATCGCCTGGGGCGAACGCCTGGGCTGGCAACGCCTGTTAACGCTGCTGGAAAACCTGCAACGTCACTACGGCGAAGAACGTTATCGCCCCTGTTCACTGCTGCGCCAGCGTGCGCTTCTGGAGAGTAGCTATGAGTCATAACGCCTGGCACAACGCCCGCACCATGTATGAACAGGACGCCTGTGCGCAGGCGCTCGGCATCGACATTATCGACATGGACGAAGGCTATGCGGTGGTAACCATGACCATCACCCCGCAGATGCTCAACGGCCATAAAACCTGTCACGGCGGACAACTGTTCTCGCTGGCCGATACCGCGTTTGCCTACGCCTGCAACAGCCAGGGTCTGGCGGCGGTGGCCTCTGGCTGCGCGATTGATTTTCTGCGTCCGGGCTTTGCCGGTGACACGCTGACCGCCACTGCGCGGGTGAAGCACCAGGGCAAACTGACCGGCGTGTACGACATTGAAATTCAAAATCAACAACAGAAAACCGTCGCTCTCTTTCGCGGAAAATCTCACCGCACTGGCGGCAGTCTGACAGGAGGAGCCTGATGCGTGACGCATTTATTTGTGATGGTGTTCGTACCCCGGTCGGTCGTTATGGCGGGGCGTTATCGGGAGTGCGCGCAGACGATCTTGGCGCGGTGCCACTGCGTGCGCTTTTGGCGCGCTACCCACAGCTGGATGCGGAGCGCATTGATGATGTGATCTTCGGCTGCGCTAACCAGGCCGGGGAGGACAACCGCAACGTGGCACGCATGTCGGCGCTGCTGGCCGGACTGCCGCAGACGGTTTCCGGTACCACCATTAACCGTCTGTGTGGGTCGGGTCTCGATGCGATTGGTTTTGCGGCACGCGCTATCAAGGCGGGGGATGGTGACCTGCTGATCGCGGGCGGCGTGGAGTCGATGTCCCGCGCGCCGTTTGTGATGGGCAAAGCTACCACCGCGTTTCAGCGTCAGGCGGAGCTTTTCGATACCACCATCGGCTGGCGATTTGTGAATCCGCTCATGCATCGGCACTTCGGAACTGACAGCATGCCAGAAACGGCAGAGAATGTAGCTGAATTGTTAAATATCAGCCGAGCCGATCAGGACGCCTTCGCGTTGCGCAGTCAGCAACGTACCGCGCAGGCGCAGCAAAACGGCATTCTGGCGCAGGAGATCGTGCCGGTGAGCATCACGGGTAAGAAAGGGGCCGTCAGCGAGGTTTCTGTGGATGAGCATCCGCGCGCCGATACCACGCTGGAACAACTCGCCGCGCTGAAAACGCCATTTCGTCAGAACGGTGTGGTCACGGCGGGGAACGCCTCCGGCGTGAACGACGGCGCAGCGGCGCTGATTATCGCCAGCGAGCAGATGGCGCGTGCGCAAGGGTTAGTCCCGCGCACGCGTATCGTGGCGATGGCGACGGCAGGCGTTGAACCGCGTCTGATGGGATTAGGCCCGGTGCCCGCCACCCGCAAAGTGCTGGAGCGCGCCGGACTCAGCATGACTGATATGGACGTCATTGAGCTTAACGAAGCCTTCGCTTCGCAGGCGCTGGGTGTGCTACGCCAGCTGGGCTTGCCGGATGATGCCGCACACGTCAATCCGAACGGGGGGGCCATTGCGCTGGGCCATCCGCTGGGAATGAGCGGTGCCAGGCTGGCGCTGGCCGCGAGCAATGAATTGCATCGACGCAACGGACGCTATGCGCTGTGTACGATGTGCATCGGTGTGGGTCAGGGCATTGCCATGATCCTTGAGCGTGTTTGAGCGAATAACAATGTGAGTACCCTGCAATGACAAATACAACAACGGTAGATCCGATCGAAACCGCGTCCATTGATGAATTACAGGCTCTGCAGACCGCGCGCCTGAAGTGGACGCTGCACCACGCTTATAACAATGTCCCGATGTACAAACGCAAGTTTGATGCCGCGGGCGTTCACCCCGACGATTTTAAAGAGCTTGCCGACCTGCAAAAATTCCCGTGCACCACTAAACAGGATCTGCGCGATAACTATCCGTTCGACACCTTTGCCGTACCGATGGAGCAGGTGGTGCGTATCCACGCGTCATCCGGCACCACCGGAAAACCGACCGTGGTGGGTTACACGCAAAATGACATCGACAACTGGGCCAATATCGTTGCCCGTTCCCTGCGTGCTGCAGGCGGCAGCCCGAAAGATAAAATTCATGTGGCTTATGGCTACGGCCTGTTTACCGGCGGGCTGGGTGCGCACTACGGTGCAGAGCGTTTAGGGGCAACAGTGATCCCGATGTCCGGCGGCCAGACCGAAAAACAGGCGCAGTTAATTCGCGATTTCCAGCCGGATATGATCATGGTGACGCCGTCTTATTGCCTGAACCTGATTGAGGAGCTGGAGCGCCAGATGGGTGGCGATGCCAGCCAGTGTTCACTGCGCGTCGGTGTGTTCGGTGCAGAGCCGTGGACGCAGGCGATGCGCCGCGAGATCGAAAAACGCTTAGGCATTACGGCGCTGGATATCTATGGCCTGTCCGAAGTGATGGGGCCGGGTGTGGCGATGGAGTGTCTGGAAACCGCCGACGGCCCGACCATCTGGGAAGATCATTTCTACCCGGAAATCGTTAACCCGAACGATGGCACGGTGCTGAGCGACGGCGAGCAGGGCGAACTGCTGTTCACCACCCTGACCAAAGAGGCGCTGCCGGTGATCCGTTATCGCACCCGCGACCTGACGCGTCTGCTGCCGGGAACCGCGCGCACCATGCGCCGTATGGACAGGATCAGCGGGCGCAGCGACGATATGTTGATCATTCGCGGCGTGAACGTCTTCCCGTCGCAGCTGGAAGAGGAGATCGTCAAGTTCGAACACCTGTCCCCGCATTATCAGCTGGAAGTGAATCGCCGTGGACATCTTGATTCGCTTTCTGTGAAGGTTGAGCTGAAAGAGAGCAGCTTAACGCTGACGCACGAACAGCGCTGCCAGGTGTGCCATCAGCTTCGCCATCGCATTAAATCAATGGTCGGGATCTCTACCGACGTGATGATCGTCAACTGTGGCAGCATACCGCGCTCCGAGGGGAAAGCCTGCCGGGTGTTTGATTTGCGAAAAGTGGCGGCTAACGGTTGAATTTTCCCCTCACCCCGTGGGAGTGCGCCGGGGTGAGGGTATACCTCTGATTCCTATGCTATGATTCATCCAGGACAAAAAATACAACAGAATGAATCACATGAAACTTGATGCCTTTATCCAGCATGCTGTCAGCTCTGTTCCCATCAGTGGAACCTCGCTCATCGCGTCTTTATACGGTGATGCACTTTCCCATCGCGGCGGCGAGATCTGGCTTGGTAGCCTGGCGGCGCTGCTGGAAGGGATGGGATTTGGCGAACGTTTTGTACGTACTGCGTTGTTTCGCCTGAACAAAGAAGGCTGGCTGGATGTCTCCCGCATTGGTCGGCGCAGCTTTTATCGTCTGAGCGATAAAGGGCTGCGTTTAACCCGTCGTGCGGAGAGTAAAATCTACCGCGCGGAACTGCCCGCGTGGGACGGAAAATGGCTGCTGCTGCTGTCTGAAGGCCTGGATAAAACCACGCTCGCGGACGTTAAAAAACAGCTAGTCTGGCAAGGGTTTGGTACATTAGCGCCGAGCCTGATGGCCTCGCCGTCACAGAATCTGGCGGATGTGCAATCGCTGCTTCACGATGCAGGCGTGGCGGAAAATGTCATCTTCTTCGAAGCGCATTCTCCGCTGGCGCTGTCGCGCGCCGCGCTGCGCTCGCGGGTTGAAGAGTGCTGGCAACTGACCGAACAAAACACCCTGTACGAAACGTTTATTGATTCATTCCGTCCGCTACTGCCATTACTGAAAGAGGCCGCGCCGGACGATCTTACGCCGGCGCGCTGCTTCCAGATCCAGCTGTTATTGATTCATTTTTACCGCCGCGTGGTGCTGAAAGATCCGCTCCTGCCGGAGGAGTTGCTCCCTGCGCACTGGGCGGGGCAAAGCGCGCGGCAGTTGTGTATCAACATCTACCAGCGCGTTGCGCCGGGAGCGCTGGCGTTTGTCAGCGAAAAAGGTGAAACCTCTGTCGGGGAACTGCCTTCGCCCGGCACGCTCTATTATCAGCGTTTTGGTGGTCTGAATATCGCATAAGGAGAAGGTATGCCTGTTTATCAAATTGACGGCCTGACGCCGGTGGTGCCTGAAGAGAGCTATGTTCACCCGACGGCGGTACTGATTGGCGACGTGATTCTGGGCAAAGGCGTTTATATTGGCCCCAACGCCAGCCTGCGCGGTGATTTTGGCCGTATCGTGGTGAAAGATGGGGCGAACGTCCAGGATAACTGCGTGATGCATGGTTTTCCGGATCAGGATACAGTAGTGGAAGAGGACGGGCACATTGGTCACAGCGCCATTCTGCACGGGTGTATTATCCGCCGTAATGCGCTGGTGGGGATGAACGCGGTGGTGATGGATGGCGCAGTGATCGGTGAAAACAGTATTGTCGGTGCGGCGGCGTTTGTTAAGGCGAAAGCGGAAATGCCGGCCAACCATTTGATCATTGGCAGCCCGGCGAAAGCGATTCGTGAGCTGAGCGAGCAGGAGCTGGCATGGAAGCAGCAGGGCACGCGGGAGTATCAGATGCTGGTGGAGCGTTGTAAACGAACGATGCACCAGGTGGAGCCGTTGCGAGAGATCGAGCCAGAGCGTAAGCGGCCAACGTTTAGTGAGAATTTAAAACCGAAGTCTTCCTGAACGGGCAGGTAAGCGGGCGCATAACGTCAACCGGATGCCGGAAAGAAAAAGGCAGGGGGTATTTTGGCCCTGTTGTACGTTATGGCGTAACAAATACAAGCAACATTCTCATGAAACGTGTATGGTGGCAGTCCCTTAAATCAGGAGATGCCTATGTCTGGACGTAAAAATACACAAGCTCGTCGAAATCACTTAGTTAAATGCCCATGCCCGAACTGCTCAAAAGATTCTGAACATAGTTTTAGCCGTGTCCAAAAAGGATCTCAACTTGTCTGCCCGTACTGCAGCACTCTCTTTAAATCAACACAACGACTCTAAAAAGCCCGTACTTGCCAGATGATGATGTGAATAAATTCAGGAACCGACTCATTTGGCAACGAACAAATAGATCGTTGCTCTCGTCGGGCTGAGATTTAGCGCTTCAGATTTTCCCCGCGTTGCGCCATCGATAATGCGCTGGCACTCGCCGGATCAAACAGTGAAAGACTCTCGATTTGATCCAGCATAATCACTTTTCTGAAGGCCATTGCACTTTGTGGCTCGGAATCAAGCGTAATATCATGTTCGGCGTACCACTTACTGTAATTATGCTCAATGCACAGGTTCATGGTTTTTCCGTCACGGTAGCCACTGAGCATCGGAATGAGCACAATATTGGCTGTCTTTTCATATTCCAGCGTCGCGGTATGGATCATGCCGACATATATTCGCCTCGACTTAAGCGTTACCTGCGCCAGTTCACCTTCCTCCATGCACTGATAAAGCAGTTGTTCGATACCGCTCGACTGTGCCAGGCGCTTATACAGCTTTTTTCTGCCTTCACCATCCAGCCTGGCGCTGCCAGCCCAGTTAGAACGGTAGAGGCAAAACAGTATGGCGAACGCCAGCATCACGACCACCGGAGCCTGGATACCCAGAAAACTCCAGTTCATAAAGTCAATTTGCCAGTCGGCATACTTTTGAGACGTCAGATGGAAAGTATTGTCCGCAGCGGAAAGCGCGAGCAGCAGTAGCCAGAGCAGGCCGGTTGCGAGCACGCCCTGCAGAACGAAAATACAGCCATACAGCGCGACGAGAAAATAAACATCCCATCCGAAGGAACGCTTGATTTTGAAGCGGGTGGAGAGATCGCGGCTGGTGTACCAGTAACCACACACCATCAGCACCATAAATATCGCCGTTCCCATATTACGCCCTCTTCAGTGCGTTAACATGGCGCAGGAAGTCTTGTCGCACGTCGTTGCTTTTATAGTTAACGGAGGCGTTACCGTCCTGGTCAATAATAATACGGTCACCATCCTCCACGGCTTCAATGATTTCCTGCTGGCTCATCACCTGTAGCAACGATTCCGGGCTTGAAAACAGTGCTAAAAATATACGTCTCATCGTGAGGCATCCTTATGAACAAAAAGGATAAGCCTGGTAGATAAATGATAAAGTTGCACTAAGGTAATGCTGAAAGGTTATCCGTTCATGGACTGATAACCTGCCTCAGCATTAACCTTGTGCGGCACTTAAATCGCCGTGTTATTGCGACGAGAGTTCCCTGCGGATAATGTCAGCGCCTGCGCTTAGCGCGTTGAGCTTGCCATTGGCAACCTGACGAGATAACGGTGCCATACCGCAGTTTGTGGAAGGATAGAGCTTATCGGCATCGACAAACTGAAGTGCTTTTCGCAATGTATCCGCGACTTCCTCTGGCGTTTCAATGCTATTTGTGGCGACGTCGATAGCTCCAACCATCACTTTTTTACCGCGGATCAGTTCAAGCAGATCCATGGGAACGCGGGAGTTATGGCACTCCAGTGAGATGATGTCGATATTCGAGGTTTGCAGCTTCGGGAAGGCCTCTTCATATTGTCGCCACTCTGAACCCAGCGTTTTTTTCCAGTCGGTATTGGCTTTAATGCCATAGCCATAGCAGATATGTACCGCGGTTTCACATTTAAGTCCTTCAATGGCCCTTTCTAATGCGGCGATGCCCCAGTCATTGACCTCATCAAAAAAGACATTAAAGGCGGGTTCGTCAAACTGGATGATATCGACGCCTGCCGCTTCTAACTCTCTGGCTTCCTGGTTAAGGATTTTGGCGAATTCCCAGGCCAGCTTTTCGCGGCTTTTATAATGGGCATCGTACAGCGTATCGATCATCGTCATTGGGCCCGGCAATGCCCACTTTATCGGCTGCCGGGTAAGCTGACGTAAATATTTTGCATCGTCAACGAAAACGGGTTTTTGACGCGCCACGGCGTCAACCACGGTGGGGACACTCGCATCATAGCGATTACGAATTCGCACGGTCTGACGGTTTTCAAAATCAACACCGCTGAGGTGTTCGATGAATGTTGTCACGAAGTGCTGGCGGGTTTGCTCGCCGTCACTGACAATGTCGATACCCGCGCGTAGCTGGTCATCCAGGGACAGACGCAGAGCATCCTGTTTGCCTTCAGTTAATATTTCATCGTGCAATTTCCAGGGTGACCAGAGTGTCTCTGGCTGAGCAAGCCAGGACGGCTTCGGTAAACTGCCGGCCGTTGAGGTGGGGAGCAATGTTTTCATAATAAAAGACCTTGGATAAGTGAATTAAAGCGGGTAGTTATTAGACCACTGCTCAAGAATATGTTTATAAGGTTTGATAAAGCACTCTTCAGTGAATTTACCCTGTTCAATGGCTAACCGGCTGCGTTCTTCCCGGTCATACACAATTTTGGTTAATGAGTGATCCTGGTGGTTCAGATCTGGCTGATAATAATAACCCGCTGTCGAGTTCGCATTATAAATTTCAGGACGATAAATCTTCTGGAATGTCTCCATCGTGCTGATAGCGCCGATCAGTTCAAGATTGGTATAATCGCTCAGCAAGTCGCCGGTAAAATAAAAGGCAAACGGCGCGGCACTGTTTTCAGGCATAAAATAACGAACCTGCAGCCCCATTTTACCGAAGTATTGCTCAGTCAACGATGTGCCCTCTGGCTTATACTCAATGCCCAGTATAGGGTGCAGGTTTCCTGTGCGACGGTAGATGTCTTTACTCGAAACGCTCAGGCAGATCACCGGCATTTTTTTAAAGTTCTCTTTATATTCACTGGAGTGAATGAAATGCCTGAAGATGTTGCCATGCAATTTACCGAAATCGTCCGGAATGCTGAAGCCGGATTGGCCCTTATTGTGTTCTGGCAGAACAACACTGAAGTCATAATCCCGTACATAGGAAGAGAAATTATTTCCTGTTATGCCTGCAATACGCGAATCGGTTTTTTTATCTACGATGTAGGTTTGCAATATTTCGATTGCCGGAAAAGAATGGTGACCGCCCTCATGCGCAATGTTAAGATCAACAGAAATGATTTCAAGCTCAACAGAATAACGATCGGATTTTGGGTTATCCCAGCAGGCTAATGCATTAAAACGATTGTTAATCATTGCAAGCGTATTGCGCAAATTTTCCTGCCGCTTTTCCCCTCTGGCAAGATTGGCAAAATTAGTCGTCGTACGCGTTCTTTCTGACGGATTATAATTCTCATCAAAGCCGCTTCGCTTCAGCGTAAATGTAAAAGCGTTACTCATCGTGATCGTGTATCCTGGGTTTTCATGTTACTAAAGAGTTAATAATGCACATTTATGCCTGAGTCACCGGGGGAGGGGAAGTGACTTAATTTCACTGCAACATGAGCTATCTTCATGAACGGCTCAGTTCCAGGTATAATCCTTAAAATTTCCAACCGGTTTAGAAACGATCATGACAAAACTCACCCTACAAGAGCAGATGCTGAAAGCAGGCTTAGTCAGCAGCAAGAAAATGGCTAAAGTGCAGCGCACGGCGAAAAAATCACGCGTACAGGCGCGTGAGGCCAGAGAGGCGGTAGAAGAGAACAAAAAAGCGCAGATTGAGCGTGACAAACAACTGAGCGAACAGCAAAAACAGGCTGTGCTGGCGAAAGAGTTTAAAGCGCAGGTGAAGCAGCTGATTGAGATGAACCGCATTACCATTTCAAAAGGCAGCATCACGTTTAACTTCACCGACGGTAATCTTATCAAAAAGATCGAGGTGGATAAGCAGACTCAGGCACAGCTGATCAACGGCCGTCTGGCGATTGCGCGTCTGGTGATGAATGCCAACGGTGATTGTGACTATGCGATTATTCCGGCGGTAGTGGCCGATAAAATAGCCCAGCGCGATGCCGACAGCATTGTGTTAAACAGTGCGCTAAGCCAGGAAGAGCAGGACGAAGACGATCCTTACGCGGATTTTAAAATCCCTGACGATTTAATGTGGTAAACCCGTTTTAAAACGGGGCGGCGTGACGGGCGTTGATCGCCTGTCCGCTGACAGGGTGGACAAAATCCAGCTCGCTGGCATGCAGCATCAGCCGCGGCGTCTTTTCGGTGCCGGGCCACGCAAGACCGCCATACAGATCGCAGCCTAAAATAGCGTGACCCAACTGCTGGCAGTGAATGCGCAACTGGTGAGTACGCCCCGTCTCCGGAATCAGTTTCACCCGCGTCAGCGGCAGTTCCGTTCCCTGATAACACCGCACTACCACCTGATAACGGGAGCGGGCAGGTTTACCGTTGATGGCGCAAATCGACATCAGCGGGAACAGCGCCGGGTCTTTGGCAATCGGCGCATCGATGATCCCTTCGTCCTGTTTCACATGCCCGCAAAGCAGGGCGGTATAGATCTTTTTCACGGTGCGCTGGCTAAACTGGTGACATAGCGCGGCATTTATCGTTTTATTACGGGCAATCACCATCAGCCCGGATGTACCAAAATCAAGACGATGCACCAGCGCGCAGCCAGGAAAGGTTTGCACCAGACGGTGATGGACGGAATCGAGATTTTGCGGGTTCTTACCCGACAGGCTTAGCAGGCCGGAAGGCTTATTGATCAGCAGCAGATGCTCGTCCTGCCAGAGAACGTCGATCTCATCAGGACAAGGTGGGGCAATAAAGGTATCGACAATGACTGACATCAGGCTGCCCGGCTGGAGAGTGGGAGCGGATGATAACGAAATACAGGGAAAAGAAAAACCCTCCCACCGGGCGGTGAGAGGGGAAAATCTTATGCTGCAACCAGGCTGTCGATTGCCGCTTTAGCATCGGTCTGCGCTTTGGTCGCCACTTCAGGACCGTAAGCGATACCTTCCGCGAACACAAAGTTCACGTCGGTAATGCCGATGAAGCCCAGGAACAGGCTCAGGTACGGAGCCACCAGATCCGTTGGGGTGTCTTTGTGAATACCGCCGCGGCTGGTCAGCACAATCGCACGTTTACCCTTCACCAGACCTTCCGGGCCGTTCTCGGTGTAACGGAAGGTTACGCCAGCACGTGCCACCAGGTCGAAGTAGTTCTTCAACTGGGTAGGGATGTTGAAGTTGTACATTGGCGCGTTGATGACGATAACGTCATGCGCCTGCAGTTCAGCAATCAGCTCGTCAGAGAGCGCCAGGGCTTCCTGCTGACGTGGCGTCAGCGGCGCATCGCTCGGACGCAGCGCACCAACCAGTTCGCCATCCAGTACAGGAATCGGGTTCGCCGCCAGATCACGGACGGTGATTTCGTCAGCGGAATGCTGCTCACGCCACTGTTCAACAAAATAGTCGGACAACTGACCAGACTGTGAGTACCCTGCCAGAATACTGGATTTCAACACTAATACTTTGCTCATGGGTGATTCCTGTTTTGTATTTGATTGAAGGGGGTTGCCCCGTTGCTTGTTGACACTCTATTCACAATCCTGCCACAGGGATAGCGCAATATATCGAATTCTATGTTCGAAATTTTTGAATAAGGCGCTAAAAGCGCCGATGTGGTACTCTATATCAATCATTAAAAAGAGAATTTATCCGGCAGTGCACTGCCCGTTAACGCTATGACAGATCAACAAAAATTCACCTTCCCGATGCTCCTGCAACAGCTTGATTCCCTGATGCTGCGCGACAAACAGCGGTTTGCGCGCCGTCTGCACGGCGTTAAGAAGGTTAAAAATCCTGATGCACAACAGGCCATTTACCAGGAGATGGCGAAAGAGATAGCTCAGGCGGCAGGGAAGGTTGTGCTGCGCGAAGCCGCACGTCCGGCGATCGCCTACCCGGAAAACCTGCCTGTCAGCCAGAAGAAACAGGACATTCTCGACGCCGTGCGCGATCACCAGGTGGTGATTGTCGCGGGGGAAACCGGGTCGGGGAAAACCACGCAGCTACCGAAGATTTGTATGGAGCTGGGGCGCGGGGTGAAAGGGCTGATTGGCCACACCCAGCCGCGTCGTCTGGCGGCGCGTACCGTGGCGAACCGCATTGCCGAGGAGTTGCAAACGGAGCCGGGTGGCTGCATCGGGTATAAGGTGCGCTTCAGCGATCACGTCAGTGATAACACCATGGTCAAGCTGATGACCGACGGTATTCTGTTGGCGGAAATCCAGCAGGATCGCCTGCTGATGCAGTATGACACCATTATCATCGATGAAGCGCATGAGCGCAGCCTGAACATCGATTTCCTGCTCGGCTACCTGAAAGAACTGCTGCCGCGTCGCCCGGATCTGAAAATCATCATTACCTCCGCGACCATCGACCCGGAACGCTTCTCGAAGCATTTCAACAATGCGCCGATTATTGAGGTGTCAGGACGCACGTATCCGGTCGAAGTGCGCTATCGCCCGATAGTCGAAGAGGCGGACGATACCGAGCGCGATCAGCTACAAGCCATTTTTGATGCCGTCGACGAGCTGGGTAACGAAAGTGCGGGTGACATTCTGATCTTTATGAGCGGTGAACGGGAAATCCGCGATACCGCCGATGCGCTCAGCAAGCGCGACCTGCGCCATACCGAGATCCTGCCGCTGTATGCCCGCCTGTCGAACAGCGAACAAAACCGTGTGTTCCAGCCCCACAGCGGGCGTCGCATTGTACTGGCGACCAACGTGGCGGAAACCTCGCTTACCGTGCCGGGCATAAAATATGTGATTGACCCTGGTACGGCGCGTATCAGCCGCTACAGCTACCGCACCAAAGTCCAGCGTCTGCCGATTGAGCCGGTTTCACAGGCTTCAGCGAACCAGCGTAAAGGCCGCTGCGGTCGTGTGTCGGAAGGGATCTGTATCCGTCTCTACTCCGAGGATGATTTCCTGTCGCGCCCGGAATTTACCGACCCGGAAATTCTGCGTACTAACCTGGCGTCCGTTATCCTGCAGATGACTGCGCTGGGGCTGGGCGATATTGCCGCGTTCCCGTTCGTCGAAGCGCCGGACAAGCGCAACATCCAGGACGGTGTGCGTCTGCTGGAGGAACTCGGTGCGATCACGACTGACGAGCAGGCGACGGCCTACAAACTGACGCCGCTGGGCCGTCAGCTCAGCCAGCTTCCGGTCGATCCGCGTCTGGCGCGGATGGTGCTGGAGGCGCAGAAACACGGCTGCGTGCGTGAGGCGATGATCATCACCTCGGCGCTCTCGATTCAGGACCCGCGTGAACGTCCGATGGACAAACAGCAGGCATCTGACGAGAAACACCGTCGCTTCCACGACAAAGAGTCCGATTTCCTCGCCTTCGTGAACCTGTGGAACTACCTCGGCGAGCAGCAGAAAGCGCTCTCCTCGAACCAGTTCCGCCGTCAGTGCCGCGTGGATTTCCTCAACTACCTGCGCGTGCGTGAGTGGCAGGATATTTACACTCAACTGCGTCAGGTGGTGAAAGAGCTGGGGATTCCGGTCAACAGCGAACCGGCGGAGTACCGCGAAATTCATATCGCGCTGCTGACCGGCCTGTTGTCCCATATCGGGATGAAAGATGCCGACAAGCAGGAATTTACCGGCGCGCGTAACGCCCGTTTCTCGATTTTCCCTGGATCGGGCTTATTCAAAAAACCACCGAAATGGACAATGGTTGCCGAGCTGGTGGAAACCAGCCGCCTGTGGGGGCGTATTGCGGCGCGTATCGATCCTGAGTGGGTTGAGCCTGTCGCACAGCACCTGCTGAAACGCTCGTACAGTGAACCGCACTGGGAGCGGTCGCAGGGCGCGGTGATGGCAACAGAAAAGGTGACCGTTTATGGCCTGCCGGTGGTGGCCGCGCGTAAGGTCAACTACAGTCAGATCGATCCGGCCCTGTGTCGCGAGCTGTTTATCCGTCATGCGCTGGTGGAGGGCGACTGGCAGACGCGTCACGCGTTCTTCCGTGAAAACCTCAAACTGCGCGCCGAAGTGGAAGAGCTTGAGCATAAATCCCGCCGCCGCGACATTCTGGTGGATGACGACGCGCTGTTTGAGTTTTACGACCAGCGCATCAGCCACGATGTCATTTCCGCCCGCCATTTCGACAGCTGGTGGAAGAAAGCCAGCAAAGAGACGCCGGACCTGCTCAACTTTGAAAAGAGCATGTTGATCAAAGAGGGCGCGGAGTCGGTCAGCAAGCTCGACTACCCGAACTTCTGGCATCAGGGCAACCTCAAGCTGCGGCTGACTTATCAGTTTGAACCGGGCGCAGATGCGGATGGCGTGACGGTACACATCCCGCTGCCGCTGCTAAACCAGGTGGAAGAGAGCGGGTTCGAGTGGCAAATTCCCGGCCTGCGTCGCGAGCTGGTGATTGCGCTGATTAAATCGCTGCCTAAACCGGTGCGCCGTAACTTTGTGCCCGCGCCAAACTATGCGGAAGCGTTTTTAGGCCGCGTGACGCCGCTGGAACTGCCGCTGCTGGACGCGCTGGAGCGTGAATTCCGGCGCATGACCGGCACCACCATCGACCGCGACGACTGGAACTGGGATCAGGTGCCCGATCACCTGAAAATCAGCTTCCGCGTGGTGGACGATAAAAATAAAAAACTGCAGGAAGGCCGTTCGCTGACTGAACTTAAAGACGCCCTGAAGGGCAAAGTGCAGGAGACGCTCTCTGCCGTGGCGGATGACGGCATTGAGCAGAGCGGCTTGCATATCTGGAGCTTTGGTCAGCTTCCAGAAAGCTACGAGCAGAAACGCGGCAACTACAAGGTGAAAGCCTGGCCAGCGCTGGTGGATGAACGCGACAGCGTGGCGATCAAACTCTTTGATAACCCGCAGGAGCAGCAGCAGATGATGTGGCGCGGGCTGCGTCGCTTACTGCTGCTGAACATCCCGTCGCCGATTAAGTATCTGCATGAGAAGTTACCGAACAAAGCCAAGCTGGGTCTCTACTTCAACCCTTACGGGAAAGTGCTGGATTTGATTGACGACTGCATCTCCTGCGGCGTGGACAAGCTGATCCACGAGGCGGGCGGTCCTGTCTGGACGGAAGAGGGTTTTGCGAAGCTGCATGACAAAGTGCGCGCCGGGCTGAACGACACCGTGGTGGATATCGCCAGACAGGTCGAGCAGATCCTCACCGCCGTATTCAATATCAATAAACGCCTGAAAGGGCGTGTGGATATGACCATGGCGCTGGGGCTGTCTGACGTGAAGGCACAGATGGCGGGGCTGGTGTACCGTGGGTTTGTCACCGGCAACGGCTTCAAACGCCTCGGCGATACGCTGCGTTATCTGCAGGCGATTGAAAAACGTCTGGAGAAAATGGCTATCGATCCGCATCGGGATCGTGCGCAGATGCTGAAAGTGGAAAACGTGCAGCAGGCGTGGCAGCAGTGGCTGAACAAACTGCCTCCGGCGCGCCGCGATGATGAGGACGTGCGGGAGATCCGCTGGATGATTGAGGAGCTACGCGTCAGCTTCTTCGCTCAGCAACTGGGTACACCGTATCCGATTTCGGATAAGCGTATTTTGCAGGCGATGGAGCAGATTTCCGGTTAAAACCCTTGCCCGGTGGCGCTGCGCTTACCGGGCCTACGGAAGAAAATGTAGGTCGGGTAAGGCGTAGCCGCCACCCGGCTGGTTATCGTTCCACCATTGCCAGCGTAAACCCGTCCCAACCCTTAACCCCCACCGTTTGCAATGCGGTGGCGGTTAAACGCGGATTATCCCCAGTCATCTCGATAAACCGTCGCACCCCCTGCACGCGCGGGTCGTCGCTTTGCCCGTTAATCACTTCGCCATCGCGCACCACGTTATCGCCGATAATCACCGTGCCGGGGCGGGAATAGTACAGCGCCCATTCCAGATAACCGGGGTTGTTCGGCTTATCTGCATCGATAAAAATCAGATCAAACGGAGGAATATCGCCAAGTTGCTCCAGCGATTTGAGCGCTGCGCCTTCAATTAACTCTATACGATCGTTCAACCCCGCCAGGCTGATATTCTGGCGTGCAACCTCGGCATGCGTGGGGTCAGCTTCAAGCGTAATCAGCTTACCGTCCGGTGGCAGGGCGCGCGCCATCCAGATTGAACTGTAGGCACCGAGCGTACCGATCTCCAGAACACGCCTTGCCTGAGTCATACGAACAAACAATGCCAGCAGTTGCCCCTGATTGGCGGCAACATCGTGCTCAGGCAAACCAGCGCGTTTGTTGTTTTCAAGAACCTGCTGGAGTACCTCATCCTCAGGGATAAGCGAAGAAATCATGTAATTATCTACTGCAGACCACGGTTGTTGCATAGATTGACTCCTTAGGGGAAATTGCCGGGTGCCGGTTTTCTCCCTCTCCCATTGGGAGAGGGGCGGGGTGAGGGGCGGGGTGAGAACACTTCTGATTCACGCGTTCTTCCATCCGCCGCCCAGCGCTTTATATAAATCAATCTGCGCCAGCAGCAGGTTATTTTTCACTTGTACCACGCTGGTCTGCACCGAGAACAGCGTGCGCTGGGCATCCAGTACATCCAGATAAGACGAGTAGCCATTGCGATAGCGGTTCTGCGCAATGCGCAGCGTCTCCTGCGCCACATCCTGCTGCGCCAGCAGCTCCGTCAGTTGTTCCTGATAGCGCGTAATGGCGTCGAGACTGTCGTTCACCTCAGCAAACGCATTGCGCACGGTTTTTTCATAGCTGTAGAGCGCCTGATTGCGCTGGGACTGGGAAATATCCACCTGTGCGTTCAGCGCCTGACGGTTCAGCAGTGGGGCGAGAATACTGCCACCCACGCTCCAGAGCTGCAGCGGGTTATCCAGTAAACCGGAGAGCGTGCGATCCTGTATCGATCCCGTTGCCGTCAGGTTGATCGACGGCAGCAGGCTGGCGCGCGATGCCGCAAGTGTGGCATCTGCCGCAATCAACTGCCGTTCGGCCTGAACGATATCCGGACGACGGTTAAGCAGCGTGGAAGGTAATTGCGAAGGGAGTTTCAAGGGCGTCAGTGAGTCGAAATGTTTACTGCGTACCACGTCGCCGGGGTTACTGCCCAGCAGCAGGCTCAGGGCGTTCTCCTGCTGCGCAATCTGGTGCTGCAGCAGAGGAACCTGCGCCCGCGTGGCGCGTAACTCAGAATCTGACTGCATCAATTCCAGGCGTGAGCTGTAGCCCGTTTCAAACTGACGTTTGGCGAGATTGAACGCCTCTTCGCGGGATTTCAGCGTGGATTCAGTAACGCGAAGCTGTTCATCCAGCGAAAGCAGGGTGACATACCCGGAGGCCACCGAGGATGCGACGGTCAAATCAGCCGCGACCGCCGCCGCTTTTTGTGCCTCCAGCGACGCTTCGGCGGCATTAGCGGTGCTACGGTTTACGCCCCAGATATCGACGTCATAGCTTGCGGTCAGGCTACCTTTGTACAGCGTACCGTATACAGGCAGCCCGGTGGCGGCAGATTGTGAACGAGCGCGCGAGCCCGTCACACCGGCATCCAGCGACGGAAACAGGCTGCCGTCAGCAGCGTACACCCGTGCCTGATACTCATTGATACGTTCGCGGGCAATCAGCACGTCGCTGTTGTTCTTAAGCGCCTGATCCACGTAGCGGTTAAGGTCGTTGTCGTGAAAATTGCGCCACCAGAGTTGCTCCGCCGGGCTGGTCGGCCCGGTAGCCGCACGCCACTGGGCGGGGATTTGCAGGGACGGTTGCACAGGTTTAACGTCGACCGACTGGCATCCGGCCAGCGTTACGGCGATTATCAGGCCAGCTATCGGGCGAAGCGTCATTGTTGCGCCTCGCGTGTGTCAATGGTCACCTGCACTGACATACCGGGGCGGAGCCGCGCTGACTCTTCGGGTTTACCCAGCACTTCGATGCGCACCGGAATGCGCTGGGCGATTTTCACAAAGTTGCCTGTGGCATTATCTGGCGAAATGGCGCTGAATTCGACGCCGGTTGCCGGAGAGATACTTTCTACCCGGCCAGTGTAGGCTTTATCGTTTAACGCATCGACGGTGAAGGTTACCGGCTGGCCGACGCGTAAATTCGCGAGCTGCGTCTCTTTAATATTGGCGATCACCCAGTGCTGCGGCGGTACAAGTGTGGTGAGGTGAGTACCCGCGGTGACGTAAGCTCCGAGGCGGACGGCAATCTGACCAAGCTGGCCGTCACGCGGGGCGACAATTCGGGTGTTTTGCAGGTCAATCTGCGCCAGTTCCAGCGCCGCTTTAGCGTTTTCAACATCCGCCTCCAGCGAACCGCGATTCACAATGACCGTCTGCAGATCCTGACGCGACATCTCAAGCGTGGCTTTGGCCTGGTCGATATCAGCATTGCCCTGAGCGGCACTTGCCAGTGCGGCGTCGCGCTCACGAACGGAGAGTGAGCCGTCTGCTGTCAGATCTTTTACGCGCTTTAAATCCGCCTGGGTTTTCAGACTCTGGGCGCGGGCATTTTTCAACGCCGCCTCGTTTCTGGCGATGACGGCTTCAGCGCTTTTACGTTGCTGGAGATTGTTATTAAGCGCGGCAATTTTCATTGCCAACTGGGCTTCGGCCTGATGCACGCGCTGGCGATAGATGCGGTCATCAATCTGCAGCAGCAGGTCACCTTTTTTAACCTGCACAAAATCCTTCACCTTCACCTCGGTGATATAGCCATTAACCTGCGGACTGATAAACGTCGTCTGGCCGCGCACGTAGGCGTTATCGGTAAACTGCGCGTGCCGGGTGAAGGGCGGTAGCTGCCAGGCGTAAAGGATCACCAGCACGCCGACAATCCCGATTGCCGCTGCGGTGAAAACAGAAACAATGCGCACATTTTTGCGGGTATTGGCCTGCTCTTTGGCGGCATCCTGCTGACTCATAACATCTCCAGAGAAATCATTGTAATATCCATCATTTATTGCCAGTAGCCTTCTTCAGGGCCATACGGGCGGTGATGCGCAGGCGCAGCAAGCGCCATAAAATCCACACCAGCGTGGCGGCGGCAATGGCTGCCGTCAGAAGGTAAGTATCGTTGTAAGCCAGAATGTTTGCCTCAAGGGTTGTGACCGTCTGAAGCTGAGTGATGGCCTGCGTGCTGAGCAGCGAGCTGTCACCAATCAGGCTCCGGTACAGCTGGGTGTAAGCCTGAATCCGCTCATTCACCAGCGGGTTCAGCGTTGTGAGTTGATCCGCCAGCAGGCTGGAGTGGTATTTTTCGCGCCAGGTCTGGAACGTGCCCAGAACGGCTGAGCCGAGAAGCCCGCCGATATTCTGACTCATGCCGAACAGCACAGAGAAACTGACCAGATTACGCGGGTCGGCAATCACGCCACCAATGCCGGCCAGCATCGCCGGGGCGAGGAAGAACGCGCTACCGAAGCCGAGCAGGAACTGGCTGAGCATCAGTTGATCCGGGCGGGTGAGATTGCTGGAATGGCTGTCCAGCAGCGAGGCGATAATCATGAGCAGCAGCGAAGTGACTATAGGCCACGCCAGTTTCGTCGGTTTTATCGTGAGACAGCTGGCGACGATACCGCAGACGATCCCGGCGAAAATCGACCATGCCAGGTGGGTCATCTGCTCATTTTGCAGCCCGACAAACTGTAGCCAGCCAATCACACCGGTGTTCTGTTCCGCCAGGACGATGCGGATCAGCAGCATAATCAGCCCCAGGCGCACGATACTGCCGCTCGACAGCCAGCGGGTATTGAGCAGGGGATTGCTGCGGTTATGCTCAAACACAATGGCGGAGACAATTAAGACCAGCGAGAGCGCCAGCGACCAGCCAATCCACGGCGCTTCAAACCACCAGTCAAGGCGGCCTAGCGACAGCACCGCGCACAGGAGCGCCATCCCCGGAGCCAGCAGAAAGAAGGTAATGAAATCTTTTTTCTCGAATACCTTGCGCCTGTCACCCGGCGGCAGCTTCAGCGCCATCACGCAGGCCAGCGATATCAGCGCCAGGCCCAGCTCAAAGAAGTACAGCCCGCGCCACTCGTCAAGCTGCAACAGTTCGGTGGAAAACAGCCGGGCCAGGGGGATAGCAAGAGATGAGCCGGTGATGCCGATGGTCAGTGCCTTCAGGCGGTGCTTCGCGGGCCAGGCCTGAATTTGATAGTAGATGCCCAGCGAACTAAGCGCGGCGGCCACCATGCCGTGCGCCGCGCGGACCATCAGGGCGGAGCTAAGATCGTTCACAAACAGGTGGAAAAAGGTCACCAGCACATACAGCACCAGAAAACCTTCGGTAAACGCCCGCAGACCGTATTGCTGGCGAAACTTCACCAGTAAAAGGTTAATCGAGACGTTAGTCATCACATAGACAGCAGGCAACCAGGCGATCTCGGTAGACCACGCCGCAAAAGTGCCCTGCAGATTTTGCAGATTGGCGGTGACCACCGCGTTCCCCAGCGCACCCGTCAGGCACACCAGTAAACCGACGACGCCATAGGCAACCCGTTTCGGCGTGCTGTGCACCGGCGTGGAAGGCGAACCGAGCAGAGCGGGTTTTTCATGTGGCTGCCACTCGCGAGGAGCATAAGGATCGCGTTGGGGCAGGCGCATAACGTCGTTTACCTTTGAAAAATGGAATAGTTAGTGGGCTAATGATTCTACGTCTGACGCAAATCATAATTCAAGTGAATATGATTATGACATGTTACGCCATTGAAGCAGAAAAATGAGAGAATAGCGGTATGACGGGCGCGCTGGCTTTCAGAGAGATCTCCTTTTCAGCGCTAATGAATGCGGTACGCTTTTCCCTGAAAGCTGTAAGGAGGTAACGATGATACCGACAATTTTCCCTTGTCTCCCGGATGCGACGCTCAGCGCCGTTAATACGGTGGGGCAGTGGCTGGCGCAGGATGACCTGCAAAGCGATCGGCCTGTGGATGTGGTCATTCTGACAGGTAACGCCGTGATCCCAACTATAGACGCGGCCTGCAGAGTGTCGGCAGAACAGAATGTGCCGCTACTCATAAGCGGTGGGATTGGGCATTCCACTACCTTCCTGTATGCCGCCATTGCGAAGCATCCCCGCTATAACACGCTTCCGACCACAGGCCGCGCTGAGGCAGCGATCCTGGCGGATATCGCAACGCGTTTCTGGAAAATCCCGGCGGAGCGGGTGCTGGTAGAAGATCAGTCCACCAACTGCGGCGAGAATGCACGCTTTAGCTGGGATATGATCAAACACCGCGGGTTGGAAGCTGAGCGTGTGCTGGTGGTGCAGGACCCAACCATGCAACGCCGCACGATGGCGACCTTTGCGCGCGTATGTCAGGACGAACCGGCCTCTCCGACGTGGGTGAGCCATCCGGGGCTGACACCCGTGCTGCAAAATGGCGATAACGGTCTGCGGTTTAGCGGCGTGAATAAAGGACTGTGGCCCGTTGAACGCTATTTGTCGCTGGTACTGGGTGAACTCCCGCGTCTGCGGGATGACATTAACGGCTATGGTCCCGCGGGGCGCGATTTTATTACCCATGTGGATATTCCTGCCGATGTTGATGCCGCGTGGCATGTTTTGCGTAATGACGTCATTCTCACCGACGCGCTGGCAAGCCGTTCTCTGCTTTAATCTGTTGCCCGTTTGCGCTCTCTTTTTCGCAAACGGGCACTTTATGTTGCCGGTTTGTAACTTAAATATTCGGCTGACCCGATTCTTCTATGAGATATCTCACAAAAACAGCCTGATAGAGTAGGAATGTGACGCTGTAATTGTAGTTTTTAACAATGAATTTACTTGTTGAAAACAGCGTAATTACAGGAGCAGGTCATGACAGTACCCGTACAACATCCTATGTATATCGACGGACAGTTTGTTGCCTGGCAGGGTGATGCCTGGATTGATGTGATCAATCCGGCCACCGAAGAGGTCATTTCCCGTATTCCCGATGGTTGTGCCGACGATGCGCGCAAAGCGATTGACGCGGCCGAGCGCGCGCAGGCTGGCTGGGAAGCGCTGCCCGCCATCGAACGTGCTCACTGGTTGCGTAAAATCTCTGCCGGGATACGTGAGCGCGTCAGTGAGATCAGCGCCTTAATTGTGGCCGAAGGCGGCAAAATTCAGCAACTGGCGGAAGTCGAAGTGAATTTTACCGCCGACTACATCGACTACATGGCCGAGTGGGCGCGCCGTTACGAAGGGGAGATTATCCAGAGCGATCGTCCTGGCGAAAATATCCTGGTCTTTAAACGTGCGCTCGGCGTCACTACCGGCATTCTGCCGTGGAACTTCCCGTTCTTCCTGATTGCCCGCAAGCTCGCTCCGGCACTGCTGACCGGCAATACCATCGTCATCAAACCGAGCGAATTTACGCCGAACAACGCCATTGCGTTCGCCAAAATTGTTGACGACATCGGGCTGCCGAAAGGGGTCTTTAACCTGGTGCTGGGGCGCGGTGAAACCGTGGGGCAGGAACTGGCAGGTAACCCGAAAGTGGCGATGGTGAGCATGACCGGTAGCGTCGTTGCGGGCGAAAAGATTATGGCGGCGGCAGCAAAGAATATCACCAAAGTGGGTCTGGAACTGGGGGGGAAAGCACCGGCGATTGTGATGGACGATGCCGACCTTGAGCTGGCGGTGAAAGCCATTGTTGATTCCCGTATGATCAACACAGGGCAGGTGTGTAACTGCGCTGAACGCGTTTATGTGCAAAAGGGGATTTACGATCGCTTTGTGAACCGTCTGGGCGAGGCGATGAAAGCCGTACAATTTGGCAACCCGGCTGAGCGCACCGATATCGCTATGGGGCCGCTGATCAACGCTGCTGCACTTGAGCGCGTCGAGCAGAAAGTGGCGCGCGCGGTACAGGAGGGGGCGAAAGTGGTGCTCGGCGGTAAAGCGGTTGAGGGGAAAGGGTACTTCTATCCGCCAACGCTGTTGCTGGACGTGCGTCAGGATATGGCGATCATGCATGAAGAGACGTTTGGCCCGGTTCTGCCGGTGGTCGCCTTTGACACGCTGGAAGAGGCACTGAAGATGGCCAACGACAGCGATTACGGTTTAACCTCTTCTGTTTATACGCAGGATCTTAACGTTGCCATGAAAGCGATTAAGGGGCTGAAGTTCGGTGAAACCTACATTAACCGCGAGAACTTTGAAGCGATGCAAGGGTTCCACGCCGGCTGGCGTAAATCCGGTATTGGTGGCGCGGACGGAAAGCACGGGCTGAATGAGTACCTGCAGACGCAGGTGGTCTATTTGCAGTCTTAATCAGATGATCCCCTCTCCGGTGAGAGGGGATCGCGAATTATAGCGCGGCGTATTTATCCAGCGTGCGCACCAGTTGCGTCACAAAGCCGTATTCGTTGTCGTACCACGCGACGGTTTTCACCAGCTGGATCTCTCCGGCCTCGGTCACTTCGGTTTGCGTCGCGTCAAATACGGAGCCAAAGTGCGAGCCGATCACATCAGACGAGACAATTTCTTCATCGGTGTAGCCAAATGAGTGATTGCCCTGAGTCGCTTTTTTCAGGGCATCATGGATCTCATCTACCGTCACTTTTTTCTCCAGGATCGCCACCAGTTCGGTCACAGAACCGGTTTTCACCGGCACGCGCTGCGCGTGGCCTTTCAGTTTGCCGCTAAGCGCCGGGATCACCAGCCCAATCGCTTTTGCCGCCCCGGTAGTATGCGGAATAATGTTTTCTGCCGCCGCGCGTGAGGCGCGAAGATCCTTCCCGCGTGGGCCATCCACCAGCGCCTGCGTACCGGTATAGGCATGAATGGTGGTCATCGTCCCCGCTTTAATACCAAACGCGTCATGCAGGGCTTTTGCCAGCGGTGCTAAGCAGTTAGTGGTGCAGGAGGCCACGGAGATAATGGTGTCACTGCTGTCAATGGTGTCGTCATTTACGTTGAACACAATGGTTTTCATCTCGCCCGCCGGGGCCGAGATCAGCACTTTTTTCGCGCCTGCATCCAGATGCGCGCGGGACTTCTCTTCCGAGGTATAAAAACCGGTACATTCCACAACGATATCCACGCCTGCCGCTTTCCACGGGATGTGTTTGGCCTCTTTTTCGGCGTACACCGAGATTGTTTTACCGTCGACAATCAGTGCGTCTTCGGTGAAATCCACGCTCCACGGAAAACCACCGTAGTTTGAATCGTGTTTGAGCAGATAGGCGAGCACTTTGGGGGAGGTGAGGTCATTGATGGCGACGACGGTGTTGCTGTCCTGGGTTTCAAGAAGACGACGTAATACAAGGCGTCCAATGCGTCCAAATCCGTTAATGCCAATTTTACTCATGATTTGCTCCTGTTGAACGTGTCGATACGACAGTTTGAACTTATCCAGGCTTAGACCATGACGGGGAGTGCGGCAATTGAAGATGCTTCATGCCAGGCGAAGTAATTGAAAAACCATACAGAAAAGTTAATGAATTTTTAAGGAAAGCTGGTTATGTTGGCGCTGTATTTGTCTTTTATCAGGAAACCATATGCGCACTAAATATACAGGCCTGCAAATTGGCATTCACTGGCTGGTGTTTCTGTTAGTTATCGTGGCCTATTGCGCCATGGAGTTCAGGGGCTATTTCCCGCGTAGCGACCGCCCGCTGATTAATATGATCCACGTTTCATGCGGTATCTCTGTCCTGGTACTGATGGTTGCGCGTTTGCTTATCCGTCTTAAGTTCCCGGCACCGCCTATTACGCCAAAACCGAAAGCGATGATCACCGGCTTGTCGCACCTCGGGCATCTTATTATCTACCTGCTGTTTATTGCGCTGCCCGTGATTGGCGTGGTGATGATGTATAACCGCGGCAATAACTGGTTTGCCTTCGGTATGGTGATGCCCCATGCGGCGGAAGGGAATTTTGACCTGGTGGATGTGCTGAAAGAGTGGCACGTCACGCTGGCAAACCTGGGCTATTTTGTGATTGGTCTGCACGCACTGGCAGCGCTGATGCATCACTATTTCTGGAAAGACAACACGCTGCTGCGCATGATGCCAAAAAAACGTCAGTAGCGGTCAACCTGTGCCGGGCAAGCGCAGCGCCACCCGGCATTTTTTTATTGCAGCAGAGCACGCTCTTCAGCGCTTAATTCCAGCGCCTGGGTTGACCCCGTTTCAGAAGACTTCACCGCTGCCTCCAGTACCGCCATCACCGCCAGGGCTTCGACCGGGTGTACCGGATTCTCGCTCTTCCCGGTCAGTGCATCATGTACGTTGAGGTAATACTGACGTTGATCGCCCTTCGGGGTTTTAACGCGCGAGGTTTCGCCGTTGGCATCAAACAGCACCATGTCGTCGCTGTCTTCCCCCCAGTGCTCACTGCCCGGAATCACACCTGCCAGTAACTGCACTTCCTGTTGATCGATGCGCCCTTTGAGCACGCTGGCTTTGTCGCCATGAACAGTGAAGCGGGATGTTCCGCCAGCAACCAGCATACTGCAGTGCAGAACGACTTTGTGTTCCGGATAATTCAGGACCACATGCGCCCAGTCGTTAATTTCCGCGCCGTCGCGCAGCGTGGCGATATTGCCCTGCACAGACTGCGGCAGGCCAAAAAGCTGTAGCGTCTGGTCAATCAGGTGTGGCCCCAGATCAAACCACAGGCCGCTACCGGGGACGTTTTGCTCCCTCCAGCGCACACGGACTTCCGGGCGGAAACGGTCAATATGTGACTCAAAATGTTTAACGTTGCCCAGCGTCCCTTGTTCGATAACCTGCTTAATGCCGAGAAAATCGCTGTCCCAGCGGCGGTTGTGAAAGACAGACAGCAACAGCTGCTTTTCTTTTGCCAGAGCAATCAGATCGCGCGCTTCCTGCATATCAAGGGTGAAGGGTTTATCCACCACCACATGTTTGCCCGAATGTAGCGCCAGCGTTGCCAGCGGCGCATGGGTGGCGTTAGGGGAGGCAATGACCACCAGGTCAATGTCCGGATGCTGAATGGCCTCTTCAGGCGTCCCAACGACGATGACGTCGGGAATATCACGTTTGACCTTTTCTTCATCACGAGAAGAAACCACCGCCAGCTTAAGCCCGTCGACGGACTGGATAAGTGGGGCATGGAAGGTTTTGCCCACAAAACCATACCCGATCAGCGCAACGTTAATTGTCTTACCGCTAACTTTATTCATGACTTTCTCCACGTTATTACGCGCAAACAGTGACGTGCAATGCGCTGTTGTCCCCAAGCTCTGCCCACGGACGATCTAAAAACAGTTGATGAATCCCGGATAATCCGGAAACCAGATAGGGCTCGCAATGGTTCAGTTTCAGATGATCGGCAACGATCCAGTGTTCATGGCTTGCCGCCAGCATCGCCCGTTTGACTTCCGCATCGGCCTCTTTGCTGGCGCTTAGGCCAAGCTGCGCATGAATGGCGCAGGCTCCGAGGATCGCGATATCCGCCCGGTAGCGGGAGAGCAGCGACAGCGTGGCGCTTCCGGCGAACAAGCGTTGCTTCTGGTCCCATCTCCCACCGAGCAGGATGAGCTCAATATCATCGCGATCGCTAACGTGTTGGGCGATATCCAGCGAGGTGGTGATCACCGTCAGCGGCCCTTTAAGAAAGCGTGCGACGGCCATTACCGTGCTGCCCGCGTCCAGAAATAGCGTTGAACCGGCTGGAACGCGTTCCGCCACCTGTTGACCAAGACGCTGTTTGGTTTGCGGCAGTAACGTGTTTCTGCTTTGACGATTCATAGCGGAAAGATTCAGTGCGATAGCGCCACCGTGGTTCTTTTGCGCCAGTCCCTGTTTTTCCAGCTCGGTGAGATCGCGGCGGATGGTATCAGCAGAAACCTGCAACTTCTCTGCAAGCTCCGTAATGCTGGCCTGGCCTTTCTCACTAATGATATCAAGCACATAATTTTGTCTGGCGGTTTTGTGCATGGGGGCTGAAATCCTGCAAAATGTCGCAATAAATTGCATATTACAGCATTTGTCAGAAAAAGGAATCGTTCATGGCAGGGGATATAAAGGAAGGCTTAAGGACAGCCTGAACGCTGGTGGCGATTGAAAATATCCACCAACGCCTTAACTGAATCGGTTGGTTTGGCTGGCTTTCCCGTCGGGCGTTAAATGTCGTCTCGGGTATAGCCGACAACAATTTCAAGGGTATTACGAATGACATCACAGGCTTCAGGCTCTTTTGTGATTTCGAGAGCATGAATCAATTGCAAAATAAGTTCTTTATTGGTGAGGTTATCCCCGCAGAGCATAATACAGCGTATCGCGGAGCCTAATACTTCTGCCTCATCATTGAGATGACTTCCCGCGTTGAGAAAATGTTCGGCCAGTCCTTTATCCTGTAGCGCTTCAAAAATGTTATTCTGCTGTCTCATGGCCTTACTCATGATTATCACCATATCCGTATTAATTAGTGTTTCTTGTCCGGGGGAATCAGGGTCTCTTTTTTGAACAGAGAGCGAATTCTTCCGACGTTATAATCGCCAATAACGCTTCCGCGATCGTGCGGGACGCCAGCGATCCTCTGGCGAACTTCATCTTCAGCCGCAATCAATGCATTTTTACGTTCATGATTCGATTCAACATTTGCCATCGTATGCAGTCGATTAGCCAGAGATGTAAAGGTGATTGGCCCGTGCTCTTTCAGTATCAATAATACGGCTTCACCAATTAAGTCATCTTTCAGTCGTTCAAACTTAGTTCTGTGCATAGCTTCAGTCTCACTCTGCTACACCCTGCAGGCTGTAACATTGGGTTAGTTAGCGCGTAATGGTGAATATATTCTCTTTCTCTGCGTAACCAACTTAGTAAGTTAAAAATCAGTATTCAAGTTAACGCTCGAAGAAGAGTGCGATGAGACCGTTATAGTGCGCCTTTTCAACCTCACAGGATGACTCTTCAATGCGACGCAACAGCTTTGTACAAATTGTCATTCTGCTCAATTGTACATTTTCTTTGATGATTTCACTGACGAGCAGCCCCAGCGTCTCCTGCTGAGTGGGTAAATTATTTTTGTTAAAATATAAGTTGATAGCGTTCTCTGCAGAAGAGGGAGCCTGATTGCGACGCATGATTAAACCACCGTTATCGAACATTTCATTAACATTGTTGTGATTGAATCTATACCATGAACAGAAATCTGTACAGTTAAATTGTACAAGTTTTTTTCGGGCAGGAGAAAAGATCCCGGCCTCGTCACATATTTTCTGGATCTCTGCAATACTTTAACCATGCCATAAAGGAGGGTATGCCATGCAAGACGGTTACTATTGGATTAAGTTCAGAGGCATTGTTCAGAAAGCCTATTATTCAGACGTTCTTATTACCGACGTTGAAAATGGTGGAACGTCGCGGGGAGTCTGGCACTTGCTGGGCGAAGAGATCGACGTCTGCTCGGGTGCGGAGGCCGTTATTTTGTCCGGTCTGATAGGTACAGGTGTTTCTGGTCAGCGGTGATCCTGCAGGGAGCGTAAAGAATAAGGCCCCGCGGGGCCTGATATTATTTGCGACCCAGTAACAGCCCCAGAACCACACCAACTGCACCTGCAGCAATTAACCCTGACAGAGGGTTATTTCTGACGGCTTCAGTTACATCGGAAACGGCGTCACTGGCCTGTGCAGCGTATTTTTTAGCCGCACCTTTAACCTGATGTTTTGGTGAATCAACAAATTCGCCAAACTGCTGTTGCGCAGAGCCTGCCAGTTCGTCGAGTTTATTTTCCGCTTTATCACCTGCGTATTTAGCATGTTTATCAGCTTCGAAATCAGACATTGTTACCTCCTTTTGTTAATACATTCTTTTGTTAATACACTAAGGATAGACTCTCTTTGCTGAACGGGGAGGCTGAACGTTGAAATCCATCCTTTTTAGGATATGTCTCCATCGCAATGCTGGCTGACGACGCACGTGTTCACAGGGGACGACCCTTTTCTGAGGGAATCAGTATGTCATGAAGTGACGACCTGATTATTTTTTTGCATAAGCAAATATATGGCTGTACTGAAAAAAACGTACAAAACAAAATCCATAATTAATTCGTCTCTATATATTTCAAAATTGCTCAGCAATAGCATACTGCGTGTCAGGCGGAATAACTTTATAGAGTGTGAGTAGTGACAGAAATACGACCGCACACCATAGAAGTGCCATCTTCATTAATAAACCCGCACAACGCCATGAGCGATCGTATCGTTTCCCAGGTACTGTTCGGCTTTACATCAGGACTATAAAAAATTACTATACCCCCCTATAGTATATAAAGGAGTGCATATGCCGCATTCACCGCAGGATAAAAAACGCATCCTGACTCGCGTCCGCCGCATTCGGGGCCAGGTTGATGCCCTCGAACGTGCGCTGGAATCCGGCGATCCCTGTCTGGCCATCCTGCAGCAAATTGCCGCCGTGCGCGGGGCTGCCAATGGTCTGATGGGCGAAATGGTCGAAATTCACCTCAAAGATGAGCTGGTGACGGGGGAGACAACTCCCGATCAGCGGGGAGTACGAATGGCAGAAGTCGGCCATTTGCTGCGCTCTTATCTAAAATAAACCCACAGACATCACATAAGGGAAGTCATTATGAAATCTCGCGCAGCTGTCGCATTTGGCCCAGGCCAGCCGCTTAAAATCGTTGAAATCGACGTTGCACCGCCAAAAAAAGGCGAAGTGCTGATCAAAATCACCCACACCGGCGTATGTCATACCGATGCGTTTACCCTGTCAGGTGATGACCCTGAAGGCGTGTTCCCGGCGGTGCTCGGCCATGAAGGGGGCGGTATCGTGGTGGAAGTGGGTGAGGGCGTCACCAGCCTGAAACCGGGCGACCATGTTATTCCGCTCTACACCGCTGAATGTGGCGAGTGTAAGTTCTGTAAATCCGGCAAAACCAACCTCTGCCAGGCGGTGCGCGCCACGCAGGGGAAAGGCCTGATGCCAGACGGCACCACCCGTTTCTCTTATAACGGTGAGCCAATCTACCACTACATGGGCACCAGCACCTTTAGCGAATACACCGTTTGCGCGGAGATCTCGCTGGCGAAGGTCAACCCACAGGCACCGCTGGATAAAGTCTGTCTGCTGGGCTGTGGCGTGACCACCGGTATTGGCGCGGTGCATAACACCGCGAAGGTTAAAGAAGGTGATACCGTTGCGGTATTCGGTCTGGGCGGGATTGGCCTGGCGGTGATCCAGGGCGCGGTACAGGCAAAAGCCGGTCGTATCATCGCAGTGGATACCAACCCGGAGAAATTCAAACTGGCTGGCGAAATGGGCGCGACCGATTTCGTGAACCCGAAAGATTACGATAAACCGGTTCAGGACGTGATTGTTGAACTGACCGACGGCGGCGTTGACTTCAGTTTTGAATGTATTGGTAACGTCAATGTGATGCGTTCTGCGCTGGAATGCTGCCATAAAGGCTGGGGCGAGAGCATTATCATTGGCGTGGCGGGGGCAGGCCAGGAGATCAAAACCCGTCCGTTCCAGCTGGTGACAGGGCGCGTATGGCGCGGGTCGGCATTCGGGGGCGTGAAAGGTCGTACCCAGTTGCCGGGTATGGTTGAAGAGGCGATGGCCGGGAAAATCCAGCTCGATCCTTTCATCACTCACCGCCTGCCGCTGGATCAGATCAATGAGGCGTTCGACCTGATGCACGAAGGCAAATCCATTCGTACCGTTATCCATTTCGGTGACAACTGATTATTCTGCCAGCGGTTTTTTTACCGCTGGCTTTTCTTTAATAATCTTCTCTAAAGTGTGACCTGTCTGGCGCTTTTAGCCGTAATCTAATTTCCCGTTGTGCCGATGACTATTTCACAGGCGTGTTTTTACGCATCTTACCTATAAAGAGAGTCGACGGTCATGGACAACACAACATCGGTGCAGGCGCAGCACAAGCTGAGCTTCCTGCATCATATCAGGCTGGTTCCGCTGTTTTCCTCCATTCTCGGTGGCATCATTCTTCTGTTTGCTTTGAGCGCTGGTCTGGCAGGATATTTCCTGTTACAGGCCGATAACGATCAGCAGGATGTCACATCTGAAATCCAGGTGCGTATGGGGCTATCGAATAGCTCGAACCATTTGCGTACCGCACGCATCAATATGATCCACGCAGGTGCTGCGAGTCGTATTGCTGAAATGGACGCAATGAAGAAGAACATCAGCGAGGCAGAAACCCGCATTAAGCAATCGCAGGACGGTTTTGCCACGTACATGAATCGCAGTGTTCGTAGCCCTGCGGACGAAGCGCTGGATGCCGACCTGAAAGCGCGTTACGAGGCGTATATCGCGGGTCTTCAGCCGATGCTGAAATTCGCCAAAAACGGCATGTTTGAAGCCATCATCAACCACGAAAATGAAACCGCACGTCCGCTGGATGATGCCTACAATGACGTGCTGATGAAAGCCATTAAAATCCGCACCGACCGCGCTAACGCCCTCACGAAACAGGCTCATACCCGTACACAACTGGGCCTGATGTTTATGGTGGGGGCTTTCGCGCTGGCGCTGGTGCTGACGGCAATGACCTTTATCGTACTGCGCCGCACGGTGATTAACCCACTGCAACGCGCCGCCACGCGCATCGCGAACATTGCGAAGGGTGATCTGACGATGCCGGATGACGCGGCAGGACGCAGTGAAATCGGCCGTCTGACGCGTGATCTGCAAACCATGCAGCATTCACTGGTGACGACGGTAGGCACTGTGCGTCAGGGGGCGGAAGAGATCTATCGCGGTACCAGCGAGATTTCAGCCGGGAATACCGATCTCTCATCACGAACCGAGCAACAGGCCGCCGCCATTGAGCAGACGGCTGCGAGCATGGAACAGCTGACGGCCACCGTGAAGCAGAACGCCGATAACGCTCACCATGCCAGCAAACTGGCGGAAGATGCGTCCGGCAAAGCCAGCCGTGGCGGTCAGATGGTGTCTGGCGTGGTGAAAACGATGGGGAACATCTCCACCAGTTCGAAGAAAATTTCTGAAATCACGGCGGTTATCAACAGCATCGCCTTCCAGACCAATATTCTGGCGCTTAACGCGGCGGTAGAAGCAGCGCGAGCCGGTGAGCAAGGTCGTGGTTTTGCGGTGGTGGCGAGTGAAGTGCGCACCCTGGCAAGCCGCAGTGCGAATGCGGCAAAAGAGATTGAAAGCCTGATCAATGAATCCGTCTCGCTGATTGACCAGGGTTCCGGTGAAGTCGTGGCGGCGGGTAACACCATGAATGAAATCGTCGAGGCGGTTAAACGCGTCACCGATATCATGCTGGAAATTGCCGCTGCGTCTGATGAGCAGAGCCGTGGAATCGTGCAGGTCAGCCAGGCGATTTCAGAGATGGATAAAGTCACCCAGCAGAACGCCTCGCTGGTGGAGGAAGCCTCCGCCGCCGCCGCGTCACTGGAAGAACAGGGCGCACGACTGACCGAGGCGGTCGGGGCGTTTCGTCTTAACGGGGCGAAGACTGGCCGCACGGTGACGTCTGCGCCAGTGGCAATGAGCGCGCCATTGCGCCCGGCGACGACGGTTTCCGGGGATAACTGGGAGACGTTCTGAGTGGCGTGTTGTGTCGGGTGGCGGCTTCGCCTTACCCGACCTACATACCGGCCTACAAAAAAGGGACCTCTCGGTCCCTTTTGTCATCTGTTACTTCTTATCCGGTAACGCATACGCAATCACATAATCACCCCGATCCGGGGACTGGCGCGCGCCGCCCGCATTAATGATGATGTACTGTTTGCCGGTTTTCGGTGAAACGTAGGTCATCGGGCCGGACTGGCTGCCCACAGGCAGGCGGTCTTTCCAGATCTCTTTCCCGGTTGCGGTATCAAACGCACGCAGGTAGAAGTCCTGAGTCCCGGCAAAGAACAGCAGGCCAGACTGCGTCGACAGTGACGCGCCCAGTGTCGGCATCCCGATTGGGATCGGCATATGCATGCGAATGCCGAGCGGACCGGTATCTTCCACGGTGCCGACCGGAACCTGCCACACCAGCTTGCCTGATTTGAGGTCAACCGCTGACAGGGTGCCAAACGGTGGCTTCTGACACGGAATACCCAGTGGCGACAGGAAACGCTCGCGCATTGCGCCGAACGGCGTGCCGTCCATTGGTACAATCCCCATCTCAATGCCGCTGGCGTTTTTCGCGACGTTCGCGCGTGGCACCATATAGTTTGCCAGCCCCAGACGCATATCATTAACGAACATCAGGCTATTGTTCGGATCAACCGACACGCTGCCCCAGTTCATACCGCCGAGCGAGCCAGGGAACTGCAGGGAGCGGTCCAGCCCAGGCGGCGTAAAGACACCCTGGTGACGCATCTCTTTAAACTGAATGCGGCACAGCAGCAGGTCGACAGGCGTGGCACCCCACATGTCGGACTCCGTCAGCGTCTGGTTACCAATCATCGGCATACCAACAGAGTAAGGCTGAGTGGGTGAGTAGCGCTCACCCTCAACGTTACCGGCAGGAACAGGGCGCTCTTCCACTTTGGCAACCGGCTTACCGGTTTCACGGTTGAGCATAAAGATCATGCCCTGCTTACTGGTCTGCACCAGCACAGGCGTTGTGCCACCTTTACCGTCTGGCAGATCGTACAGCAGCGGCTGAGAAGGCAGGTCAAAGTCCCACAGATCGTGATGGGTGGTCTGGAAATGCCAGCGCACCTGACCGGTCGTTGCGTCAACCGCAACAATGGACGAACTGTATTTATCATCCAGCGCAGTACGTTCACCCGCCCAGAAGTCTGGCGTGGCATTTCCGGTCGGCAGATAGATCAGATTCAGCTTTGCGTCGTATGCCATAGCAGACCAGACGTTCGGCGTACCACGCGTCCAGGTCTGGCCTTCCGGCGGCAGGCCGGTCAGCGCGGGATTGCCTGGGTCCCACGCCCATGCCAGCTTACCGGTATGCACGTCATAAGCTCGCACCACGCCCGGCGGTTCACCGGTGGAGAAGTTATCCGCCACGCGTCCGCCGATCACCACCACGTTCCCCGCCACCAGTGGCGTAGACGTCTGCTGGTAATAGCCCGGTTTGATTTCACCCATGCCCACGCTCAGGTCAACGGTGCCGTGGTCGCCAAAATCGTCACAAAGGTTGCCGTTGTCGGCATTGATGGCAATCAGGCGTGCATCGGTCGTCGGGAGGAACAAACGACGGGAACAGGCCGCAGGCTTTGTTTCTGTTTGTGACGTTGTCACGGTTGAGCGATCTTCGAAATAGCCCAGGCCACGGCAGCGCTGCCAGTTAGGAGCCGTGGCTTTTGAATCGTAACGCCATTTCTCTTTACCGGAGTCCACATCCAGCGCCAGCACTTTACTGTATGGCGTACAAACATACAGAGTGTCGCCAACCTGTAACGGGGTGTTCTGGTCTTCCGCGCCGGAGCCGTTGCTCTGTGGAATGTCACCCGTGTGGGCAACCCAGGCCACTTTCAGTTCGCTGACGTTCTGTTTGTTGATTTGATCCAGTGCGGCGAAGCGATCGCCGTGGGTGGTGTTGCCCCAGTGTTCCCAGTTTTTTTGCTGTTCACCGGGCGCAACCGGTTTTACCGGAACCGGCTCGTTAGCCGCCACAAGCGTTTGTGGTTTAAACATCCAGCCAAGGCTCACCAGCATCGCCACGGCCAGCACGGCGGCTATGCTAAATGCAGGGGCTTTGTTGATCGGTGTACTGCTGTTTGCTGCCCGCAGGAAAGGCCAGACAATGGCGCACAGCAGGGCGAGAACGGCGAAGGTAAACAGGCGCGAGAAGAGCGGCCAGAAATCCCAGCCCGCATCGCTCACCGCCCAGAATAGTGATGCAATAAACGCAATTGCGTAGAGAATGATCCCGCTAATCCGACTGGCGAAAATCAGGATAGCAGCAATCACCATCACCACGCCCATGATCAGGAAGTACCTACTTCCGCCTGCTGTGGCGAGCCTGAAGCCCAGCCCGCCAACTGCCAGACCGATGAGCGCCATCAGTCCGGCAAGAAGCCACTGCAGGATACGAGGTATCCCACGCGGCGCGTTGCCAAAAGCCATTTCTGTCTCCTTAAATACTCCCACCTCTTCAGGTTTATGCTGTGCGGCATCTGTACCAGTTGGATAACTGAAGGCGAGAGTTACGATGGTTTACGGTTGAAAACCGTTTAAATAGCGTAGGAATTCACGACTAAAAAATCACATGCGAACCATTTGGTGAATTCGCCGCTATGATAAAACTGTTAAATTGTTTTGCGCAATTGTTAATGAAAGATTTCGCATTATTTGATTAAAGGGCAGATATACCCGCCGTGGCGGCGGGCGAAGGAAGGATGAAGCGATGATCAGGCTGGCATGGACTTGCGGATGGCGCTGAGTAGCGTCTGCGCGCCTGAGGAGAGCGGGGCATCCACACGGGTCAGGACCCCAATTGGTTCACCTGCGCCAGGGGAAGTAACCGGCAAGGCGGTGAGCGTACCACGGCGTAAATCGTCTTTGACTGCACCGGATGGCACGAACCAGACGTAGTCATAATCCACGGTAAGCTGACGAGAAAGGGAAGCCGACAGGGTTTCAATGCACCCGGCAGGTAGCGAACAGCCCTGCATTTGCAGCAACGCCTCGGCATTCTGACGCGGCACTGTTCCTTTTGGTGATACCACAACAGGCCACTCCATTACTCGGCTTAACGTGACGGTATCATGTAAAAGCGGATGATTGGGACGCACGACCAGCTTCAGCGATTCCAGGAACAAAAGTTCATAGTTAAGCCCGCTCATCAGTTCAGGATCGGACATCCGGCCGATACCGAGATCCAGCTCTCCTGATTTTAGCCCCGCAAGCAGCATGGTGTTATTCATGGTTGCGACCTGAAGCGTGGCGTGCTTTTGCTGCTTGTGGAACTGACCAATTACAGCAGGCAAAATGCCCAGCGCCGCCGTCGGGAGAGCCCCCACACGCACAATATCGCTGGCCGGCTCCTCTTTGCGGTTTAACGCCTGACCCGCCGTATTAAGCGCATCGAGAACTTTCACCGCGTGCGTCAGAAATTGCTCGCCCACAAGCGTAAGTTGCGCGCCAAGGCGACCACGATCGAACAATCGGGTTCCGGTAAGCTGTTCCAGCTCGTTCAGTGTTTTCGACAACGCGGGCTGACTGAGGTTAAGGGTTTCAGCCGCTCGCCCCAGCGTTCCCTGTTGAGCGACGGCCACAAATGTATGTAAATGGCGCAAGCGTATGCGCTGACTGAACAGACCATTTTTTTCCATAGGCGATGTTAAAAACAGAGCGATGCGGGTGACAAGTTAAGTTGTTTAATTTTGATAACTTGATAGCAAAATATTTTTAACATTTGATCTGTTTGAGTTACAACCTGTTTTCGACAACGCGCAGGCTTTGACCACTCGCCTGCCTGGATCACAATTCGTAAATTCTTCCCGCCAGTGAGGGCGGGCTTCTCTACACTCCAGGTAATATTCACTGGAGGCATGACATCATGGCGAACACCATCACGGCTGATGATATTCGGGAACACTTTTCGCAGGCTATGTCGGCGATGTACCAGCAGGAAGTTCCGCAGTACGGCACGTTGCTGGAACTGGTGGCGGACGTGAACCTGGCGGTTCTGGAAAATAATCCGCAGTTACATGAACAACTGGCGAACGCCGATGAACTGGCGCGGCTGAATGTTGAACGTCACGGAGCCATTCGCGTGGGCACCGCGCAGGAACTCTCCACCTTACGCCGGATGTTCGCGATTATGGGCATGTATCCGGTCAGCTATTACGATCTCTCGCAGGCCGGTGTTCCTGTTCACTCAACAGCGTTTCGTCCGATTGATGATGCGGCTCTGTGCCGCAATCCGTTTCGTATTTTTACCTCGCTGCTGCGTCTGGAGTTGATTGATAACGCCGACCTGCGCCAGCGTGCGGCTGATATTCTCTCCCGGCGTAACATCTTTACCCCGCGTTGTCTTGAACTGATCGCACTGCACGAGTCAGAAGGGCAATTTACCGAAACGCAGGCGCGCGAGTTTGTTCATGAAGCGCTGGAAACGTTCCGCTGGCACCGCCATGCAACGGTCGATCAGGATACGTACCTGGCCCTGAGCAATGAGCACCGCCTGATTGCCGATGTGGTCTGCTTCCCCGGCTGCCACATTAACCATCTTACGCCGCGCACGCTGGATATCGACCGGGTGCAGGAACTGATGCCGAAGTACGGCATTGAGCCGAAAATTCTGATTGAAGGGCCACCGCGTCGTGAAGTGCCTATTTTGCTGCGCCAGACCAGCTTTAAGGCGCTGGAGGAGCCGGTACTTTTTTCCGGCGAACATAAAGGCACGCACACGGCGCGTTTCGGTGAGATTGAACAGCGGGGAGTGGCACTCACGCCAAAAGGCCGTGAGCTGTACGACAGCCTGCTCGGACAGGCCGGGACGGGCAAAGACAACCTGACGCACCAGCTTCACCTGCGGGACATGTTCAGTGCCTTCCCGGACAGCGAGATGTTTCTGCGCCGACAGGAACTGGCCTATTTCCGTTATCGTCTGACACCTGCAGGCGAGGCGCACCGTCACGCCTTTCGTCCTGGCGACGATCCGCAACCGCTGATCGAGCGGGGCTGGGTGGTGGCGCAGCCGATCACGTATGAAGATTTTCTGCCCGTCAGCGCGGCAGGGATTTTCCAGTCAAATCTCGGCAACGAAACCCAGGCACGCAGCCACGGCAATGCCAGCCGCGAGGCTTTCGAAGCGGCGCTGGGCCGCCCGGTGCATGACGAGTTCACGCTCTACCAGGAGGCGGAAACCCGCAGCAAACAGCGTTGCGGTTTGCTCTGAAATCGTTACTCTTCAGGGGTGTGATGGAAAAAGAAGGCCGGTATGCAAAATCCCTCCGCCCCTGTGGTTGAAACGCGCCAGGGCGCACTGATTGGTTTCACTGATGACGATGTGTATGCGTGGTATGGCATCCCTTATGCCGCACCGCCTGTTGGTCAATGGCGCTGGCGCGCTCCGCGGCCGCCCGAAAACCGGGAGGGCGTGCGCCAGGCGACGGCATTTTCTGCATCAAGCTGGCAAAACAGCGAATATTGCCAGGAACTGGGGGGCGGCGATCCCGGCCAGTTCTCCGAAGATTGTCTTTACCTTAACGTCTGGTCGCCCGTCTCGCGTGCTTCTCCACTGCCGGTGATGGTCTGGCTGCACGGCGGAGGGTTTACCATCGGCGCGGGTGGCCTGCCTCCCTATCACGGCAGGGCGCTGGCAAAGCGTAATGTGATCGTGGTGACGATCAATTACCGGCTCGGCCATCTCGGTTTTTTTGCGCATCCTGCACTGGAAGGTGAAGACGATCGCGTGGTGCATAACTTTGCACTGCTTGACCAAATCGCGGCCCTTAACTGGGTGCGAGACAACATTGCAGCGTTTGGTGGCGATCCTGACAACATCACGCTGTTTGGGGAATCTGCCGGTGCGCGCAGCGTGCTCTCGCTGCTGGCATCCCCTCTGGCGGAAGGATTGTTCCACAAAGCCATTGTGCAGAGCGGGTATACCTTGCCGGATACGCCGCGTGAACAGGCGCTGAAACAAGGGGAAGCGCTGGCCCGCCATTTTGGGCTTGAGAATGCCACTGCAGAACAGCTACGCGCCATTCCTGCTGACGCGTTCTGGCCGCTTGAGTCACCGCTGAATATCGCCCCGGCTCCCATTGTGGGGGATTGCGTTCTGCCGGAGGCCATGCTTGATGTCTTCTTTGCTGCCCGCCAGCATCCTGTTCCGGTGATGATCGGTTCGAACAGCGATGAGGCGAGCGTGATGGCGGTGTTCGGCGTTGATCTCGCCGGGCAGATTCAAAAACTTCGCCGCGAAAGACGTTTTGGTCTGGGGCTGATTAAGCTGCTTTATCCTGGCGTGAAGGGGGATGAAGAACTGGGGCGGCAGGTTTGCCGGGATATGGCTTTTACCACTATGGGCTACGTTGTCATGCAGGCGCAGCAGCGCGTTGGCGGGCTGTGCTGGCGCTACTGGTTTGACTATGTGGCAGAAGCCGAACACGCGACCTACATTAACGGTGCCTGGCACGGCAACGAAGTGCCTTATGTGTTTGACACACTCGGTGAAGTGGAGCCTTCGCGCCACTATGTGAACGAACGCGACCGCCAGTTTTCTGCCCAGGTCGCGGATTATTGGGTGAACTTCGCACGTGAAGCAGGGACTCGCGATATCTTACCGGGGCCAACGCACTGGCCTGCGTGCCGTAAAGGACGTGACGTTCTGTTACGTATAGGTGTGAATAAACATGCAGGTTTCAGGCTTGAAAACCGTTTTATGCGCGCCCGAATGAGCCTTTTCAAACGGGTAATGAAACACCACGTCAGTCTCGACTAAGCAGGCAGTCGCGAAACGCAATAAGGCCATTCTCGTCGCTTTGCGTGTCGCGCATTACCAGGCGGTAACTGGCACCCGTTTTAATGCTTGAGTCAAAAGGCCGCGACAGCCGTCCGGCGCGGATATCTTCCGCCACCAGCGTTTCATCGGCAATGGCCACGCCCAGTCCCTGGATGGCGGCCGTAATGGCGAGATCCATCGTATCGAAGTGTTGATTTTTGTGCATGGTAAAAGTCGGTATCGCCTGTTTTGCTAGCCACAGCGACCAGTCGGTCTTATCCCTTGTGGGATGCAGGAAGGTGAGCGACTCCAGCGCCACGCCCGACCGCAGCGGGCTAATTACCGGCGTTAACGCCTCTTCAAACAGCAGATCGCCCGCACTCATATGTGTGCCAAAGACAATGGCCGCGTCATAGGACTCCGTTTTGAAATTGACGTTATGATCGGTCGTTGTAGTGAGTGCAATTTGCAGGTCCGGCTGCTCACGCTCCACCTTTAACAGACGCGGCACCAGCCAGCGCATGGCGCAGGTCGGCGCTTTCAGGCGAATCACGGTCTGGTGAGCGCGGGCCCGGTCGGCGATGGTCAGCAGGTGCTCAAAGGCTGATTGCAGCTCCGGCAGCAGGGCGCTGCCCTGAGAAGAGAGGCGTAAACCGCGCGCGTGGCGTTCAAAGAGCGGAAACCCGAACCACGCTTCAAGAGAGGCAATTTTACGGCTCACGGCCCCCTGCGTCAGACACAATTCTCCGGCGGCATGGGTGAGATTCAGATGCCGCGCAGTGACTAAAAATGCGTCTACGGCATTGAGCGGGAATGAACGGCGCGACATAAACACCTCAGGTATGCATTTTTCTCATGGCTATTATGACAACAATTCGATTGTCCCGACAACTGACTTGTTGTTTGAATAGTTATGCAATATTCATGAGAAGGGATAGAGGATGACTTTACGAACGCCGGTGCAGACACGTTCAAAACTGCCTGATGTGGGTACGACCATTTTTACCGTTATCGGCCAGCTTTCCGCGCAGCATAACGCCATCAACCTTTCTCAGGGCGCGCCTAATTTTTCCTGCGATCCAAAACTGGTGGCCGGCGTGACCCGAGCCATGGAAGCCGGGCACAACCAGTACGCGGCGATGACCGGCCTGCAGCCACTGAAAGAACGTATCGCAGAAAAAATTGCTACGCTCTACGGCACGCAGTATGACCCGGCCAGTGAAGTGCTGGTGACCGCCAGCGCCAGTGAAGGGCTTTACTCGGCCATCAGCGGGCTGGTGCATCCGGGCGATGAGGTGATTTACTTTGAGCCGTCGTTTGACAGCTATGCGCCGATTGTCCGCCTGCAGGGCGCAACGCCCGTAGCGATCAAACTGACGGTGCCGGATTTTGCCGTCAACTGGGATGAAGTGCGCGCGGCGATCACGCCAAAAACGCGGATGATCATCATCAATACGCCACATAACCCGAGCGGCCAGGTCTTCTCTGCGAATGACCTGCAACAGCTGGCGGCGCTGACGCGCAACACCGATATCATTATTTTGTCTGACGAAGTGTATGAACACGTGGTATTTGATGGCGAGCCGCACCACGGAATGGCGACGCATCCCCAACTGGCGGAGCGTAGCGTTATTATCTCATCTTTCGGAAAAACCTATCACGTGACCGGCTGGCGTGTGGGGTATTGTGTTGCACCAGCAGACCTGATGGACGAGATTTGCAAGGTCCATCAATTTTTGATGTTTTCTGCCGATACCCCAATGCAGTACGCGTTTGCCGAGCATATGACCGATCCGCAAACCTGGCTGTCCCTGGCGGCGTTTTATCAGCGCAAGCGCGATCTGCTGCAAAATCTGCTGACGGATTCACCGTTTAAGCTGTTGCCGAGCGCCGGATCGTTCTTCCTGCTGGCAGATTACAGCCACTTCAGCGATGAGCGTGACAGCGACATGGTGAAACGGCTGATTATCGAGTGCGGCGTTGCCACGATACCGCTGTCGGCGTTTTATGCGGATGGCACAGACAATAAATTCATTCGTCTCTCTTTTGCGAAAGATGAGGCGACGTTACGGGCAGGTGCCCAGGCCCTGTGTCGGGTTAAACCACGCTAAGGAGTTTGAGATGAAATTACGCGCGTTAGTTGTCGGCATGGGACTGCTGTGTGCATTTTCTTCGTTCGCTGCCACCGAGTTACGTTACGGCCTGGAAGCTGAATACCCGCCGTTTGAGAGCCGCAACGCCTCCGGCGAACTGGAAGGGTTCGACATTGAGCTGGGTAATGCGATTTGTAAAGCTGCAGCTCTGAAATGCACCTGGGTTGAAACGTCGTTTGATGCACTGATCCCAGGTCTGGTGGCGAAGAAATTCGATGCCATTAATTCGGCGATGAACATCACCGAGCAACGTCGTCAGAGTATTGATTTTACGCAGCCTGTCTACCGTATTCCGTCACAGTTAGTGGGTAAAGTTGGTACGGCGGTAGAGGCGACGCCTGAAGGGCTGAAAGGTAAAACCATCGGCGTTCTGCAGGGTTCCATTCAGGAAACCTATGCAAAAGAGCACTGGGAAAAGCACGGTGTCACCGTGGTGTCTTATAAAGATCAGAATATGGCCTGGGGAGACTTGCTGAATGGCCGTATTGATGCCTCGCTGGTAATGTCAGCGGCCGGGCAGGCGGGTTTCCTGAGCAAGCCGCAGGGGAAAGGGTTTGGCTTTATCGGCAAACCCGTGTCTGACGACACGATCCTCGGCAGTGGTATCGGCTTTGGGTTGCGTAAGGGGGATGAGGCCACCAAAAAGCAACTTGATGCCGCAATAGATAAAGTACGTGCCGACGGCACGATCGCTAAACTCGCTGATAAGTACTTTCCGGGTATCGATGTCAGCGTAAAATAACCGCCTCGTTTGGCCCCAGTTACTGATGTCTGACTGGGGCTTTTTTATACCTTTCTTTACACCACTTTCAGGCCGTTCTGGTCGACATAAAATATTTCTTAGTTTGTGCATATAATCGCCGGTCAACAATTGGATTCTTAACCGTTTTTGTTTAGGCTGTGCGTTCTTTCTTGCCGTCATTTCGCCGGGCGCGAAACTCATTCACACGACCATAAGGACGTTTTCTCAGGCATGAATCGCAGACGTTTTCTAAAAGGCTCGCTGGCAATGGCTGCCCTGAGCGGCACTTCTGGCCTCGCTTCACTGTTTTCCCAGGCAGCATATGCTGCTGATTCCGACATCGCCGACGGTCAGAGCCGTCGTTTTGACTTCTCCGTGCTGCAATCCATGGCTCACGACCTGGCGAAAACTCCGTGGGGAGGTGCGCCGCGTCCGCTGCCGGAAACCCTGGCGACTATGACGCCACAGGCTTATAACGCCATTCGGTACGATGAGAAACAGTCGCTGTGGAACAACATTGAAGGCCGTCAGCTGGACGTGCAGTTCTTCCATATGGGAATGGGGTTCCGCCGCCGCGTGCGCATGTTCTCCCTGGATCAGGCGACCTCCCAGGCGCGTGAGATCCATTTCCGGCCGGAGCTGTTCAGCTATGGCGATACGGGTGTTGATACCCGGCAACTGGAAGGGCAAAGCGATCTCGGTTTTGCGGGCTTCCGCGCCTTTAAAGCGCCTGAACTGGCGCGTCGCGATATCGTCTCTTTCCTGGGGGCAAGCTATTTCCGTGCTGTGGATGATACTTACCAGTACGGCCTGTCTGCGCGTGGTCTGGCGGTAGATACCTTTACCGACACGCCGGAAGAGTTCCCGGATTTCACCGCATTCTGGTTTGAAACCGTCAAGCCAGGCGACACGACCTTTACCGTTTATACGCTGCTGGACAGCCCGAGTATCACCGGTGCCTATAAGTTTGTGATCCACTGCGAGAAGAACCAGGTGATCATGGAGGTGGAAAACCATCTCTATGCGCGTAAAGACATCAAACAGTTGGGCATCGCGCCGATGACCAGTATGTTTAGCTGCGGCAATAACGAACGCCGCATGTGCGACACCATTCACCCGCAAATCCACGATTCTGACCGCCTGGCCATGTGGCGCGGTAATGGCGAGTGGATCTGCCGCCCGCTGAACAATCCGCAGAAACTGCAGTTCAATGCTTACATGGACAAGAACCCGAAAGGCTTTGGTCTGCTGCAGCTTGACCGCGATTTCTCGCACTATCAGGACATCATGGGCTGGTATAACAAGCGTCCAAGCCTGTGGGTGGAGCCGCGCAACAACTGGGGGAAAGGCTCTGTGGGTCTGATGGAGATCCCGACCACCGGTGAAACACTCGATAACGTGGTGTGCTTCTGGCAGCCGGAAAAAACGGTGGAAGCGGGTGATGAGCTTAACTTCAAATATCGCCTCTACTGGAGCGCGCAGCCTCCGGTCCGTTCACCGCTGGCAAATGTCTACGCCACACGCACCGGTATGGGTGGGTTCCCGGAAGGGTGGGCACCGGGTGAAAATTACCCGAAAGTGTGGGCTCGTCGTTTTGCCATTGATTTTGTCGGTGGCGATCTGAAGGCGGCGGCACCGAAGGGGATTGAACCGGTGATCACCCTCTCCAGCGGCGAAGCGAAGCAGGTTGAGATCCTCTACGTTGAGCCATTTGACGGGTATCGTATTCTGTTTGACTGGTATCCAACGTCGGATTCAACGGAGCCGGTAGATATGCGCATGTTCCTGCGCTGTCAGGGTGATGCCATCAGTGAAACATGGCTGTATCAGTATTTCCCGCCCGCACCGGACAAACGTAACTACGTTGACGATCGCATCATGCGTTAATCTCGTGAAATGTGCCGGGTAAAGGCTTCGCCATACCCGGCCTGAATGAGGTTAGCGTCGACAGGCGTTATAGCGCGCCCAGCAGGGGCGTGCGGGTGATCCGCTGAGTCCCATTGATCACCTTTTCCCCGCGAAGATGAATGCTTTCTCCCGCAAAGGCTTCGATAACCGCATCATCGGTGATTTCAACCCGATGCTCGATCAACACGTTGCCGAAGATGCGCGCGCGCCCCTGAATAACGACTTTATCGTCAATCAAAATGGGCCCTCCGCGTAGCCACGCCTGTCCGCCAATCAGTACATGATGTTTGATCACGCAGTTACCCTCGATAACGGCGTTTTCCGCCACCTGAGAGCTGTAGCGCAGGGTGGGGATAGCGTCATCGTCCTGGCCTGCAATCAGACGCGCATTGCCATAAACTTTGGCACAGTCGCAAACCCAGACGTTATTGAGATCGTTTCCGTCGAGAACCGCGCGATCAAACACCTCTGCGCGGTGCTCAATAAAGGCATAATTCACCATGGCGTCGCCGTAGATTTGCGCCTGATGTACAACACGGGACTGGCTCACCGTGGCGTTATCGTAAATCTTAAGGATCTGTTCGTGGTCGGGCGTAAGCCCTTTCGCCGCGATGACCTGGCTGTGATGAAGAATGCGGGCGTTGCCATAAATGTGGCACTCGCCGCGGATAGCGGATTGCTGTATAGTGACGTTGTCACTTATTTTTGCACCGTGGCTGACCTGCGCGGCATCCAGCCAGCTATTGCCGCCAACCTCAGCATGATGGCTGATCACGCAGGGCTGGGTGAGACGGGCATTATCGACGATTTTTGCCCCGGCAAAAACCACGCTGTTTTCATCGTATATCCAGCAGTTTCCGTCCTGTGCGAGGGCGCTCTCATCCTCGATCCAGCCGCCTTTCGTCCCGCTGACGATATCGTTAAAATCAGCCGTGGCAATAATCTGCCTGAGCGTGGCCGTTGATACTGTCTCGCCGTTTTGCCAGTGCCAGAGACGAGTTTCCTCGCTGAGTCGGTACTTTTTCATTATGTGATCTCTGATAAGCGTCTTAACTAAACGTAGCAAAGATTAGGGTTTTCGAAGTGCTGGCATCCACTGTCGAAACCCCTTAAAATGGCATTTAAAATACATTTTAAACTTTAAAATAAATGCATAAATCTAACAATCCTCAACAGGTCCTTAACATGCCCGCAGGCTACTTTGGCATGGTGTTGGGGATCATCGGGATGGGCTTCGCCTGGCGCTATGCCAGCACGCTCTGGCCAGTCACTCGCTGGCCAGGGGATGTTCTGGTTGGGCTGGCGGTGGCCGTCTGGTTTTTGCTGACGGTGGCGTTTATCAGCCGTGCGGTGCGTTTTCCGCATAGTGTCATGGCAGAAATGCGTCATCCGGTGATGAGCAGTTTTGTGAGTCTTTTTCCGGCCACGACAATGCTGGTCGCGATCGGTTTTGTGCCCTGGTGTCGTGCCATTTCTCTGGTGCTGTTCGGCACTGGCGTGGTGATACAACTGAGCTATTCCGCCTGGCAAAGCGCCGGACTCTGGCGTGGCAAGCACCCGGAGGAGGCCACCACGCCGGGCTTGTATCTGCCGACCGTGGCAAACAACTTTATCAGCGCAATGGCCTGCGGTGCGTTAGGGTTCAGGGATGCCGGTCTGGTATTTCTGGGGGCAGGCGTCTTTTCCTGGCTCAGCCTTGAGCCGGTGATTTTGCAGCGCCTGCGCAGCGCCGGAGAACTGCCTCCAGCCCTGCGCACTTCATTGGGCATTCAACTGGCCCCCGCGTTGGTGGCCTGTAGCGCCTGGTTTAGCGTCAACGGTGGTGAGGCCGATACCTTTGCCAAAATGCTGTTCGGCTATGGTTTGTTGCAACTGCTGTTTATGCTGCGCCTGATGCCGTGGTATTTGTCGCAGCCGTTTAATGCTTCGTTCTGGAGCTTCTCGTTCGGTGTATCAGCCCTGGCAACCACCGGCCTGCATCTGGGACAGAGCAGCCCGTCGGGTTTCTTCCATGCGATAGCGATCCCGCTGTTTATTTTCACCAACATCATCATTGCGATGTTGTTGGTTCGTACATTTATCTTGCTGATGCAGGGCAAACTCCTGGTGCGCACTGATAAAGCACTGCTTATGCAATCTGAGGAAAAATAATGACTGTTGATGAAAGCTACTTCACCGATAAGTATGGTCTGACGCGTACCCATTCAGAGGTGCTGTACAGCGCGGAGATCGTTAAACCGGGCAAAACCCTCGATCTGGGCTGCGGAAATGGCCGTAACAGCCTCTACCTCGCGGCTAACGGTTACGATGTGACGGCGTGGGACAAAAACCCGATGAGCATCGATAACATCGAGCGCATTAAAGCGGCGGAAGGCATTACCAGTCTGCAAACGGCGATTAAAGATCTCAACAGCCTGAGTTTTGACGGCGAGTATGATTTTATTCTCTCCACCGTGGTGCTGATGTTCCTGGAAGCAAAGACCATCCCTGGTCTTATTGCCAATATGCAGCGTTGCACCAAACCGGGCGGCTATAACCTGATTGTCGCCGCGATGGATACGCCGGATTACCCGTGCACCGTGGGCTTCCCGTTCGCCTTCAAACCTCAGGAACTGAGCCACTACTATGAAGGCTGGTCGTTGCTGAAATACAACGAAGAGGTCGGTGAACTGCACCGCACCGACGAGAACGGTAACCGCATCAAGCTGCGTTTTGCCACCATGCTGGCGCGTAAGCCCGCTTAACGGGCGGCCAGCAGGCAAAGCTGCAGGGCGGTGTGGTAAGACGCCTCGAACGACGACAGCGGTAAAAACTCAAACTTCGAATGGAAGTTGTGCGCGCCGGTGAAGAAGTTCGGGGTGAGCAGCCCTTTAGCTGAAAGTGCGGCTCCGTCTGTGCCTCCGCGCATCGGCGTTGGTTTCGGGGTGATCCCGAGCGTTTTCATTGCCTCAAACATCAGGTCGATAGCGCGGCGGTCTTCGCCAATGGCATTGCTGATATTGCTGTAGGTATCCTCAATGTGGTATTCCACTTTGGCTGTTGGATACTGTGCGGCGATCGCCGCTGCGACATCGGCAATGTGCTGCTTGCGGGCAGCAAATTGCGTTTTATCAAAATCACGAATATTCGCTTTCAGCACGGCCTCGTTTTGCCCCGCCTGGATGCCGTTAAACCAGATATAGCCTTCACGCCCTTCGGTGCACTCAGGCGTTTGCTGTCGGTCGAAATGGCTGATGAAGTCAGTTGCCATGAGCAGTGGATTCACCAGCACGCCTTTGGCGGACATCGGGTGCGCCGTCACGCCGGTAAAGCGTACTTCGGCGGCTGCCGCGTTAAAGTTTTCGTAAACAATTTCCCCCCGCTCGCAGCAGTCAATTGTCCAGGCAAAATCGACGTCGAAGCGTTTCAGATCCAGCGCCTTTGCGCCGCAGAGGCCGATCTCTTCATCCGGCACAAACGCGACCACAATATCGCCATGCCGATCTTCCGGCGTCAGGTTTTCCAGCAGGGTCATTACCACGGTTACCGCCGCTTTATTATCTGCGCCTAATACGCTGGTCCCGTCGCTGAAAATAATCTCTTCGTTGGGATAGGCCAGAATTTCCGGGTGCTCTTTCACCCGCAGCCAGATCGCTTTCTCTTTATTCAGACAGAGGTCTTCACCGGTGAACGTTAATATTTGTGGATGAATATCCGGTGATAAACCGACGTCAACCGTATCGATATGGGTAATAAAACCAATACGCGGCGCGCCCGCAACATTGCCTTTTTTTACGGCCGTTACCGTGGCAAATTCATCAATCACAATGTCGTCTAAACCCAGCTGTGCCAGCTCTTTCGCCAGCTCTCGCGCCATGTCGTGTTGGCCTGGCGTTGAGGGAAGGGTTTTCACTTTCGCATCGCTCTGGCTGGTGATGGCGAGATAGCGGAAAAAGCGGTGCGTTAATTGTCTGGAAAGTGCGGAGCGCATAGTGATTCTCTCTTTTTTGTTTTATCAGGTGTTTGCATTCTCACTTTAATGTTATTTATGAAATGGCAAAAGAATTAATTAGCCGTCGAATTAAAAAGACAGGAATAAACGATGAAAAGCAAACTGACAACATTCACGCTGGCGCTTGCTGCACTGACGGTCAGTTCCACCGTCGCCGCAAAAACGCTGGTGTATTGCTCCGAAGGGTCACCGGAAAATTTCAATCCTCAACTGTATACCTCTGGCACCAGCGTGGATGCCAGCGCGGTGCCGGTCTATAACCGTCTGGTGGATTTTAAACCGGGAACCACGGAGCTGGTGCCGAGCCTGGCGGAACGCTGGGAGGTAAGCGAGGATGGCAAGGTTTATACCTTCCATCTGCGCAAGGGCGTGAAATTCCAGAGCAACAAAGCCTTTAAACCGACGCGCGACTTTAACGCTGACGATGTGATCTTCTCCTTCATGCGTCAGAAAGACGTCAACCACCCGTACCATAACGTCTCCAACGGCAGCTATTCCAACTTCGAAAGTCTGGAGTTTGGCAGCCTGATTACCGCCATCGACAAGGTAGATGACCACACCGTGCGCTTTACGCTGGCACACCCGGAAGCGCCGTTCGTGGCGGATCTGGCCTGGTATTTTGCCTCGATACTCTCAGCAGAGTACGCCGACGCGATGCTGAAAGCCGGAACGCCGGAAAAGGTCGATATGGAGCCGATTGGCACCGGACCATTTAAGCTGGCACAGTACCAGAAGGATTCCCGTATCCTGTTTACTGCCTTCCCGGACTACTGGCAGGGCAAATCAAAACTGGATCGCCTGGTGTTTACCATTACGCCCGATGCGTCAGTGCGTTTTGCGAAAGTGGAGAAAAATGAGTGTCAGGTTATGCCGTTCCCGAACCCGGCCGATCTGCCGCGTATGAAGGCGAACAAAGACATCAACCTGATGAGTAAGGACGGGTTGAATACCGGTTTCCTTGCGTTCAATACCCAGAAGCCGCCGCTGGATAACGTCAACGTTCGCCAGGCACTGGCTATGGCGATCAATAAACCGGCCATTATTGACGCGGTGTTCCACGGCACGGGGACAGCGGCGAAGAACCTGCTGCCGCCGGGCGTCTGGAGTGCGGACAGCGAACTGAAGGATTACGACTACGATCCTGAAAAAGCAAAAGCCCTGCTAAAAGAGGCCGGATTTGCTGACGGCGTGAGTATCGATTTATGGGCAATGCCAGTTCAGCGCCCGTATAACCCGAACGCCAAACGTATGGCCGAGATGATTCAGGCAGACTGGGCGAAAATCGGCGTCCACGCGAAGATTGTCACTTACGAGTGGGGTGAATACCTCAAACGCGTGAAAGGCGGTGAACACCAGGCAGCCCTGATGGGATGGACAACGGCGACAGGCGACCCGGATAACTTCTTCGGCCCACTCTTTACCTGTACCTCTGCGAATGGCGGCTCGAACTCATCGAAATGGTGCTATAAGCCGTTTGATAAGATTATCGCCGAGGCAAAATCGATAACCGATCATGATAAACGTGTGGCGCTATACAAAGAGGCGCAGCAGATGATGCACGATCAAATGCCCGCGGTGATGATTGCCCATTCGACGATTTTCGAACCGGTGCGCAAAGAGGTCACAGGCTATGAAATCGATCCGTTTGGCAAACATCTGTTCTGGCAGGTGGATATAAAATAGTCGTTTTTCACTGCCCGGCACATGGCCGGGCACTCTTTTCGCAATTTGTGCTGCCATCGTCATTTTTTGCCACAACAAGTCCTCCTCGTTTTTGCTATAACTTCAAATGCATACTTGCAGATAACATGGAATTCCATCATGCGTACCCACACTTTTTTTAAAGTTGCAGTGCTTTCTGGTCTGTTGGCGTTAGCGGGTTGTTCATCAAAAGTCGCGGCTCCCGAACAGTATTCAGGCTTTTTAAAAGATTATTCCGGCTTGCAGCAAACAACGTCTGCGACAGGTAAACCGACCCTGCGTTGGGTAGATCCTTCCTATAACGAAGCAAATTACGACAGTATTATCTGGACGCCGATTACCTACTATCCGGTGCCAAAACCGACCACCCAGATTGGTCAAAAAACGCTGGATGAGCTTCTGGCGTACACCAATACCAAAATGAAAACAGCGATTGGCCAGCGTAAGCCGATTGTGACGACGCCGGGTAAACATAGCCTGATTTTCCGTGGGGCTATCACCGGGGTGAGTTCGCAGAAAGAGGGGCTGCAGTTCTATGAAGTGGTTCCCGTCGCGTTAGTTGTTGCGGGGACGCAGATGGCAACCGGTCACCGCACGATGGATACCCATCTCTTCTTTGAGGGGGAACTGATTGACGCCGCAACCAACAAGCCCGTCATGAAAGTGGTGCGTAAAGGCGAAGGTAAAGAGCTGGCGAACGAAAATACGCCGATGGGCTTCGCCACGCTGAAACAGGTTGTTGACGACCTGGCGACCGATGCCACCATGTTTGATCTGCATAAAACGGCACAATAATAAAAAGGGCCTGCAATATTGCAGGCCCTTTTTTTACGCCATACGAAGGCGTCTGAACCAGGTTTCTGGTTTCGTAAACATCACCATATTTCCGCCCAGAATCAGCAATAACCCAATAATCCCGTTTATATGCCACACATAGCCTTCATAAACCGTTGAGATAGAGAGTGCCACTAACGGGAACAGCAGGGTGCTGTAGGCGGCTTTGCCGGGGCCAATACGGCCTACCAGCGTAAAGTACGCGCCAAAGGCGATCACGGAGCCAAACAAGGCAAGGTACAACAGCGCGCCAATGTAGCTCACGGTCCATTCCGGCATAAAGCTGTCGCCTCTGACGAGCGCGATCGCGCCCATTACGGCTGTCCCGTAGAGCATCGCCCAGGCGTTGGTGGTCATCGTCTCCAGCCCGTTGCGCTGGTGGCGCATGCTGATCATATTCCCCAGCGAGAAGCCATAAGTGCCGAGGGCAGAAAGGCCAATTCCCGTCAGTAGCGAGGCACTCCAGCCGCTTGCCAGCAGATCGTCCCAGAAGAGGGTGATGATCCCAATGAGACCCAGCGCTGCCGCCGTCCAGAACCGCGCAGGAGGGCGCTGGCCGAAGAAGATAAAGCTATTGATGGCGTTATAGAGTACAGCCATGGAAAAAATGACCGATTCCAGCCCGGTATTGATGTGTGCGGCGGCAGTATAAAAACACCAGAAGTTAAAGCAGAACACGCAGCAGCCCTGAAGCATACAGAAGAGATGATCCCTGAACGCTAGCCTGCGCAAGCGGCGGAGAGCAACTAAGACTATCATCATCGCGGCGCTGGCGACGGCGAAGCGCCAGAAAATGGAGACCGGTGCGGCAACGGGGCCCTGCTGGAGGAAAATGGCGATCCAGGTGGTTCCCCAGATAACGACGACCAGACCATAAAGTAATGCGTTCATTGTTTCTCTCTTTTCACACGGCGAAAACCCTATTGTGGCGAGAGGACAGGTGCCTGGCTTTCACCCGTTTGCGGTGGACTTGCAAAATCTTGCGCTTTTTTATTCCGGGAGATCTGGCAACGCGCAGCAACACTTCTTAGACTGACAGTCTGATTAATCACTTGTTAACGGCTATGTCTCGCGCTTACGACACCTTTGAAACGTTACGCCAACAGAATGCGGTGCTCCGGGAAACCGTCGCGCTTAACTCAGGCATCCAGCTGGCGGCGTGGTACAACAAGCACGATACAATAACGGTTAAAAGCAACCATCATACCCTGAGCCTGTATGTGGCAGACGGCTATGAGAGCTATCAAAAGACACCGGGTGGCTGGAAGAACGGTGGCGGGCCCGATCGTTTTTGTCTGATGCCAAAAGAGAGCGAATCCACGTGGGATATTCGTGATGACCTGTCGTTTGTCCATCTTTACTGTACTGATGAACATCTGCGGGATGTCGGGGAAAAGATCTGGGACAAGCGCCCGCTGTCGCTGACCCTGGATGAAAAAATCTTTGGCAGTGATGCGAAAATTACCGCGCTGTATCGTCAGTTTCTGCTTGGCTGTGACTGGCAGCAAAAGGCCAACCAGCTCACCCTGAGCACGGCCTCTACGCTACTGCTGACGCATTTGTTGCAGAATTACTCCAGCGTGCAGTGGAAGCTGCCGGTGGTCACCGGCGGGTTATCGCCGTTTGTACTGCGCAACGTGCTGGCTTTCATTGAGGAGAACCTTGCGCAGCCGCTGACGCTGGCGGAACTGGCCGATCAGGCTGCGCTCAGTGAGTACCACTTCGCCAGAATGTTTCGTCAGTCGATCGGGCTGGCACCCCACCAGTATGTGATGCAGCGGCGGATGGAGAAAGCCAAATCGCTGGTGCAGAATACGTCGATGCCGCTAACCGACATTGCGCTCGCCTGCGGGTTTAATTCTGCCAGCCACTTCAGCAACCGCTTTCGCAGCGTCATAGGTATCACACCTTCCCGGTTACGTGCGGCGAACGCGTAAAAGCACGGCGTAGCACAACCCTCCCAGCACCAGCCCCCAGAATGCCGAACCGATGCCCAGTAGCGTGATGCCGCTGGCAGTCATCAGGAAGGTGACGATTGCCGCATCGCGTTCCGCTTCGTGATGCAATGCCTGATATAAACTCCCGCTGATGGTGCCGAGAAGCGCCAGCCCTGCCAGTGTCTGGACTCCGCTCAGCGGCAGGGCGGACATCAACGCAGTGATTGACCCCCCGAACAGCCCCGCCAGCAGATAAAACACGCCCGCTGCAGCGGCAGCCAGCCAGCGCTTGCTGGCATCCGGATGCGCGTCCGGGCTCTGGCAAATCGCAGCGGTGATAGCGGCGATACAGATGGAATAGACGCCGAAGGGCGATAACAGCAGCGCCAGCCCGCCGGTAAAGATCATCAGCGGCGAAACGGGTAAGGGAAAGCCTGAGGCTTTCATCGTGGCAAAGCCGGGCGCATTCTGCGAGGCCATCGTGACCAGAAAGAAGGGCAGACCAATGCTCACCAGGCTGGTGAGGGTGAACGTGGGGGCGATAAATTCTGGCATAACGACAGTCAGGGTGAGATTTTTAGTGACAACGTCACCTGCCGCCCATGCCACCATACCGCCAGCCAACAGGGTGGCAACCATGGCGTAACGGGGTGCAAACGCCTTTGCCATCAGCCAGGCCATCAGCATACTGCCACACAGCAGAAGATTTCCTTCAAGATGGCTAAACGCCTGCAGACCAAACCGCAGGAGCACGCCTGCCAGCATGGCAGCGGCAAGCGAATGGGGGATCAGCTTCATCAGGCGAGCAAATAACCCGGTTACGCCACAAAACAGAATGAGTGCGTTGGCAAAAATAAAGACGCCGATAGTTTCAGCAAGCGTGACACCGTGCAGGCTGGTGGCAAGCAGCGCTGCCCCTGGCGTAGACCAGGCGGTGAGCACCGGGGCTTTATACCACCATGACAGGGCGAGCGTACTCAGGCCCATTCCGAGCCCGAGGGCGGTCATCCACCCGGCGATCTGTTGCGCGCTGGCACCCGCTGCGGCAGCCGCTTGCCAGATAATGGCGGCAGAGCTGGCGTATCCCACCAGGACGGCAACAAACCCGGCAAGCACGGCGGGAAAGAGATGCGTTGAGGTGCGCATGAAAACTCCATTGTGCGTTATAACGTCCACGCTAAGGTAACACTGTGCGTTATAGCGTACAAGTGGTATGCTTACCACAACGGGAGGCTCCATGGATATTACACAACACCTTGCATACACGCTGAAATCACTGCGCCAGGCGCGTGGGTGGAGTCTGTCGAAGCTGGCGGAAGAGACGGGCGTGTCAAAAGCGATGCTTGGACAAATTGAGCGCAACGAATCCAGCCCGACGGTCTCGACGCTGTGGAAAATCGCTACCGGGCTGAATGTGCCGTTTTCCGCGTTTATCACGCCGGAAACCGATCCGCAGGCGGTGTTTGATCCCCAGCAGCAGGCAATGGTGGTGAAACCCTTGTTTCCCTGGGACGATGCGCTGAAGTTCGACCATTTCTCTATTACGCTGGCACCTGGCGCGTTCAGTGAGTCGACACCGCATGAGGCGGGGGTCATTGAGCATGTGGTGGTGATAAGCGGTGAGCTTGAGATGAATATTGAGGGAAGCTGGCGCACGCTTTACGCCGATTCCGGGGTCCGTTTCGCAGGCGATAAACCGCACGCATACCGCAACAGCGGCACCCGGACGGTACATTTTCACTCCCTTATCCATTATCCCCGCTGAAGGCACGCAAAACTGTTTCGCTGACGCAGACTTCTGAATACAATAGCCGCCATTTTGACCATAACGGATAACGACGAAGTATGCGCCTGCACGCCCATCATCTTGAACTTTTGAGTCCGGCCCGCGACGCCGACATTGCCCGTGAAGCGATCCTTCACGGTGCTGATGCCGTCTATATCGGTGGCCCAGGCTTCGGTGCCCGCCATAACGCCAGTAACAGCCTGCGCGACATAGCCGGGCTTGTGCCGTTCGCCCACCGCTTTGGGGCGAAAGTGTTCGTCACCCTGAACACCATTCTTCATGATGATGAACTGGAGCCTGCGCAGCGTCTGATCACCGATCTCTACCAGACCGGTGTTGATGCCCTGATCGTACAGGACATGGGCGTACTGGAGCTGGATATCCCGCCAATTGAACTGCATGCCAGTACCCAGTGCGATATCCGTACCGTGGAAAAGGCGAAGTTTCTTTCCGACGTGGGTTTTTCTCAGATTGTGCTGGCGCGTGAACTGAACCTGAACCAGATCCGCGATATACACCAGGCGACCGACGCGACCATTGAGTTCTTTATCCACGGTGCGCTGTGTGTGGCCTATTCCGGACAGTGCAACATCTCCCATGCGCAGACAGGCCGCAGTGCCAACCGCGGCGATTGCTCGCAGGCCTGTCGTCTGCCGTATACCCTGAAAGACGATCAGGGCCGCGTCGTGGCGTTCGAAAAACACCTGCTTTCCATGAAGGACAACGATCAGACCGCCAACCTCGGTGCGCTTATCGACGCAGGCGTGCGCTCCTTCAAGATTGAAGGGCGTTACAAGGACATGAGCTATGTGAAGAACATCACCGCGCACTATCGCCAGATGCTGGATGCCATCATTGAAGATCGTGGCGACCTGGCGCGCGCATCTGCCGGGCGCACCGAACACTTCTTTATCCCGTCAACAGACAAAACCTTCCATCGCGGCAGCACGGACTACTTTGTGAATGCCCGTAAAGGCGATATTGGTGCGTTTGATTCGCCGAAGTTTATCGGTCTGCCCGTCGGTGAAGTGCTGAAAGTGGCGAAAGATTATCTGGACGTGGAAGTGACGGAGCCGCTGGCAAACGGCGATGGCCTGAACGTGATGATCAAACGCGAAGTGGTGGGTTTCCGTGCCAATACAGTGGAAAAAACCGGCGAAAATCGTTACCGCGTGTGGCCAAATGAAATGCCTGCCGATCTCTTTAAGGCGCGCCCGAACGCCGCGCTGAACCGCAACCTTGACCACAACTGGCAGCAGGCGCTGCTGAAAACCTCCAGTGAGCGCCGTATCGCGGTGGATATCGAGCTTGGCGGCTGGGAAGAGCAGTTGATCCTCACCCTGACCTGCGAAGATGGTATCAGCGTAACGCATACGCTTGACGGTCAGTTTGAGGTGGCAAACAATGCCGAAAAAGCGCTTAACAACCTGAAAGACGGCGTGGCAAAGCTGGGTCAGACGATCTATTACCCGCGCACTATTGAGGTGAATCTGCCTGATGCGCTGTTTATTCCGAACAGCCTGCTGAACCAGTTCCGCCGTGAAACGGCAGAGATGCTGGATAACGCTCGCCTGGCAAACTATCCGCGCGGCAGCCGTAAAGCCGAAGCGGTGCCTGCACCGGTTTATCCTGACACGCATTTATCCTTCCTGGCGAATGTTTACAACCATAAAGCGCGTGAATTCTATCATCGGCACGGCGTGCAGCTGATCGACGCGGCCTATGAGGCGCATGAAGAGAAGGGCGATGTGCCGGTGATGATCACCAAGCACTGTCTGCGTTTTGCGTTCAACCTTTGCCCAAAGCAGGCCAAAGGGAATATCAAGAGCTGGAAAGCAACGCCGATGCAGCTGGTGAATGGGGACGAGGTGTTGACCCTGAAATTTGACTGCCGCCCGTGTGAGATGCACGTGATAGGCAAAATGAAAAATCATATCTTCAAAATGCCGCCGCCAGGCAGCATTGTGGCCTCTGTCAGTCCTGAAGATTTGCTGAAAACATTGCCAAAACGCAAAGGCAATTAATCAGCGAATGTGAGTGTCTGGTTTGCGCGACTTCTGCCAGTGGTGATGTTCGCGTAAACCCTCTGCAGACTCCTCTGCGGCGTTACGTATTTCGTCACTGTCGGCTTCATGACGAAGCTGATGGTCGACGTTTTGTACCCATAAATATTCATGCCCTTTATGCCCCGCCATCAGCTGCCCGGAAAATAACGCGCAGATCAGCAGAATAAGCGTTAATCCTTTTCTCAACATGATTTCACCCGTGAATGATAATTCCCCGCTATCATGCAGATAATTTCCTTGAGTTATTATTCGAAATTTCAAATTAGCGCAAAGGGATTGTCAGAAACTGTGGTACAGGCTTAACCGTTATTAAGATAATTCCTAATTTAATTGGTTGGGTCTGTAAACAACCATATTTAGTACATTTTCAGTCATTAGATTTAAAGATAAATCCTATATAATGGCGTTTTCTGGCAAAGGAATGGGTCGAATTCAATGAAGAAAGTATTCACTGCTGCGCTTCTGATTGTTGCCGCAGGAGCAACCGCCTGTGTGAGTTACAGCTTGAATGATAAACCGGACTATATTCAGTCTGCTGAAGTGCGGGTCGGTTCATATTTAACCAGTTATTACGGCAAAGTGGCGTGTAATAGCGCAAAAGTTACTGAACAGCGCTGGGAATTAGGTTGTACCAGTCGCGCGAAAGGCAAAACGTTCCAGTATGCCGTCTATTCAGCCGACCAGGCCCCGTATTCTGTGTCGCGTTCGTTCTACCTGGAAGCCATTAATGATGAGGCCAGACAGAGCGCAAAGCAGGGATTAATGCAATATCTGCAAATTAATACCAAAGCGGGTTAAAGGGTTTGTTTAACTGCCGTTGATAATATGGGTGTTAGGTTATCAGGGTTCCGCTGCCCGGCATGACGTGTCGGGAACGTAGAGACGAAAATACAAATCTATCCATGCAAGCATTTACCGCCAGTTAATGGCGGTATTTTTTTGCCTGTTTATCGGGGTGTTGCCGCAAACTGTTTACGATACCGGGCAGGAGAAAGGGCAAAATGCTGGCGGAAGTGGTGACGCAATGTTGCTGCCTGGCCAAATCCCGTTTGTTCGGCAATGCTATCGATACTTAACCGACTGTTTTCCAGATAATCTTTGGCCCGCAGCAGACGTTCATTCAGCAGCCAGCGCGCGGGGGTTGTACCGGTGGCATCCCGAAAGCGTCGTAAAAACGTTCGCTGACTCATACCCACCCGATGAGCCAGCGAATCAACGGTATGCGTTTTAGCCAGATGCTGGTGCAGAAAATCAAACAGCTGGCCCAGTCGCTGGCTTTCCCGCAGCTGTGCTACCGGACGGCTAAGCTGCTGCGTTTGTGAACCGTCCCGGTGTGGCGGGATAACCAGACGACGAGCGACGCAGTTCGCCGCCTCCATGCCGTAATCCCGGCGCACGATATGCAGACACAAATCGATTCCGGCCGCACTGCCTGCGGAAGTCAGAATATCGCCTTCGTCCTGATACAAAACATCGTCAACCACGTTGATGGCCGGGAAGCGCGTTTTAAGTGCCTCAATGTAGCGCCAGTGAGTGGTGGCTTTACGGCCGTTAAGCAGGCCGGAGGCGGCCAGCACAAAAACGCCAGAGCAGATAGAAAGTAGCTGGCAGCCACGGGCACTGGCCTGCCGTAATGCCTCGCAAAGCGCGTCCGGTACGGGTTCATCCAGCCCGCGCCAGCCGGGGACAACAATCAAATCCGCAGCGTCAAGCAGGCTAAGATGGCCATCGGTCAAAATGCGAACGCCTCCCGTTGCCCGCAGTTCACCGTCCTCGATACCCGCTACGGCAAACCGATACCACGCGTCGCCCATTTCCGGACGCGGAAGGCCGAAGATCTCTACCGCCACGCCAAACTCAAAGGTACATAAGCCGTCATATGCCAGCACAACCACGCGCGGGGGAGCGCCGTGTCGTAACGTTGTCATCTTTTTGCTGTTTTCTGGCATAAGCAGGCGCATTCACTGGCTGAATTTATAGATAGAGTAGTGTTAACACAAACACAACAGATGAGGAAGGATCATGAGCTATGTTACTGAATTCCCGGCAGCAGAACCGCAGGAAGCCGTTGCGTATTTTCTGCGTCGCCTGAGTGTCGAGACGGACTGTGCTGATGTGCATCACGCGCTGACGAACAATGAACAGGATTTTGTTTTATTGCATGTGGTCGGGAATATCGAGCAGTTTGCGCGTCGTCATGTTCCCGGTGCGTTGCACCTGCCCTGGAGCCAGATCACAGCGGAGCGGATGGCACAGTGGCCTGCGGACACGCTGTTTGTGGTGTACTGCGCCGGTCCGCACTGTAACGGCGCGGACCGGGCCGCGTTGAAGCTGGCGCGCCTGGGGTTACCGGTAAAAATTATGCTCGGTGGGATCACCGGCTGGGAAGATGAACGCTTTGATTTTGCCGGGCAGGTTTCATCGCTGACGTCGTGAAGATGAATTTTTTTCAACACACGTGAATTTTTCTCGTTTGTCGTCATCGGCCAGGTATGACATCTTTTTTGGACATTTAGACATCCAGAAGTCTAAAAGTTCAAATAATGAATTATCACTGTTGGCAATTATCGCCAGCAGACAGAGGAGATTTCGATGCAACGACAACACACCCCGTACCGCGCCGATGTAGTAGGCAGTTTCTTACGCCCGGATGCCATCAAGCAGGCTCGCCTGAAATTCGCCAGCGGCGAGATTGATGCCGGGCAGCTTCGCGCCGTGGAAGATGAGGCTATCCGCCATGTTGTCGAACAGCAGTGTGCCTGCGGTTTGCACGTGGTAACCGACGGTGAGTTTCGTCGCGCCTGGTGGCATTTCGATTTCTTCGATGGCCTGCAGGGCGTCGAGCGTTACGATTCACAGCAGGGGATTCAGTTCAACGGTGTTCAGACCAAAGCTCACGGCGTGCGCGTCACGGGTAAACTGGGCTTTGGCGATCACCCGATGCTGGAAGACTTCCGTTATCTGAAAAGCATTAGCGGTAACGCTCAACCGAAGATGACCATTCCGAGCCCGAGCGTGCTGCATTTCCGCGGCGGTCGCAAAGACATTGATGCGACGGTTTACCCGGATCTGAATGCGTATTTTGACGATCTGGCCACCACATGGCGTGATGCGATTCGGGCCTTTTACGATGCTGGTTGCCGCTACCTGCAACTGGATGACACCGTCTGGGCGTACCTTTGCTCGGACGACCAGCGTCGTCAAATCCGCGAGCGTGGCGATGACGCAGATGAACTGGCGCGTATCTATGCCCGCGTGCTGAATAAAGCACTGGAAGGCAAACCGGACGACCTGACCATCGGCCTGCATGTTTGTCGCGGTAACTTCCGCTCAACCTGGATTTCAGAGGGTGGCTATGAGCCGGTCGCGGAAGTGTTGTTCGGCACCGTTAACGTCGACGCCTTCTTCCTGGAGTATGACAACGACCGTAGCGGGGATTTCGCGCCGCTGCGTTTTGTCCGCCCCGGCAAGCAGCAGGTGGTGCTCGGTCTTATCACCACGAAAAACGGTGAACTGGAAAACCCGGACGGCGTGAAAGCGCGTCTGGAAGAGGCGGCGAAATATGTTGCCAAAGAGCAGATCTGTTTAAGCCCGCAGTGTGGTTTTGCCTCAACTGAAGAGGGCAACAGCCTGAGTGAAGCTCAGCAGTGGGATAAAGTGCGTCTGGTGACGCAAATCGCCAGCGAAGTCTGGTAAACCCAGGGCACAGCGCTGCATTATTTAAGTGCAACGCTGTGCCATTCTGAGTCGTTCCCGCCCGATCCGCGTCTCCATCCCCCGAAAATCCGCTCTCCCCATTCTGGCATCCTTTTTGCTCTCCTTAAGCTGACACTCGTTTATTTTCTGCGTCCACGCCGTAACGGACGTATTCGCACAGCTTACTTTTCAGGAGTGAAAATATGCACCGTCGTACCTTATTAAAAGCCTTTGCGCTATCAGCCTCGGTTGTTGCCATGGGGATGAGCTTTGGCGTGCAGGCGGCTGATACCATCAAAGTGGGGATCATGCACTCGCTGTCCGGCACCATGGCCATTTCTGAAACACCGCTGAAAGATGTTGCTCTGATGACGATCGACGAGATCAATGCCAAAGGGGGCGTGCTGGGGAAAAAGCTGGAACCCGTGGTCGTTGATCCGGCCTCAAACTGGCCGCTGTTCGCGGAGAAAGCGCGTCAGCTTCTGAGCCAGGATCACGTGGCTGTGGTATTTGGCTGCTGGACGTCGGTATCTCGCAAATCGGTTCTGCCTGTGTTCGAAGAGCTTAACGGGCTGCTGTTCTATCCGGTGCAATACGAAGGTGAAGAGATGTCGCCTAACGTCTTCTATACCGGCGCGGCACCAAACCAGCAGGCGATCCCGGCGGTGGAGTACCTGATGAGCGAAGACGGCGGCAGTGCCAAACGCTTCTTCCTGCTGGGGACGGACTACGTCTATCCGCGTACCACCAACAAGATCCTGCGCGCTTTCCTGCATTCGAAAGGGGTGGCCGATAAAGACATTGAAGAGGTCTATACCCCGTTCGGCCATAGCGACTACCAAACGATTGTTGCCAATATCAAAAAATTCTCCGCTGGCGGTAAAACGGCCGTGGTCTCAACGATCAACGGCGATTCTAACGTGCCGTTCTATAAAGAGCTGGCGAATCAGGGGCTGAAAGCGACCGATGTACCGGTAGTGGCGTTCTCCGTGGGTGAGGAAGAACTGCGTGGGATCGACACCAAACCGCTGGTCGGCAACCTTGCGGCATGGAACTACTTTGAGTCCGTCGATAACCCAACCAACCAGGCGTTTGTGGCGGATTACAAGGCGTATGCCAAAGCACACAAGCTGCCGAACGCCGATACCGTTGTCACGAACGATCCTATGGAAGCGACCTATGTAGGCATTCATATGTGGGCGCAGGCGGTGGAAAAAGCGGGTACGACTGATGTGGATAAAGTCCGCGCGGCAATGGCCGGGCAATCCTTTAAGGCACCGTCGGGCTTTACCCTCACCATGGACGCCACCAACCACCACCTGCATAAGCCAGTCATGATTGGCGAAATTGAAGGCAACGGCCAGTTCAACGTGGTCTGGCAGACTGAACAGCCGGTTCGCGCCCAGCCGTGGAGCCCGTTCATCGACGGGAATGACAAAAAACCCGATCAGCCGATGAAAACCGCCAGCAACTAAGCCATTACCGCAGGGAGAAAAGTCATGAACGCCATGCGCATGATCATCGCTATTGTGTGGCTTACCGGACTGCTGCCAGGGATGGCGCAGGCATCGGATGCCGATAATTTTGTTGCCGCGAATCGCAGCCAGCAGGCAGCGATGTTGACACAATGGGCGGCATCGCCGGAACCGGCGCGGCTGGCATTGCTACACGCGCTGCAAACCGAAAACCTGTTTATCGACAGTCAAAAACATGCCTTTACGCGCAGCCAGGGCCACATGCTCGCGCTGGGCGACGCAAAAGCGGCAGCAGGGCAAACTAAAGCGGTACGCCTGACCAACCGGCTACGCGTTTTGTCTGCCACCGCATTGGCAACTCATCAACTTGTCAGTGACAACGTCACGGAAAGACGCGCAGCAGCGAAACAACTTCAGCGCGATGCCCAGCCAGAAATGCTCGATTTCCTGCAAAAGCGGGCAAACAGCGAGACGGACGACGTTGCGCGACAGTCGCTTCTGCTGGCACTGGCGAACCTGCAGGTAAACAACCCTCAGGCAGAGGTGCGCCGCAAGGCCGTTGAACTGCTCGGCCAGTCCGACGACCCGGACGTTCAGTCCCGGCTGATGCCCTTTACCCAGCCACAAAACGAACCGGATGCCAGCGTGCGTGCGGCTGCCGAAGAGAGCCTGAAGCATATTAAGTACCGTCTGATGTGGGGCGATCTGCTGGGGCAGGCGTTTATGGGCCTTTCGCTGGGGTCGGTGTTGCTGCTGGCAGCGCTCGGGCTGGCGATCACCTACGGCTTGCTGGGTGTCATCAACATGGCGCACGGCGAGATGCTGATGCTGGGAGCCTATGCCACCTGGATGGTGCAACAGATGATGGCGCAACTGGCACCGCAGTGGCTGGCGCTCTATCCCGTGGTGGCGCTGCCAGTCGCGTTTATTCTGACCGCATCCATTGGGATGGTGCTGGAACGCACGGTGATCCGCCATCTGTACGGTCGACCACTGGAAACGCTGCTGGCCACCTGGGGGATCAGCCTGATGCTGATCCAACTGGTGCGCATGACCTTTGGCGCACAGAACCTTGAGGTTGCCAACCCAGCCTGGCTTTCGGGTGGCGTACAGGTATTCGCCAACCTGACGTTGCCGTGGAACCGTATCGTGGTGCTGGGTTTTGTGTTGCTGGTGCTGTTCTTCACCTGGCTCATTCTGAATAAAACCCGTCTTGGCCTTAACGTGCGCGCGGTTACGCAAAACCGCAGCATGGCCGCCTGCTGCGGCGTACCGACGGGGCGTATTGATATGCTGGCCTTTGGTCTTGGCTCAGGGATTGCGGGTTTAGGCGGCGTGGCGTTATCCCAGTTAGGTAATGTCGGGCCGGAACTGGGTCAGGGCTACATTATCGATTCGTTCCTGGTGGTGGTGCTGGGCGGCGTAGGCCAGCTGGCAGGAAGCGTGGCTGCGGCATTTGGCCTGGGGATTTTCAACAAAATTCTGGAGCCACAGATGGGCGCGGTTCTTGGCAAAATCCTGATTCTGGTGGCGATCATTCTGTTTATTCAGAAACGCCCGCAGGGGTTGTTTGCACTCAAAGGGAGGGTTACTGATTAATGAGCCAGCCACTGACCTTAACGCTGGCGCGTAGCGCGCCACGGACCACGCAAATTATTGGCAGCCTGCTGGTGGCGATCCTGCTGGTATTACCGTTTCTCGCCTTGCTGCCCGCCAGCCACCCGCTGGCACTCTCGACCTGGATGCTAACGCTCCTGGGTAAGATCCTCTGTTACGCCATCGTGGCCGTCGCGCTCGACCTTGTCTGGGGATATGCGGGCATGTTGTCTCTGGGGCACGGTATTTTCTTCGCGCTGGGCGGCTATGCAATGGGAATGTATCTGATGCGCCAGGCGGCGGGTGACGGTCTGCCTGCGTTTATGTCGTTTCTTTCATGGAGTGAACTGCCCTGGTTCTGGTGGGGAACGCAACACTTTGCCTGGGCGCAGGTGTTGATTGTGATGGTTCCCGGCCTGCTGGCGCTGGTCTTCGGCTGGTTTGCCTTTCGCTCGAAGATCAAAGGGGTCTATTTCTCCATCATGACTCAGGCGTTGACCTACGCGGGCATGTTGCTGTTCTTTCGCAATGAAACCGGCTTCGGTGGAAATAACGGCTTTACCGGCTTTACCACGCTGCTCGGTTTTTCCGTAACGGCAACGACTACGCGCATAGCGCTGTTTCTGGCGACCGTGCTGTTGTTGCTACTGGCACTGGGCATCGGTTTTGCGCTGGCGAAGAGCAAGTTTGGCCGCATTCTGACGGCCGTTCGCGATGCTGAAAACCGCCTGACATTTTGCGGCTACGATCCACGCGGATTCAAACTGCTGGTCTGGACGCTTTCTGCCGTGCTGTGTGGCCTGGCGGGGGCACTGTATGTTCCGCAGGTCGGCATCATTAACCCCGGCGAAATGTCGCCGACTAACTCGATAGAAGCGGCGATCTGGGTGGCGCTGGGCGGGCGTGGCACGCTGGCAGGGCCGGTGATTGGCGCGGCGCTGGTGAACGGGGCGAAAAGCGTGTTTACCGTCACAATGCCGGAATACTGGCAGCTGTTTCTGGGGCTGATATTTATCGCGGTCACGCTGTTTTTACCGCGCGGCGTCTACGGTCTGTTGCGTAAGGGAGAGAAATAATGCAGCCAGCAGAAGGATTGTTTACCCGCCAGTTGCCCGGCGACCGCTATCGCGACCAGACCGATCCGGTGCTGCAACTGGAGGCCATCAACGTGAATTTCGATGGATTTCAGGCGCTGACGGACCTTTCACTGAATATCGGCGTCGGCGAGCTGCGCTGCGTGATTGGGCCAAACGGTGCAGGGAAAACCACGTTAATGGATGTCATCACCGGTAAAACCCGGCCAAAAAGCGGGAAAGCCATTTACGACCAGTCTACCGACCTGACCACGCTGGAGCCCGCCGCCATTGCCCGACAGGGGATCGGGCGAAAATTTCAGAAACCGACGGTGTTTGAAGCGTTAACGGTGTGGGAAAACCTCGAAATTGCGATGAAAACCGACAAGTCTGTCTGGGCGAGCCTGCGGGCTAAACTCACTGGTGAGCAACGCGATCGTATCGATGAGATGCTGGTTTTGCTGCGCTTGACCACAGAACGTGACCGCCGCGCGGGGCTGCTTTCTCACGGGCAGAAGCAGTTCCTGGAGATTGGCATGCTGCTGGTGCAAGACCCGCATCTGTTACTGCTGGATGAGCCTGCCGCCGGGATGACCGACGCGGAGACTGAATATACGGCTGAACTTTTCAGAACGCTGGCGGGCAAGCATTCCCTGATGGTGGTTGAGCACGATATGGGCTTTGTGGAAACCATTGCCGATCACGTTACGGTACTGCATCAGGGACGCGTACTGGCGGAAGGATCGCTTCGCGAGGTGCAGGCCAACGAGCAGGTGATTGAAGTCTATCTGGGACGCTAAGGAGCCGCGATGTTACAGGTTAATGAACTGAATCAGTATTACGGCGGAAGCCATATTCTGCGCGGTGTGAGCTTTGAGGCTGTTACCGGTGAGGTGACCTGCCTGCTGGGACGCAACGGTGTCGGGAAAACCACGCTGCTGAAGTGTCTGATGGGGCTGATCCCCGCCAGAACAGGTGATATCGTCTGGCAGGGCAAAAAGATCACCCACAGTAAACCGCACCAGCGTGTGCAGTCTGGCGTGGCGTATGTGCCTCAGGGACGCGAGATTTTCCCGCGTCTTACCGTCGAAGAAAATCTGCTGCTGGGACTGTCACGCTTCAGCGCGCGAGACGCGAAAAGCGTGCCGGATGAAATCTGGCAACTTTTCCCGGTGCTAAAAGAGATGAAGCACCGCCGCGGGGGCGATCTCTCCGGCGGTCAGCAGCAGCAACTGGCGATTGGTCGTGCGCTGGCGAGTCGGCCGCAGTTATTAATTCTGGATGAACCGACAGAGGGCATCCAGCCGTCGGTCATTAAAGAAATTGGACAGGTGATCCGCAAGCTGGCAGACAGAGGCGATATGGCTATTCTGCTGGTTGAACAGTTCTACGACTTTGCGGCGGAGCTTGCCGACAGCTATCTGCTGATGTCTCGCGGCACCATCATCCAGCGGGGGCGGGGTGAAAATATGGAGCAGGAGGGGGTTCGCGGGCAGGTTGCGATCTGAAATGTTATAATATAACATCCTCATTCTCATAAAACGGAGTGAGGGTTTTATTTTGGCTATACGTATTGGAAAATTTGCAATGACTCTGGGGGCGCTGCTGGTCAGCGGCCAGCTGTTTGCCCACTCGCACGGTCACCAGATGACCGAAGCGGAACAGAAAGCGGCGAACGGCGTTTTTGAAGATAAAGACGTTAAGGACAGAAAACTGTCCGACTGGGACGGCGTCTGGCAGTCGGTCTATCCGTTTTTGCTGGATGGCTCGCTGGACCCGGTCTTTAAAAAGAAAGCGGAGAAGGATAAACATAAATCCTTTGACGAGGTGAAAACCTATTACCGCGCCGGTTACGCGACCGATGTGGATTCGATTGGCATTGAAAATAACGTTATGGAATTCCATAAAGGCAACGCGGTGAGCAGCTGCCAGTACGATTACAACGGCTACAAAATCCTGACCTATGCCTCAGGCAAAAAAGGGGTTCGCTACCTGTTCGAGTGTAAGGCTGCTGACAGCAAGGCACCGAAATTTGTCCAGTTCAGTGACCATATCATCGGGCCGAAAGCCTCGTCACACTTCCATATCTTTATGGGCAACACCTCTCATGAGGCACTGCTGAAAGAGATGGATAACTGGCCGACGTATTACCCGAACGAGATGGAGAAAGAGCAGGTCGTGGAGGAGATGTTGCACCACTAGGTTTTTGCTGTTGCCGGGTGGCGCTGCGCTTCAAGAACGCGAACGTAGGCCGGGTAAGCGCAGCGCCACCCGGCAGTTAAACGGCTCACACTACGTCAGGCGTTTCGCACCACGCCTTCATGCTCATCCCACGCAAAATCATCAGCCAGGCAATGACAATGGCCGCCATCATAATGGCAAACAACGACCAGTGTGGCAGATGGGTCAGGATAATCCCGGTGATCATCGGGTTGGCCGCCGCGCCCAGCCAGCCCAGCGCCTGCGCAGAGAAGTAGCTCGCCTTCATCCCCGGCGGGGCAATGTTATCAATCAGCATATATTCCCCCGGTGCATAAATAATCTCGCCCAGCGTAAAGATGGCGGCGGCAATGCCCCAGTAAACCAGATTCTCCCCGGAGAGCATAAACCCGCCGAGTCCCGCGATGAAAAACAGGGTGGCGACAGTCATTAGCGGACGAATGTTAGTGGCTGAAATTTTGCGTCCAACGACGTACTGCAGCGTCACCACCACGGCGGCGTTCACCGGAAGCACGACGGCGACGACATTCTGGGCAAAATCGCTGTCGGCATTTGCCGCCAGTACGTACTGCGAAATGCAGCTGGCGAATGAGCCGCCAACGTAAGAAGCAAGGAGGCCGGACAGCGTGAACCAGAACAGGGCGCGGTCGCGCAGCAGCAAGGACGGCTGCCAGGGCGCTGTCGGCTGTGTCGTATCCAGTGCCACGCTTTTCTGCACGAAGAAGTGGATAAACCCGAGCGGGAGCGCGGCACAGAAGGCTGCGAGCCAGAACGGTAGTTGCAGGCTGTACATCACCAGCAGCGTGCCGATGGGCGGCCCGACCGTCCAGCCAATGTTCAGGAAACTGTAGTTCAGCGAAAACACGCGCGCTTTTTCGCTGGAGGTTAGCACATCGGCAAACCAGGCTTTCAGCACCGTTGAAAAAACAGAATAGGCGCAGTTGATCAGGGCAAAGAACAGCACCACCAGCGTAACGTTATTTACCAGCGGGATCGCCACAAAACCGGCAATAAACGCCAGGATAGCGATCAGCATGTAGCGTTTTTTATCAAACTTATCGGCCAGAATGCCAAACCCTAAGCTGAACACCACGCCAATGGTCAGGGCGATGGTCAGGGCATAACCAATATTCTCAACGCTCATGCTGTAGGCGCGCGTGAGATAGATGGTCATGAACGGCAGCGTTGCCCCTCGACCAATGGTTAATAGCAATGACGATGCCAGCAACGCTGCAGTGGAGCGCCTGAGAGATGGTTTCATATTCTTGCCCAGAAAATCGTTATGTTTTTTTTATGTTATATCAGGAGTACCACGACATAAGGGGCTTGTATAGCACCTGATTTATCCGTAAGTGCTTCACCTGACTGCCAGAAATAATGATCTTCTCGTGACGCGTTTTTTTCGTTACCTTGAAGTGTTTACAAAAATTTAATAATTCAGGGGCAGGGTATGACATGTAAAGACGGGCTGCTGGCGATGCTGGTGGTCGTAGTATGGGGGCTGAATTTTGTGGTCATTAAAATGGGTTTGCACAATATGCCCCCGCTGATGCTGGCCGGTTTGCGTTTTATGCTGGTGGCGTTCCCGGCACTCTTTTTTGTCGCCCGTCCCAACATACCGTTTAAATTGTTGCTGGGTTACGGCCTGACTATCAGCTTTGGTCAATTCGCCTTTCTGTTCTGCGCCATTAAGTTCGGTATGCCTGCCGGTCTGGCTTCGCTGGTATTACAGGCCCAGGCCTTCTTTACCATCATTCTCGGCGCATTTGTATTTGGCGAACGTCTGCAGGGCAAACAGCTTGCAGGGATCACGCTGGCGGTATTTGGCGTACTGGTGCTGATCGAAGCCAGCCTTAATGGACAACACGTGGCGCTGCTCGGCTTTATGCTGACGCTGGCGGCAGGGCTAAGCTGGGCGTGCGGGAACATTTTCAACAAACTGATTATGCAGCATGATGCGCGTCCGGCGGTGATGTCACTGGTGGTCTGGAGCGCCTTAATTCCGATTGTGCCGTTTATGGCTGCCTCATTCATTCTTGACGGGCCAGACGCCATGCTGAGTAGCCTGGTTGAGATCGACATTACGACCATTATGTCGCTTATCTATCTGGCGTTTGTGGCAACCATTGTAGGCTATGGGATCTGGGGCTCGCTCCTGGGGCGCTATGAAACCTGGCGTGTTGCGCCACTGTCGCTGCTGGTGCCGGTGGTCGGGCTGGCAAGCGCCGCCATTTTGCTGGATGAGAAGCTCAGCGCCCTGCAACTGCTTGGCGCAGTGCTGATCATGGCCGGGCTCTATATCAATATCTTTGGTTTACGGGTGCGTCGTACCGCGCGGGTGAAGGGATAAGGCAAAAAAAAGCCCCGCACCTGCGGGGCAAAAACGAATCAGAAGTCGTGCCGGTTGTAATACGGTACGCCTAATTCGTCGGATTTATCGCTGCCAGCCCCCATGTGGTTGAAATCAAAGGGGGACTGGTCATGTGCGGACGGCAGGGTAATCGCATCACGATTGTTCTGCTGTGCTGCACGGGGTGTTTGCTCCGCGAAGGCCTGGCTGGAGACAAGCACCAGCAAGGCGAGGGCGGCGGAGGCGATAACGTTCATGATTTCCTCGGTTACGTCTTTACAGGCGATGATTAACTACAATGTTTTAACGGATAAAGGTATCGGGATTCACCCGGCATGCTGGTGATACGATACTTATGAGGCGGCACGTCGAAGTAGTTCTTGAACGTGCGCGTCAGGGTTTGTTGGGATTCAAAACCGTAACGCTCCGCCAGATAAAGGATCGGCTCATTGCTTTCTTTCAGTTTTTGGGCAATTTCCGTCAGCTTACGGCTGCGAATATATTGACCTAATGAATGGCCGGTCTCTTTTTTGAACATCCGTTGCAGGTGCCATTTTGAGTAACCTGAACGCTCTGACACTTTCTCAAGGGAGAGCGGCGATTCCAGGTTATCTTCGATCCAGTCCAAAATGCTATGAATAGTGATAGCGTCAGTATTGCGTCTGGACATCGTCATACCTCTTTTTCTGTTTACGGCAGGATTTTCTTAAGCAAAAGCTCAAGTGTTGCCACTTCATCTGCCGTTAAGTTTTTTGTTAGTTCCTGGTGCAGTGTTTGTCCTACTAGTTGATGACATTGCTCACACATGGCCGCGCCGTCGCTGGTCAGTTTCACCAGTACGCCACGTTTGTCATTCGGGTTAGGGCTTCGTTCTATCCATCCCTTGCAGACGAGACGATCCAGCATGCGGGTTAACGCACCCAGATCGACAGAGAGCACCTTTTTCAGCTCAACCGGCGTGATACACACTTCGCAGCGAATAGAACACAGCACTTTGAACTGTGTTGCGGTGATATCCAGCGGTGACAGGTAGTCATTGAGCAGGCGATCTTTTTTCTGGTTAACCATATGAATAAGACGACCCAGTGGAATTATGTCGTTGAAGAGATCACTGGTGCTTTTCACAATGGTTGCCCTGGCAAGTAGTTTAGTCACGGCAGATATTATTGCTCAGGCAAGTATAAGTCAACTGAATGAATCAGCCGATGCCACGAATTGCTAAAACGTTTCGTGAACCTTTTTTTGCGGCTTTCAAATCATAAACATAACGGAGTGTTATGGTTCAGGCGTGAAAACAATCCTTACGTCGTGACGATAGCTGAATCATGAGATTTCCCCCTATAATTGCGGAGTTGAAAATGGATAAGGACAGCGACGCGTTATGGTGGATTTGATTAAAGCAATTGGTCTTGGGTTGGTCGTTTTGCTGCCCCTGGCGAACCCGTTAACCACGGTGGCTCTGTTTCTGGGGCTGGCCGGGAACATGAACAGCGCGGAGCGTAATCATCAGTCGATGATGGCTTCCGTGTATGTGTTTGCCATCATGATGGTTGCGTACTACGCCGGGCAACTGGTGATGAACACGTTTGGGATCTCCATCCCTGGGCTGCGTATTGCCGGCGGTCTGATCGTCGCCTTTATCGGTTTTCGGATGCTGTTCCCGGCGCAAAAAGCCCATGATTCGCCGGAAGCTAAAAGTAAATCCGAAGAACTTGAAACCGAGCCGAGCGCCAATATTGCCTTCGTGCCGTTAGCGATGCCGAGTACGGCAGGGCCGGGAACGATCGCGATGATTATCAGTTCCGCCTCGACGGTTCGTGATGGCTCCACCTTCCCGGACTGGGTTGTGACTGTCGCACCGCCGATCATTTTTGCCCTGATCGGCATTATTGTGTGGGGGTCATTGCGCAGTTCTGGGGCGATTATGCGCTGGGTGGGCAAGGGCGGTATCGAAGCGATCTCGCGTTTGATGGGCTTCCTGCTGGTGTGTATGGGCGTGCAGTTTATTATTAACGGCGTGCTGGAAATTATTAAAACCTACCACTGAGGTTATTGCCGGGTAGCGCTGCGCTTACCCGGCAAAACACTCACCCGTGATGCACCTGTTCTTCCATCGCTACCGGCCATTTACGGAAAATCAGTACCGACCAGATAAGCGCCACGAGTGCCGGAATCGCCCCCAGGTAGCCAATCGCCGACATCGATACATGAAGGCTGATCTGATTGCCCACCAGCGCACCCGCGCCAATACCCAGATTAAAAATGCCTGAGAATAGCGACATCGCCACGTCGGTGGCATCCGGGGCCAGGGCCAGCACTTTTACCTGCATACCAAGCCCGATAATCATGATCGCTATGCCCCAGAAGATGCTGAGGATCGCCAGATGACTTTCACTGCCCGCTGCGGGCATCAGTAATACCAGACACACCAGCAGCAGGCCGATGGCACCGCTTACCAGCACCGAAGCATGCTGATTGCCGAGTTTACCGAAGAGGATGCTGCCAATAATGCCCGCGCCGCCTAAAATCAGCAGCAGGACGGTGGCAAAGTTAGCGCTAAAACCGGCAACAACCTGTACAAACGGCTCAATATAGCTATACGCCGTGTAATGCGCGGTCACGACAATCACGGTCAGCAGATAGATGCTCATCAGCGCCGGACGGCGAACCAGCAGCGGCAGGCTTTTCAGCGAACCGGAATGTTCACTTGGCAGTTTTGGCAGCAATTTAATCAGGCAAACCAGTGTGATTAGCGCGCCCATACCGATAGCGAAGAAGGTGGTGCGCCAGCCGAAGTATTGCCCGACGATGCGGCCAATCGGCAGACCCAGCACCATCGCCAGCGCCGTTCCGGTCGCAATCAGGCTCAGCGCCTGAGCGCGTTTGCCCGCAGGGGCGAGACGAATGGCGAGCGACGCGGTGATCGACCAGAACACGGCATGCGCAAATGCGATCCCCACACGGCTAATGACCAGCACGGTAAAGTTCCAGGCCATAAACGACAACACATGGCTGGCGATAAACACCACGAACAGGCCAATCAACAGTTTTCGCCGCTCCATCTGGCTGGTCAGTAGCATAAACGGCAGCGACATCAGCGCCACGACCCACGCGTAGATGGTCAGCATAATGCCCACCTGAGCCGTCTCCATCTGGAAACTCTTTGCGATGTCAGACAACAGCCCAACGGGCACAAATTCTGTGGTATTAAAAATAAACGCGGCAACAGCAAGCGTGACCACACGTAGCCACGCGACCTTGCGGGAAACAGTGTTTATTGTCATAGGGATGTCTGGGATTCGTTGGATAAAAGATGAGAGGCCGATCTTAAGGCTTTAAACGGCGAAAACTCAACCATTATGTGACTCAGATCCCAATATTTACCTTATCACAACGGTAGCGGACGCGGTTGTTTTCATCGAATATAAAGACCAACACAATAAAAACAGGCGGTAACAGAATGCAGGAGATTGATTTTTATCTGGTCGATGCTTTTAGCAACGAGGCGTTCGGCGGTAACGCGGCGGCGGTATGCCCGCTGGAAGAGTGGTTACCGGATGAGACACTACTCAGGATGGCGCAGCAGCATAATCAGTCTGAAACGGCGTTTTTCGTCCGCACCGACGAGGGCTTTGCGCTGCGCTGGTTCACCACGCAATATGAAATAAATCTGTGCGGCCATGCGACGCTGGCGGCATCCCACGTCATTTTTGAATACCTTGATTATCCTCATACGGAAATTACCTTTTCGACGCGATTCGTGGGCAACCTGACGGTGAAACGCAACGGCGACTGGCTGACGCTAAACTTCCCGGCCTGGGCGACGGAAGTGGTCGACACGCCACCGGCCTTGCTTTTCAGTTCACTGGGCATTGACGGTGCAGCAGAGGTGCGCGTCGGGCGCGATTATATGGTGGTGCTGGAGAACCAGCAGCAGGTGGAAGCCTTAACGCCGGATATTGCCGCCATGATCCCGCTGGGGAAAATGGTCTGCGTAACGGCACCGGGCGAACACGACGATTTTGTCAGCCGCTTCTTCTGTCCTGGCGAAGGCGTGCCGGAGGACCCGGTCACAGGGTCAACCCACAGCATGCTGATTCCGTACTGGAGCAAAAAACTAGGGAAAACGCAGATGAAAGCCCGTCAGGTGTCGGCGCGAGGGGGTGACTTGCGCTGTGAGTTAACCGGTGACCGCGTACTGATTGGCGGCCAGGCCTCGCTGTACCTGAAGGGTAAAATCTATATGCGCTAATCGTTATGCAGAAGGCGCAGGTGCCTGACGTTCGTTCAGCAGCGCGATAAAGGCTTCGAGCTGGCGGGTCATCGCGCCGCGACGCCACACCAGCCAGGTGGTAAGCCAGCGCCAGTTCTCCGCCAGCGGCCACGCCTCAACCTGATGATGTCCTGGCATACTTTCCAGCATTGAGCGGGGCATCAGCGCAATGCCTGCCCCTGCGATCACGCAGGCGAGCATCCCGTGATACGACTCCATCTCATGAATGCGCCCCGGTGTTGCTCTGTCTGCATGAAACCAGCTTTCCAGATGTCGACGATAGGAGCAGTTAGCGCGAAAGGCATACACATCGCTGCCGCTTACCTGCGTTGCGCGGGAGACTTCACGGTGTCCAGCAGGCGCTACCAGCATCATCTCTTCCCGGTAGACCGGCATGCCGTCCAGTTCAGGGTGCGATAACGGCCCGTCGACAAATGCGGCACTTAACGTTCCCTCCAGCACGCCGTCGATCATCGTTCCTGAGGGGCCGGTAGAGAGGGCAAACTGAATACGGGGATAGCGCTGGTTAAATAAGGCCAGGCTTTCGGGGATGCGCACAGCGGCGGTGCTCTCCAGCGCGCCGAGGGCAAACAATCCCTGGGGTTCATCACCGGCGACAACCATCCGCGCCTCGTCAACCAGCGCCAGGATCTGCTTACTGTAGCGCAGAAAGTTATGTCCGGCTGGCGATAGCCGCAAACGCTGATTTTCACGAATAAACAGCTCTACGCCGAGATCCGCCTCCAGCTGGCGGATGCGGGTCGTGAGGTTTGACGGAACGCGATGCACTTTCTGCGCCGCCTGGGTGATGCTGCCGGTCTGCGCAACGGCGTTAAACATTTCAAGCTGAGTTAAGTCCATGCCATTCTCGTTTTGTGAATAAGGTGGTCATTATTATTCATTTTTAAGAAATAGCAGAGTGAGCCACACTGAAGCAACTGTTATTGCGTGGAGAATATTATGACTCAGTCAGTTGCTACATCTGTAAACCCGGCGACCGGCGAAACGCTGGCGTCTTATCCGTGGGCGACCGCCGAAGAGGTTGAACAGGCTATCGCGCAGGCGGACGCCGGTTTCCGTCAGTGGCGGCGTGAGAGCGTGTCCCACCGCGCTCAGAAGCTGCGCGATCTCGGTGTGGCGCTGCGTAACCGGGCGGAAGAGATGGCCCAGATGATGTCCCGCGAAATGGGAAAACCCATTTTGCAGGCGCGCGCGGAGGTGACGAAATCGGCCAGTCTGTGTGACTGGTATGCCGAACACGGCCCGGCAATGCTGCGTGCCGAACCGACGCAGGTGGAAAACCAGAATGCGGTAATTGAGTACCGCCCACTGGGGCCTGTTCTGGCGGTGATGCCGTGGAATTTCCCGCTCTGGCAGGTACTGCGTGGTGCAGTGCCGATCCTGCTGGCGGGGAACAGCTATCTGCTCAAGCATGCGCCTAACGTGCTGGGCTCAGCCGAACTCATTGCCCGTATTTTTGCCGACGCCCGTTTTCCTCAGGGTGTTTTTGGCTGGGTCAATGCCACTAACGACGGTGTGAGCCAGGCGATTAACGATCGTCGTATCGCTGCCATCACCGTGACCGGGAGCGTGCGTGCCGGTGCGGCAATAGGAGCACAGGCGGGGGCGGCGCTGAAAAAATGCGTGCTTGAACTGGGAGGCTCCGATCCGTTTATCGTCCTGAATGATGCCGATCTGGATCTGGCTGTAAAAGCCGCAGTGGCCGGACGTTACCAGAATACCGGGCAGGTTTGCGCAGCGGCGAAGCGTTTTATCGTTGAAGCGGGCATTGCCGATGCCTTTACCCAACGCTTTATCGATGCCGCCTCTGCGCTGAAGGTCGGCGCGCCGGATAAAGAAGAGAGCGATATCGGCCCGATGGCGCGTTTTGACCTGCGTGATGAGTTGCACCAGCAGGTACAGGCGACACTGTCAGAAGGTGCAACATTGCTGCTGGGCGGAGAGAAAATCGCCGGCGAGGGGAATTACTACGCGCCAACGGTACTGGGGAACGTCGCGCCGGAAATGACGGCGTTTCGTCAGGAGCTGTTTGGCCCTGTCGCGGCCATCACGGTTGCAAAAGATGCCGAACACGCGCTGCAACTGGCTAACGACAGTGATTTCGGTTTGTCTGCGACCGTCTTTACCGCCAACAGTGCGCTGGCGGCATTATTCTCACGCGAGCTGGAGTGTGGCGGCGTGTTTATTAACGGTTACAGCGCCAGTGATGCGCGTGTTGCCTTTGGCGGCGTGAAGAAAAGCGGGTTTGGCCGTGAGCTTTCACACTTTGGTTTGCACGAATTCTGTAATGTGCAGACGGTATGGAAAGATCGCGTTTAACGAAAAAGGGCCTTCATTGCGAAGGCCTTTGTCACGTTTTTGCAATGGTTCTGTCATTTTTCTCTCGTAGACTCCATCGCGTCTAACGCATTGTTACAGAAGAAAATTATGAACCTAACGCAAATTTTACGCCGTATTGCGCAGCGCATCATCCCACGTCAGTTTGGTCTGCTGGCCGGTATCTTTTGTATTATTGGGCTTTTCTCCGCACTGCAACTCTCCTCATCCTTTCTGTTAACCGCTTCTCTCAAAGAGGCCCAGCGCAACGAGCAGCACAATCAGCTGGCATATCAGCAGCAGGGAAAGCTGGATCTGGCGCGCGTCTCTCTGCTGGCGGCAAGCGATCTGCTTAACCGTTCGGGCGTTTGGTTTATGCAGGATAAAGAGACCGGCTCAGAAGGAAGCTGGCACAGCCTGATGGACGAGGCGCAAAAATCGCTGGAGGCGTCTCAGCAGGCATGGAATGCCTGGCTTGCACTTAATCCGCCGAAGGACGAAGCGTTGATAAACAGTTACCAGCTATTCTATGGAGCCATTAAAGAGCAGGCCGAAGGGCTTATCAAAACTAACTCAATTGATGCCTTTTTCGCGGTGCCCGCCCAGGCGTTCCAGACTGATTTTAACGATAACTATGCTCGCTATCAGCAGGTAAGCGAGAAACAGGCAGTACAGGGACGGCAGGCGCTGATGGAGCAGCTTTCAGGGCTGCAAACGCTGTTCCTGCTTGCGCCGGTTGTGCTGCTGGCGATAGCGATTGTCGTCTGGTTCGGGATGGCAAAGTGGGTCATTACACCGCTGCGTCGGTTGATCGCACACATCAACCTGCTGGCTGCGGGGGATTTGTCGGGCACACCGCCTGGCGTAATGCGCTTTAACCGCGAAATTGGGCAACTCAGCGACAGCGTTGTCACCCTGCAAACGGGCCTGCAGCAGCTGGTGATGCAGGTCAGTGATGCCACTACCTCAATGGTTGAAAATATTGGATCGCTGGCACAGGGCAATCAGAAGCTGTATCAGCAGTCGGCTCGTCAGGCGAAGGAACTGGAAGATGTCACGTCACATATTGCTGTGCTGGAGACACACGTCGAAGGCAATACCGGCTATGCGAGGCTTGCCAGTACGCGCGCGGATGAGGCGAGGCAGGCCGCAGCAGGTGGCGATCACATGATGTCGACCGTCAATGAATCCATGCAGGCGATCGTTGACCGATCTTCTGAGATGCGAGGGATCGTCGCGATGATCGACAGCGTGGCGTTTCAGACCAATATACTGGCTCTCAACGCAGCCATTGAAGCGGCGCATGCGGGGGAGCAGGGCCGCGGCTTTGCGGTGGTTGCCAGAGAGGTTGGGCTGCTTGCCAGAAAGAGCAGCCACTCAACCCAAACCATTCAGGAGCTGATCAACCACTCCTTGCAGGGCATTGAAGATGGTTCGAAAGCCGTGACGCGCCTCGAAGATAACCTCCAGCAGGTGACCGGGCTGGTGGCGAATTTAAGCAGCCTGCTGAATGATATCTCGACCGCCACGCTGAGCCAGGGGGAGAGCATTCACCAGATGACCCGCCAGCTTCAGGCGCTGAACCAGGTGTCACGCCAGACTGACGCGCTGGTCACTGATGCGTCACAAGCCTCCGAGCGTCTGCAGCAGGAGTCCGATCTTTTGCTGCACGCCGTTTCGCGTTTTCGTCTCCCTGCCTGACGCGACATATCAGCGTCTGTTATACTCGCAGCCCGTTTTAGCCTGAGGGCAAGGAGCAAAGTGTGGCTGCGGTCATCCATAATGAGATGCTGGACGAGATTCTGGCGCAGGTTCGTCCGTTACTGGGGCAGGGTAAGGTTGCCGACTATATTCCGGCGCTGGCGTCGGTCAGCGGTAATAAGCTGGGCATCGCCATTTGTACGGTAGACGGCCAGCGCTATCAAGCCGGTGATGCCCGTGAGCGCTTCTCGATTCAGTCAATTTCAAAAGTGCTGAGCCTGGTGGCGGCCATGCGTCAGTATGATGAAGATGAAATCTGGCAGCGCGTGGGTAAAGATCCGTCCGGCCAGCCGTTTAACTCTCTCCTGCAGCTTGAAATTGAACAGGGTAAACCGCGTAACCCCTTTATCAACGCCGGGGCGCTGGTGGTGTGCGATATGCTGCAAAGCCGCCTCAGTGCGCCTCGTCAACGTATGCTTGAAATTGTGCGCCAGCTTTCCGGTGTGCAGGATATCGCCTATGATCCGGTTGTGGCACGCTCTGAGTTTGAACACTCCGCCCGTAACGCGGCAATTGCCTGGCTGATGAAATCGTTTGGCAATTTTCATAACGATGTTGCCACCGTTCTGCAAAACTACTTTCACTACTGTGCGCTGAAGATGAACTGCGTTGAGCTGGCCCAAACGTTTTTGTTCCTCGCTCACCAGGGCCACGCGCCGCATCTCTCTGAAGATGTGGTTTCCCCGATGCAGGCTCGCCAGATTAACGCCCTGATGGCGACCAGCGGGATGTATCAGAACGCCGGAGAGTTCGCGTGGCGTGTTGGTTTGCCAGCCAAGTCGGGCGTTGGCGGGGGCGTCGTGGCGATTGTACCGCACGAGATGGCGATAGCCGTCTGGAGCCCGGAACTGGATGAGACGGGAAATTCACTTGCCGGTGTGGCAGTGCTGGAGCAACTGACACAACGCCTGGGGCGGTCGGTCTACTGATGTCAACGCTGGAGCCGTTATTTATTCGTTTGTCACGTTCAACCTTTCGTTCCCGTTTTCGCTTAGGGCCGAAAGAGCGGCAATACTGCTGGGACAAAGGGGCCGACACCATCGATCAACATGCCGCAGATTTTGTTTCTAAGCGGCTGGCCCCGGCACATCCTGCCAGGGATGGAAAGCAAACGCCGATGCGCGGACATCCGGTATTTATCGCGCAGCACGCTACCGCCACCTGTTGTCGGGGCTGTCTGGCAAAATGGCACAATATCCCGCAGGGGGAGCCACTCACTGCGCAACAGCAGCACTACATTGTCAGCGTGATCCATCACTGGCTGGTGTTACAGATGAACGCCTGAAACTGGCAGGTTATGATCGTGTTGTGTATGTGTTATAGATGCATGCTAAATTATTTCCATTCATGCTAATGGCCGCAAATACGTGCCATAAGTGATTATATGGATCGATATTTCATGCGTTCTGCTATCGCTTCGTTCACACTTTTTCGACCAGAAAGCCCGCTACGCAATGCGGTGGGTATCTTTCTCCTCACCACATTGTTCTATTTTATCGGTGCAGAGTTGCGTCTGGTGGAAGCATTATCTCTTTTCTGGCCGCTGAACGGGGTCATGGCGGGCGTATTTTCCCGTTATCTGTACCTTAACCGCCTTCGCTATTACACGGTCTCTTACGTCGCCATGCTGATGTACGATGCGGTAACCACTAACTGGGGAATGGCTTCTCTGGTGATCAATGCATCGAATATGGTCTTTATTGCTACCGTGGCGCTGCTGGTGCTGCGTGATAAGCGGTTAATGAGGGCTACGCAGGAACCGATCAACGCGCTGCGGCTGTTTAATTATTGCCTGGTTGCCGCCTTGCTGTGTGCACTCCTGGGGGCGACAGGCTCGGACGGGATAGACAGCCTGACGTTCTGGCCGCTCTTTGCCGACTGGTTTAGTGAGCAGTTCTCGACAGGTGTGTTGATTGTGCCGTGCATACTTACGGTGAAAATACCGGAACGCTTTATCCGGTTCCGTCCTGAGCAGCTCCTGCCGGTGCTGGCGTTGATCGTTTCTGTTGCGGCGTCGGTCATCATTGGCGGAGCGGGGAGCCTGGCCTTTCCGTTGCCCGCGCTTATCTGGTGTGCTGTACGGTATTCCCTGCCAGCAACCTGTTTGTTGACATTTGTTACCGGAGCGGCAGAGATCATACTGGTTGCTAACTCTGTTATTGATATTGCGGTCGACGCGCCGCTGTCGACACCGATGATGTTCTCGGCGCGCCTCGGGATTGCGACGATGGCGATTTGCCCGGTAATGGTTTCCGTGAGCGTGGCAGCCATTAACTCGCTTATCCGGCAGGTCTCATTGCGGGCGGATTACGACTTTCTGACGCATGTCTATTCGCGCTCCGGTCTGTACGAAGCACTCAAACATGAAGGGGCGCACCGGCACTCACGCTTTCTGACGGTTATGCTGCTGGATATTGATTATTTCAAGAGTATCAACGACAACTACGGCCACGAGTGTGGCGACCGTGTGTTGGCGTCTTTTGCGCAGAAAGTGCAGCAGGTCGTGGGTGAGGATGGGCTGGTGGCGCGTATGGGGGGTGAAGAATTTGCGGTGGTCGTGAACTCCGGCGATGCGCAACACGGTTTTACCCTGGCTGAACGTATCAGGCTCTCCATAGCAAATCATCCGTTTACCTGGCGGCAGCAAACCTTGTACTTAACGGTCAGTATCGGGCTGGGGAGCGGAAAATCGGAGTCCTGGGAGTTAACAGAGGTCTTTAACAGGCTCATGGCTGAGGCAGACGATTATCTCTATCGTTCGAAAAAAGCAGGCCGAAATCGTACCAGTGCGCGGTTGTCGGCGGATCTGATCGTCGCCGAACCGGAGCGGGGGGCGTAGTGGGCGAAAATGTCATCCGTTCAGTCAGAATGCGGTATGCGTCTGAATGATTAGCGGATAAATTGCTTGCTACGTATTTTTAAGCTCAATAAGATTACCGCAAGAAATATATCGGAAAAATCTTAGCATGAATGCCACTGACAAACTCAGCTCCACGCCCCGCGTACCCGGCAGTCGGTTTGTCAAACGTATGTATCTGATGCGTATTCTCGGTACGCTGCTCTGTTTTTTCCCCGTGCTGTCCGTGCTGGCCGAGCACCAACGTTCAGTCTGGCTTATGGTATTGCTGGGGATGAATGCTTTTATCTGGCCCACTGTTGCCTGGTATCGCGCGCGTCAATCACCGGTTCCTCTGGTCACGGAACAGCAAAACCTGCTCCTTGATGCCGGAGCCGGGGGATTCTGGATCGCCATGATGGCGGTGAATCCGCTGCCATCTGTGGTGATTGCCACGATTCTGCTCGCAGACAGGCTCTCAGCGGGAGGACTTCCGCTGATGAGGAAGGCGGCGGTTCTGATGCTGGCGGTTTTTCTGGTGAGCTGGCTAACACAGGGGATGGCTGTAGACCTGATCGTCTCGCCGCGAACGCTGTTTGCCACGTTGCCCCTGATTGCGATCTACATGATTGCCCTTAGCGTGCTCACGGACAGTATTGCGCGGCGTCTTCGGATCAAGAGCCGGGAGCTTGAGCGGATCGCCATGATGGACCCGTTGCTCGATATTGCCAATCGACGCCTGCTTGAAAAGCGTATCGATCACGAGCTGAATAAACTTCGCCAGTCCTGCCGTGAGTCCGCGTTGATGTTTATTGATATCGACAATTTTAAAGAGGTTAACGACCGTTTTGGCCATAAGGTAGGGGATGCGTTGCTGGCTACGGTATCGCAGATCCTGCATCTGGCGACACGGCCTACGGATACGCCAGCGCGTCTGGGCGGCGATGAGTTCGTGATCCTGCTGCCGAATACCACCCTTGATGAAGCCCATATCGTGGCTACCCGTATTATGGATGCCGCTGCGGTGATGAAAGATGTCGCTCAGGAGGCCGTGCATTGTACGCTCAGTATCGGTATAGCCTGCGCCACGCGCGACATGGACAGCGTGACCGACTGGCTGCAGGCAGCCGATAATGCCCTTTACCAGGCCAAGCGTGAGGGTAAGAACAGAATTTTCGCCCACTGATAATGTCGCTGTAAGCTACGCTTTTAATAACGTAAAAGCGTCAGGAGACGTTATGAAAATACCCGCCATCCCTGTTAATGAAACGGATCGTCTGAACGCTTTGCGTGAATCCGGCCTGCTGGAACTCGACACCTCTCCGGCGTTTGACCGGCTGACGCGGCTGGCTAAACGCTTTTTTAACGTGCCCCTGGCGATGGTTAACCTGATCGATGAACATTCGCTTATCGTCAAATCGGCTGACGGAGAGGCTCCTGCAAGCATTCCCCGCGATATCTCATTTTGCAGTCATACCATTCTGAGCGACGCGCCGCTGGTGGTGCCAGATATGCTTCGGGATGTTCGCTTCACGGATAATCCGCTGGTGGCCGGTGAGCCCGGCGTTCGCTTTTACGCAGGGTTTCCGCTGCGCTTGCGTGGCGGGGTAAATGTTGGTTCGCTCTGCCTTATTGATTACGCTCCCCGTGAATTTTCAGCGGCCGATCTCGCCGTATTAAGCGATCTGAGTGCTCTGGTTGAGGGCGAATTCGCGGCAGTGAGTGCGGCGACGACAGACGAACTGACGGGCCTGTACAATCGTCGCGGTTTTAATCAGTTTGTTCCGTTTGTGCTTTCTGTGGCCAGACGACGGGCAGAGCCATTAACTCTGGGCTGGCTGGATCTGGATCGCTTTAAACAGATTAACGACCGCTATGGGCATGATGAAGGCGACAACGCACTGAAGGCGATGGCAACCCTGATGCGTACCTCCTTCCGTGAGGCCGACCTTTTAGCCCGCTTTGGCGGGGATGAGTTCGCGGTGCTGTTTGCCGATACGGATGAGCAGGGGGCCTGGATAGCAATGCAGTATCTTGCCGAGCAGGTAGAAAACTATAACGCCGGTAAGCAGCACCCGTGGTCTTTACACTTTTCGTGGGGGCTGAGTGAATTCGATCACACCAGCAATGATATGCAGCGGTGGTTGAAAACGGCTGATGAGAAAATGTATGCCATGAAACAGCAGCGCCAGGCCAGACGCTGACATAACAAAAACCTATGTCCGACGCTATTGCGTTACGAGAATGTAAATAGCAAAGTGGGGAATTCATCAAAAGGAGCAATAATGACCTCCCCACTGCACATCAAAACCCTCTCGCGGGAAGAGATACTCTCCCATCTTTCTGCTCTGACCGACATTCTCTTTAACTGTGTGAACGGCGGTGCATCCGTCAGCTTTATGCTGCCTTTCAGCCATGAAAAAGCCCGCTCATTCTGGCTCGGTGTTGCTGAAAGCGTCGGGCGAAACGAACGTACCGTACTGGCCTGTATCGATAATCAGCAGGGGGTTATCGGTACGGTACAGTTGATAACGGATCAGCCGGAAAATCAGCCCCACCGCGCAGATGTGGCAAAGCTGCTGGTTCACGAAAAAGCCCGTCGTAAAGGGGCAGCGATGGCCCTGATGGAGGCACTTGAAGCCGTGGCTCGCGAAAAAGGGCGCACAGTGCTGGTACTGGATACCTCCACCGGGAGCGGAGCGGAAACCTTTTACCAGCGTGCAGGCTGGCAAAAAGTGGGAGAGATCCCGCGTTACGCTCTAATGCCAGACGGCGAGATGAATGGGACATCGGTCTTTTATAAGTTCTTGTGATTATTTTTCACAATTGCGTCATGAATTGATCAAAACAGGGTTCCCGGTCGTAAAGTTTTGGTAAGTTATCACACCAATCTTATCAGGCTGTATGACTAATCATAAAAGGACCCCAACGTGAACACACTCAACCGTCGTGATTTCCCCGGTGCGATCTACCCTGAACGTATCATTCAGTTTGGTGAAGGCAACTTTTTACGTGCGTTCGTTGACTGGCAAATCGACCTGTTAAACGAACATACCGATCTCAACGCTGGCGTGGTCATTGTGCGCCCGATTCAAAGCGACTTCCCCCCGTCACTGAGCACTCAGGACGGGCTGTACACCACTATTATTCGTGGTCTGAATGAGAAGGGCGAGGCCGTCAGCGATGCCCGTGTTATCCGCTCGGTTAACCGTGAGATCAGCGTCTACAGCCAGTACGATGAGTTTCTGAAGCTGGCTCATAATCCGGATATGCGTTTTGTCTTTTCAAACACGACAGAAGCGGGGATCAGCTACCACGCGGGTGATAAGTTTGATGATGCGCCTGCGGTTAGCTATCCGGCGAAACTGACGCGGCTGCTGTTTGAGCGCTTCAGCCATTTCAATGGCGCTACGGATAAAGGCTGGATCATCATTCCATGTGAACTGATTGACTATAACGGTGATGCGCTGCGCGAGCTGGTGCTGCGTTATGCGCAGGAGTGGGCGTTACCGGCGGCATTTATTCAGTGGCTGGATGATGCCAACAGCTTCTGTTCCACGCTGGTTGACCGTATCGTAACTGGCTATCCGCGCGATGAAGTGTCCGCGCTGGAAGCGGAACTCGGTTATCACGATGGTTTCCTGGATACCGCTGAACACTTCTACCTGTTTGTGATTCAGGGGCCCAAAACGCTCGCCAGTGAACTGCGCCTGGATAAATTACCGCTGAACGTGCTGATTGTTGATGACATTAAACCGTACAAAGAGCGTAAAGTCGCGATCCTGAACGGTGCGCATACGGCACTGGTGCCTGTGGCATTCCAGGCCGGGCTGGATACGGTAGGTGAGGCGATGAACGATGCGGAAGTTTGCGCATTCGTTGAAAAGGCGATCTATGAGGAAATTATTCCGGTGCTGGATCTGCCACGTGATGAACTGGAATCCTTTGCCAGCGCGGTGACCGGGCGTTTCCGTAACCCGTACATCAAGCATCAGTTACTGTCGATTGCGCTGAACGGGATGACCAAATACCGCACGCGTATCCTGCCGCAACTGCTAGCGGGGCAGAAGACCACCGGCAAACTGCCTCCACGCCTGACCTTTGCACTGGCGGCGCTGATCGCCTTCTACCGTGCGGAACGTAACGGTGAAAGCTACCCGGTACAGGACGATGCACACTGGCTGGAGCGCTACCAGCAACTCTGGACACAGCACAATGATAAGCAGATCAGCACGAGCGAACTGGTTAACGCGGTTCTGAGCGTCAGCGAGCACTGGGAGTATGATCTCACTCAGGTTAGCGGATTGGTAGAACATGTTACGCGGGATCTGGATGCAATTCTGCACCAGGGAATGCGAGCAGCGGTCAAACCGCTTTGCTAAACGTTTAACGCCCGGCGTCAGCCGGGTTTTAATGTCACATTAATTAGTTACAACATACTATTTTCTCTGTTTTTAAAAAATGCAGCACCGTGCGGTTTTTGTCTGTTCAGGGTAGAAAATGCAATGTTCCATTAACATGCTTGCAACCGTGAGCACGATCACGTTTAATAGCCGCGCACTTTCCTTTCCTGAAGCTGACTATGATTGTTCGTCCTCAACAGCACTGGCTACAACTGATTTTTGTCTGGCACGGCTCTGTACTGCCAAAAATCTATACCCGATTGCTGCTTAACTTCCTGCTTTCAATTGCCGTCATCCTGATGCTGCCGTGGTATACCTCGCTGGGCGTCAGGTTTACCGTGGCACCGTTCAGTATTCTGGGGGTAGCCATCGCCATCTTCCTGGGGTTTCGAAACAACGCCTGCTATTCACGCTACGTTGAAGCTCGCCAGCTGTGGGGGCAACTGATGATAGCGGCACGCTCGCTGTTTCGCGAGGTAAAAAACACCTTGCCTGACGATCCGCAGCTTGGGGAATTTGTTCGCTTGCAAATTGCTTTCGCACATTGCCTGCGAATGACGCTCCGCCGTCAGCCACAGGCAGAGCAGCTTTCCGGTTATCTGTCAGCAACACATTTGCGCGATGTGATGAACGCGAACTCACCGGCCAATCGTATCTTGCTGATTATGGGAGAATGGCTGGCGGTAAGACGTCGGGAAGGGCAGTTGTCCGATATCCTGTTCCACAGCCTGAATAACCGCCTGAACGATATGTCAATTGTTCTGGCCGGCTGTGAGCGTATCGCCAATACACCGGTTCCGTTTGCTTATACGCTGATTTTGCATCGCACCGTATATCTGTTCTGTATCATGCTGCCGTTCGCGCTGGTTGTGGATCTGCACTATATGACTCCGTTCGTCTCGGCGCTGATTTCATACACCTTTATCTCGCTGGATACGCTGGCAGAAGAGCTGGAAGATCCGTTTGGTACGGAAGATAACGACCTGCCGCTGGACGCCATCTGCAACATGATGGAACGCGATCTGTTGCAGATGAACGATGAAGACGCGATACCCGAACGCATTATGCCGGACAAGCATTATCAACTGACGTAACGGGCATTCCACTCATCGCGGGTGATCTCCCACAGCCCGGAATCCAGTAGTCCACTAACATATTCTTTCTTTTCCGTTCTGATAAGCCGCATGCCGCTACTTTCTGAGATCCGTTGAGAGCGGCTGTTGGCTGCCGCTTTCGGAGCGCGCAGTACCGTTTTGTTCAGCGTATTAAACCAGTAGTCCGTTGCTGCCATGCTGGCTTCGCGCATATAACCTTGCCCCTGAAACTCCGGGGCCAGCCAAAATCCGCGGTTATTATCTTCGACGTCATACAGGCAGATGATCCCCATTAATTCCTCCGGTGCCGCCTGGCGGCGAATACTCCAGAACCAGGCGATGCCCTTTGCCATATCCGGCAGCGCAACCTTGTTAACATAATATTCTGCGCCGTTATCCGGGTAGGGCCAGGGGACGGAAGCGACCATATAGCGCACAACCTCCCAGCGGGGAAAGCGTTGCTGGATCTGGACAGCATCTTCGGCAACCAGCGGTTTTAACACTAAGCGTTCCGTTAAAAGTGTGGGCATCGACATCTGGATCTCCTTTTTTAAGCGTTATGCTTTTGTTTGCCTTCTGCTATTTTCATGATTACCACAATCTATTCCGGCTTGCTGTAAATCATTTACTACTGAAATTTTCCGAGGACACAATGGCGGTAACGGTTAGAGCCTTACACGAAGACGATTATTCCCGGTGGCGACCCCTCTGGGATGGCTATACGCAGTTTTATGACTGTGAACTGGATGAATCCGTCACGGCATTTACCTGGGAAAGGGCGCTCAATCCGGGCTCGCCAATGTTTTGTCGGGTCGCAGAAATGGACGGTCACGTTATTGGTTTTGCGCTCTGTATTTTGCATGAAGGGACCTGGTCAACAGCGCCGATCTGTTATCTGGAAGACCTCTTTGTGGATGCCTCTGTCCGTGGCATCGGGGCCGGAAAGGCGTTGATTAATGCCCTGATGGCCGAAGGGAAACGCGAAGGGTGGTCAAAACTTTATTGGGTCACCCGGCAAAATAATCCGGCGCGTAAACTGTATGACCAGTTTGGCGAAGCTGACGATTACGTTCGCTACCGCCTTTCCCTGTAATGCTTAATCGCCTGTGTTTGTATCACACTGTATCCGTGCCTGAGATACATACACAGGCTTGCAAATAACCGTCTTTCGCACATATCCGCTATACAAAAAGGTGTTGTTATATCCCCGTGAATTGTACTCAACCGGAGATACCAACATGTTTAGCAAACTCATTTGTTCAACCCTGGCGTTAACCGCATCTCTTGGCACCGTCTTGTTCTGCCAGGCAGAAGTAACGGGTAAAGATTATTCTGCTGCGTTTAACCAGGTACACCAGATTAATGCGGGGGATCTGAACGTCGGTTACGTCGATATCGGCCCGAAAGAGGGTCAACCCGTGATCCTGTTGCATGGCTGGCCTTACGATATTCACAGTTACGCCGAGGTCGCACCAGCACTGGCCGCTAAAGGCTACCGCGTCATTGTGCCTTCACTGCGCGGGTACGGCACCACACGGTTTATTTCCGACAACACGCCGCGTAATGGCCAGCCTTCAGCCCTGGCGAAAGACATCGTGAACCTGATGGATGCTCTCAACATCAAACGAGCGGTGTTTGCGGGTTATGACTGGGGGGCTCGCACAGCTGATATCATCGCGGTGCTGTGGCCGGAGCGTGTGAAATCGCTGGTATCGGTCAGCGGTTATCTGATCGGTAGCCAGGCGATTGGTAAACAGCCGTTGCCGCCAAAGGCGGAACTGCAATGGTGGTATCAGTTCTATTTTGCCACGGAACGCGGCGCTCAGGGTTATGCCCAAAATACGCATGACTTCGCCCGCTTAATCTGGTCACAGGCATCGCCTGACTGGAAATTTAGCGATGCGACCTTCAACGCCAGTGCCAAATCCCTTGATAACCCGGATCATGTAGCGGTGACACTCAGCAATTACCGCTGGCGTTTAGGGCTGGAAAAAGGGGAGCGCAAATACGATATCTATGAGCAGAAACTGGCGACATTACCCGATATCACTGTTCCAGCCATCACCATTGAAGGGGGTAACAATGGTGCTCCACATCCGGCACCGCAGTCCTACGCCAGTAAATTTACAGGAAAATATGAACACCGTACCTTCGGGCCAACGATAGGACACAATCCACCGCAGGAAGATCCCCAGGACTTTGTTAAAGCGGTAGTCGACGCGGATAAGCTCTGAAATGTGCTATTTTCAATCCGTTACCCTTCATTCAGGAGCCTTCGGTGGAGCATATTGATCACATCCTTGTCGTCGACGACGACAGGGATATTCGTGAACTGATTGTTGATTATCTTGTGAAATCTGGTTACTACGCCTCCGGTGCGGCTAACGGCAAAGAGATGCGCGTGGTGCTTGATAAACAGCATATCGACCTGGTGGTGCTTGACGTAATGATGCCCGGTGATGACGGGCTGACGCTGTGCCGCCAGCTGCGCAGTAGCAAACATAAAGATCTGCCGATCCTGATGTTGACGGCGCGTAACGACGATACCGATCGGGTTCTGGGGCTGGAGATGGGGGCGGATGACTACGTCGTGAAGCCATTTGTGGCTCGCGAATTGCTGGCACGCATCAAAGCCATTTTGCGCCGGTTTCGCACTATGCCGCCCAATCTGCAGGTGACCGAGGCAGGGCGACTGGTTGAATTTGGGGAATGGCAACTGGATACCGTTGCGCGTCAGTTGGTTGACAGTGAAGGCATGATTGTGGCCCTGAGTGGCGCAGAATACCGCCTGCTGCGCGTGTTTCTGAATCACCCGCAGCGCGTTCTGACGCGCGACCAGTTGCTGAACCTGACTCAGGGGCGGGATGCCGAACTTTTCGAACGTTCGATAGATCTGCTGGTAAGCCGGGTGCGCCAGCGCCTGAATGAAGATGCCCGGACGCCTGTTTATATCAAAACCGTGCGCAGCGAAGGTTATGTCTTTACCATGCCGGTGACCATCAAAGAGGCGAATGAATGACGCTTTGGCCGCGATCGCTTCTGGCCCGGCTGCTGATCATCGTACTTCTCGGGCTTTTGCTGGCCAATTCACTCAGCCTGACGCTGGTAATGTATGAGCGAATGCGCAGCGCGCGCACCGTCATGCTGGGCAATCTGGAATATGACGTTGCCACAAGCGTCGCTATTCTCGACAGGCTTCCGGCCAGCGAGCGGGCAGGGTGGATCTGGCGGCTTGATCGGGGCAATTATCGTTATATTCTTGGTCCTGGAGCATCGGGTGGCGCGCCCCAGGACAGGCGCTCGCAAGATGCTATCCGTACCTTAAAGGAGACGCTCTCAGCGAAATATCCGCTCAGTTTTACGGCCATTCTTGGGCCGACATCCCACATTCAGGCGCATCTTACGCTGAGCGACGGCGCACCACTCACCATCGATCTGATCCCGCGTATGCCGCCAGTTGCCCGCTGGCTGCCTGTCGTGCTGGTATTGCAATTATTACTGGTCGCACTCTGTTCATGGATCGCCGTGCGCCAGGTGGTGCGGCCATTCTCGCAGTTTACCCGTGCGGTGGATGCTCTCGACCCGGCGGCAAACACACCGATGGCCGAGCAAGGTCCCGTAGAAGTGCGCAGAGCCGCGCACGCATTCAATGCGATGCAGTCGCGTATTCAGTCCTATTTGCGGGAACGCGCCCGGATACTCGCATCGATTTCTCACGATCTCCAGACCCCGATCACGCGCATGAAACTTCGCGTTGAAATGGCGGAGCAGCCTGAACTGCGTGACAAATTGCTAAACGATCTGGATAACATGTCGCGTCTGGTCCGCGAGGGAATTGCGTATGCCCGATCGGCAGAATCGCTGGAAGAGACCGCACTAAAAATGGAGCTGAACGCCTGGATCAACAGTATGGTCAGTGATTACCAGGACATCGGTAAAAACGTGCAATTTCATGCGGGGGATACACGCTTGCCGATTGTCACGCGGCCGCAGGCGTTGCGCCGGGTAATGACAAATCTGCTGGATAATGCCCTTAAGTTTGGTGAGTACGCCCTTGTTGAGATTGATGATACCCATGCCGGAGAGATTGTCATTCATATTATGGATGGTGGGCCCGGTATCCCTGACGCGGAACGTGACGCGGTATTACAGCCATTTTACCGGATAGAAACCTCACGTAACCGGGAGACCGGAGGAACCGGATTAGGCCTGGCGATTGCCGCACAGCTGACGGCGCAGCTCAACGGCACGCTGCGCCTGACGAACCGCACGACAGGCGGCCTGGATGTTAGCATCACGCTGCCACGCCAGTAATTGTACGGTTTTGTATCCTGCGCCGCGAGGATACCTAAGCAGACAAAACCAGCCTGTTTGCACATATCCTGAACATATCCGCACGCTGAAATAACCTCACTGCAGCTTCGCAGAAAATCTGTCATGTGAGGTCATTATGTTTCTGATAATTGCTTTTTTAGGGGGGATGATTAGCCTGCTTAGCCCATGCACACTCCCCGTTATCCCACTGCTTTTTGCGGGTTTCCACGGACAACGGCGTCATATTCTGGCACTCCTGGCTGGCATGATTGTCATGTTTACCTTTGTGGCTCTGGTTGTCACTGCTTCCAGCGAATGGATCGTAAACGCGACCCTTACAGGCCGCTGGATTGCGCTTTCCATACTTGCGGTAGCGGCTCTGGCCCTGATTTTTCCTCAGTTTGCACAACGCCTTGCCGGGCCTGCGGTCGGTGCCGGTAACATCCTTAATGACCGAAGCCGCCAGACGCGGGGCATGCTGTCCGCTTTTCTGGCCGGGCTGGCGGTTGGATTGCTCTGGTCACCGTGCGCCGGGCCTATTCTCGGCGCTATCTTCAGCATCAATATTACCGGACATTCAGCCATTACAACCGGTGCACTGCTGGCTGCGTACGGCGGTGGTTGTGCTTTCATGCTGGGTATTCTGGTTGCAGGAGGGCGCAAATTGCTGGCACCGCTACGCGCACGATCGGCGCTGATGGAAAGAGTACGCACAGTAGCGGGAGTGGTGATGTTGACGGCGGTTGTATTCAATGCCGTGGGGGTGAACCCACAATTAAAAGGGGCTAACGGCGTGACTGACCGCCTGGAAACGATACTGCTGACGCTGGCGAAACCCGCCACCACACCGATGAAACGACAACCGGTCATTGAGCCCGTTTCAAGTAACAAACTCCCTTCGTTCAGCGGTGGAACAGGGTGGATCAATGGTGACCCTGTCACGCCTGAGTCCTTAAGGGGTAACGTTGTTCTTGTTGATTTCTGGACGTGGGACTGCATCAATTGCCAGCATACGCTCCCGTATGTTCGCGACTGGGCGAATAAATACCAGGGGCAGGGCCTGGTGGTAATAGGCGTTCACACGCCAGAATACCCGTGGGAAAAACCAATAACGTCTGTAAAAAATGCAGTAAACAAATGGCAACTCCCGTACCGAGTCGTCACGGATAACAACTATCAAATCTGGAACAGATTTGGAAACCAGTACTGGCCTGCACATTACATTTTTGATGCCAGTGGAGAGCTGCGATACATCTCGGCAGGCGAAGGAAACTACGACAAACAGGAGCAGGTTATCCGGCAATTACTTAAAGACGCGCGTTCCTGATCAGCGTCTCACGGCTCACGTTTTGCGACGATAAACAGTCGAGGAAATGCCAGCAGTATCTGCCCGTTCTCCTGGAGCGGATACTGCTCTTCCAGCAGTTCGCGATACCGTTCCAGAAAACGTTTTTGCTCACTCTCATTTAACTCCTGTAACCATGGGCGCAAGCCGGTCGCACTAACCCAGTCGATTATCGCCTGATGCGAACTCATCTTGTGGTAGTAGGTTGTCCGCCAGATATCAACATCGCAACCTGCCTCCGTCAGAATATCGTAGCAGGCATGAACGCCAGGTAGTGGTTCACGTCCACGATCCGGGTAACCTTGTTCGTATGCCACTTCACGCATTGATACATGCGTCGGTTCAAGCCAGTTATCAGGCATTTGAATTGCCAGCACGCCGTTCAACTGCAGCAACGAAACAAGATGCGGCAGGAGATCGTAATGGTCTGGAATCCACTGCAGCGAGGCGTTTGCGTAGATCAGGCTGAGCGGTTGATTTGGCTTGTAATGACGGATATCCGCTTCCACAAACTGGCAATCTGGCAAGGCTCTGCGCGCTTCTTCCAGCATGGCCGGCGAATTATCCACGCCGGTAATCTGTGCTGATGGCCAGCGATGTTTCAGCAACGCGGTGCTGTTTCCTGGTCCACAACCCAGATCAACGATGGACGTGACGTCATCAAGTGTGACCCGAGCAAGTAACTCTGCGGCAGGGCGTGTACGCTCTGCGCTGTATTGCAGATAAAGCGAGGGATTCCAGTCGGCCATATTTGCATCTCCGTTTTGCATTATTCAGCAAGGATAGCACAGGCAGACATCGGTACTGGTGTCGTCAGTGCAATGACCGTAATTTTGCCAGCGTAACGGTGTGGCTGGCTTTGAGACAAAGGTTATCTTTGTTGCAGATTCTTATACTGATATTTTTCATCAGGATAAGGACAACTCATGAAAAGCATTTCAATCCTTGCGGCAGGCGCAGATCCAACCGGTAAACGCATTTCAACCGCTGCTATTCAGCAGGCTATCGCTGAAGCGCAGCACAATGATACGGTTGTGATACCCGCCGGGCGTTTCCTTACTGGCGCATTTTTCCTGAAAAGCGGCATCACATTGCAGCTTGAAGCCGGTGCAGAGCTTATTGGCAGTCAAAACCTGGATGATTATCCGCTCATTGATACCCGTGTCGCTGGCATCGATATGCGCTGGCCCGCAGGGATAATAAACATCATTAACTGTGACGATGTCAGCATCACCGGAACGGGAGCGCTAGACGGGCAGGGGAAATTCTGGTGGCAGCGGTTCTGGGGTGAGGATGAACAGAGCGGCATGGCAGGCGATTACAGCGCCAGAGGACTGCGCTGGGTCGTAGATTATGACTGTCAGCGACCACGCAATATTCTTGTTTATGAAAGCCAGCATATTATGCTACAGGATTTCACCAGCCGTGAGTCTGGTTTCTGGAATCTGCATCTCTGTTATTCGCATAATGTTACGGTTGAAAGCGTTAAGATCAGTAACTCAGCGGGCCCAAGCACGGACGGAATTGATATCGACTCCTGCGAGCAGGTACAGGTTGAACGTTGTGTGGTTTCCTGCAATGACGACAATATTTGCATTAAAGCAGGCCGTGGGCTTGAGGCGGCGCAAAAAGCGCGTACTGCCAGAAATATTGTTATTCGCGGCTGCACGCTGAACAAAGGTTCCGGTATTACGCTGGGCAGCGAAACATCTGGGGGGATTGAAAATGTGCTGATTGAACATAACCGTTTCAACGGCACGGGTGTAGGGTTCCGTATCAAATCGGCCCGTAATCGGGGAGGGTTTATTCGTGATATTACGGTCAGAGATTTACAGCTCCTGGACGTACGTTTTCCCGTACTGATTCAGCTAAACTGGTTCCCGCAGTACAGCTATGGCGATAAAAGCAACCTGACGGATAAACCTGAGCACTGGCGCAAGCTCGCCGAAGGTGTGGAAGGCAACGCGGGTCTGACGCATGTCAGTCGTCTGACAATAGAAAACATTACAGCGCGTCGTTCGACTGAAAAACCATTTTCCCGCGCGTTTTTTATTGAAGGGTATCCTGAGCGACCGATTTCTGAGTTATCGCTGACATCCATTGAGATCGACGCCTGTGAGTTCGGCAAAATTTCCGGCGTTGACGGATTGATGTTTAACGACGTCAAGGTGAATGCCGCGGCCATCACTGATGACAAGAACGACAGTTATGAACGTTAGGGAAATGATACAGGTAAAGGCTGGTTTTCTCGTACATATACGTTAGTGCGCATAATGTATATTATGTTAAATAAGATCGATGCCGCACACACCGTCACCGACAAACTTCTTCTTGGTTCACTCATCTTGATCCCTATTAGCTCTGGCCTGGGAAAAACGGATATTGAGGACCATATTCATAGTCGTGCGGGCTTGGCTCAACTTCCCAGAATGGACGCCCGTTAATAGTCTTAGGGCCGCGCTCGTTTACGATGTCCTCTACATCCTGGATATGAGACGGCATCATTGCCAGCAACAGTTGATCTTCGGTGGTCAGCGTCACGGTTGCACCGTCGAGGCGGCTATAAAGTTCGGCAAACTGTTTACCCGCGCCGTGTAATCGGTGCTCCGCTACGCTGCGGATTGCGTGCAAGTCCAGTTCTGCCGCCTCCATACGATCCATGTATAACTTCATTTCCTTACGTAATACGCTCAGTTCGCGGGCTTTAATAAATCCGTATGCGTACCCGCCCAGGGCGATAACTGCGATGATTGCTAAAACTGCCATTTGTGTACTCTCATTTCAGTCATACTGCATTCTCTGGGTTAAACAACGAGATATCCGCACCATACTCTTACGTTTAAAACGAGCACCTGAAGCTCATCGCCTCTACTGTTGTTTACTGAGGCCGGTCATCTCCCTATGCTTGATCCAGTGCCGTCTTTGTATTCAGTAAATCTGGTAATAAAACGCTGCTGTTTCCGGCTCATATCGTTACCATTTCTCCAGTCGCGCAGGTGAATTTAACTCTGGGTTTTCTTCCGTCTGCGTCTTCTCTGATGTGATGGTCGAAGAGGAAAAGCTGATTTCGACACCAAGGACGGAAAACACCTTAAACAGGCGCTCAATGCTCGCACTGGCAGGATTGGCCTCCAGGCGAGCGTAATTCTGCTGAGTAACACCTAACCTTTCGGACACGTCTTTTTGCGTCAGACCATTCGCCTTGCGAAAACCAAGGAGTAATGGACGCAGCTGGTTGAGCGTTTTCAATGGGTAAACATTATTCATAATAAGATGGCCGCTGTAATGGACTCTCATACAACTTATAGGCTGTTTTCATAAAATACACCCTATAGGCTGTTTTATCAACATTACAGCTTAAAGGTTGTATTTATTGCTTAACAACCTTTAAGTTGTTAGAAAGGAATTATAGCAGGTGCAGCATCGTAAATACTGCACCCTCCTTCCATCACTCCAGCGCCAGCAACGCAAAACTGGCCAGCCAGTGCCCGCCGCTGTAATGGCTTCCCACCACGTGCTCCACGCTTGCAGACAGATGCCGCGCCACAGAATCCTTCAGCGCCCTTTGCTGTGCATGGTTCGCAGGCAGCGCCTGAGCAATATGCTTCATACACCAGGCGCGACTCAGGTTTAATCCGTCCAGGTGTGCAATTTTCGGGTCTGTCCGATCGCTCACTTCCGCCGGTTCCATAAGAGCGTTCACTGCCCCTACCTCAGGAAGGAACTGATCAAACCATGCCGGGAAATCTTCCGCCACCTTACTCATCAACAACGCTTCGGTGAGCGCACCGGAAATGTACTCATCTCCACCGGGTTCATAATGTGCAGGATAATGAGTGTCCGCGAGATAAAACCGGTTCGCTGCTGCCAGAATGGATTGCTCCAGAGTGTTGTCATTTACCTCGCGGGCATAATCCAGCCCCAACGCCAGCGCGAATGCGGTGTTGTAATGCGTACCGACCCGAATTGGATAAGTCAGCTTGCTGAGATAATCAACCAGCCGGTTACGAATATCCTGCGTTAAGGGCTGCAGCGTCTGATACCAGCGCTCAGCCTGCGGCAACGATGACTGCTTCAGCTCCTGAGCCAGCGCCAGCAGCCAGCCGTACCCATACGGACGCTCAAAGGAGGCGCGGTACGGCGCGTTAAAATACGCCAGCTCCCGCGCAACCTTCTCTTCCGTCATGTGTTCATTAAACAGTGTGGTTATCTCTTCCCGGCACGGCAGTTCAGGATAAAGGCGAACGCAGCGCAACAGCAGCCAGTAACCGTGTACCGCCGAGTGCCAGTCAAAACAGCCATAAAAAACAGGATGCAGTTCCCGCGGTGGCAACACATCACCATCGTCATTAAGCAAATGCATAATGTGGTTCGGGTATTCCTGTCGCAAATAGGTCAAAGGCATCCGGGCAAAAGCGTCAGCCTGATGTTGCGTTAATTCCATATCAGCTCCTTAAGTCGTTGCCGCTCTCAGCGAAACACGAGGAAATACATTAAAAAGACATTCACCACCAACAGCGTTAACGCGGTCGGGATCTGGATCTTGATCACCTGATATTTATCTTTCAGTTCCAGTAACGCTGCGGGAACGATATTGAAATTCGCGGCCATCGGCGTCATCAACGTGCCGCAATAGCCCGCATACATGCCAATTGCCAGTAGCGGAGCCGGATTACCATGATGGACGTTAATCAAAAAGGGTAAGGCAATGCCCGCGCTCAATACCGGGAATGCTGCAAAGGCATTGCCCATAATCATGGTGAAAAGCGCCATGCCGACACAATAAATCACCACCAACATGAAGCGGCTATCAGGATTAACAAACAGGCTCACCACTTTCTGAACAGAATCGCCCGTGTTGGCGACCACAAACACACCGCCCAGCATGGCGAGCATCTGTGGCAGAATGATCGCCCAGCCAATGGTATCCACCAGTCGCCGGGATTGACGAATTGCATGCAGTGGCGTACCCCGCGTCAGCCACCATCCCGTCAGGATCGCGGCGACACACGCCACGCACAGCGCCGCCAGCGTAAGCTGTTTCTGGTCAAGCAGGTAGACACCGCCAATCGAGACGCCTTTGAGGAACAGCGTGCCGATCACCGTCACTACCGGGATCATCAACGCCGGTAAAAAGAGCCAGTTTTTCAGGCGCTCAGACGAGGCGACGCGTTCAGGCTCCGTAGACATTTTGTAATGGCCCTTCCCGACCAGCCCGAAACCTGCCAGCAAGGCAATAACGATCACGCAGCCGCCAATAATCCGGTACGCCAGCGACCTGCCCAGCTCCTGCACCATAAGGTCGCCAAACAGAAAGATCCCGCCGAATAAAAACCAGAACAGTGCGGTCGTAAAGCGCTTAGGATTACCACGATCGCGCAGGGTCATAACGACCAGCAACATCACGACAAAGCCAATCAGGTAGTAAACGCGGTTAATGGTGATCAGTGTCATCATGATGCGATCTCCTGCGTACCCTGCTCTGCTTTCCAGGCCATAACATCGCGACGAATGCTGGCGTCAAGGCGCAGCAAGCGCGTCATATGAATAATCAATGCCGCAATGGCAGTCGGAATGGCCCATAAACCGATGTGCAGCGGTTCGATGCCCTGAATGCCATTCTCTTTCAGGAACGCGTCGATCAGTAATACCGCGCCAAAGGCGATAAAAATATCTTCACCAAAGAAGACCGCGATATTGTCGCACGCGGCAGCATGGGCTTTGATTTTATCGCGGATGTGTTGCGGTAACTCGCCGTATTCATTGAGTGCCGCCCCTTCGGCCATTGGCGCAAGCAGCGGACGCACCGTCTGTGCATGGCCGCCAAGCGACATCAGCCCCAGCGCGGCCGTCCCCTCGCGCGCGACAAAATAGAGCATCAGAATACGTGCCGAGGTCGCACTGGCAATCTTCGCCACCCAGGCCTGGGCACGCTCTTTCAGCCCGTAATATTCCAGCAGACCAATCACCGGCAGGATCAAAATGAAGGTGGCCAGCGAACGACTGTTGACGAACTTCTCGCCAAAGGTTTCCAGCAACATTCCGAAATCCATGCCGACTAACAGACCCGTCGCCAGCCCCGCCACCACGACAACCAGCAGCGGGTTGAAGCGCAGTGCAAAACCAATAACCACTACCGGTATCCCGATAAGTGGCAACAGTGTAGAACCGTCCATAAACGTTTACCCTATCCAAAGTGAGCGTTGCGCGCCGACGGCTATTTTTTTAATACTTCGCATCAGGGCGAAGCGGGTGCATTGCGGCGAGCGATGTTGTGTTTTGCGCCAGGCTCAGGAGAACCTGCACTAAAAAGCTATATCTGAACCACAAAAACATGTAAACAATTTATCAATAAAATGTTCTTATTTTATCGTTTCCCATTTACATTTTTAGGTGACAGTCACATTCGCGAAAGGAACGTTATGACCGCAAAAAAGAGTGCTACCCCAATTAATCACGACGATATTACTGACGGCCGTATCGTTTCCTCTCGCCATCTGGTGTCTGAGCGTTGCGCTGAGCTATCGGAGCTGGAGTACGCGCTGATCATGACCAGCAATGCCTTCAACAAATGGATGGTTCGCTGCATGACGGCAGCCGGTGAGCCGGATATGGGCGCTTTCGATGTTTCGCTTCTGCACCATGTTAATCACCGCGACCGCAAGAAAAAGCTGGCCGATATCTGTTTCGTTTTGAACGTGGAAGATACCCACGTGGTGACGTATGCGCTGAAAAAGCTGGTAAAAGCGGGCTATGTGACAAGTGAGAAAGCAGGTAAAGAACTCTATTTCTCGACAACAGATGAAGGAAAAGCGCTGTGCATGAAATATCGGGACGTGCGTGAAGCCTGTCTGATCAACATTCATGCAGAAAGTGGTATTTCGGGCACCTCTATCGGGGAAACCGCGCAGTTGCTCAGAACGATATCGTCACTGTATGACACCGCCGCGCGGGCGGCGGCATCACTGTGATATTAAGGACGCCTGAAGAGGGTAATACTTCGTCCGGGCAGCTCGTAATCCACGGTGCTGGTGAAGACCTCTCCGGGAGTCGTATCCGCAGCCGTTGACAGTTCCAGCACCCAGCCCCCTTCACCAAACTGCGGGATCTGGAACGGGACGCTGCCTTCAAAGGGGTTAAAGAGCATCAGCACATCGTGCCAGATGCCCTCTTCCTGTTTAAGGTCCGGCCGGCTGATAGAGACACCGAGCGTCGAGCCTTCATCCCACTGTTCAGACTGCTGCGGGCCGCCACCGGCATTGAACCAGCGGATTTCAAGCCCGTCACGCCAGCTTTCACGACGTAACAGCGGCTGTTCTGCACGCAGTGCAATCACACGCCGGGTAAAGTCGCGAAGCGCAGTGTCGTTTTCAGACAGCCCTTTCCAGTTAATCCACGAGATCTCGCTGTCCTGGCAATAGCCGTTATTGTTGCCCTTTTGCGTCCGGCCAAATTCATCCCCCGCCAGCAGCATTGGCGTACCGTGGGAGAAAAAGAGCGTCGTCAGGAAATTACGTTTTTGTCGCTCACGGGTAGCGATAATATCCGGATTTTCTGTCGGCCCTTCCTCGCCATAGTTGCAGGAGAGGTTTTCGTTATGTCCGTCGTTATTCTCTTCGCCATTATCGGCATTATGCTTCTCGTTAAAGGAAACCAGATCGTTTAGCGTAAAGCCGTCATGGGCGGTAATAAAATTGACGCTGGCCCAGGGGCGACGGCCGCGCAAATCATACAAATCACCGGAGCCGAGCAGTCGTGCGGCAAAATCGGTGGAGACATTATTGCCCTTCCAGTATTCCCGCACGGTATCGCGATATTTATCGTTCCACTCCCCCCAGCCTGGCGGAAAACCGCCCACCTGATAACCCCCAGGACCTATGTCCCAGGGCTCACCGATGAGCTTGAGTCTGGATAAAACAGGGTCCTGACTGATGGCATCGAAAAAGCCACCGCGCGGATCAAAACCTTCAGGTTCACGCCCAAGTATGGTCCCCAGATCGAAGCGAAAACCGTCAATATGCATGGATTCAGCCCAATAACGCAGCGAATCCATAACCATCTGCAACACGCGCGGGTGCGATGTGTTTACGGTATTTCCCGTACCGGTATCATTGATGTAGTACCGGTGCTGATCCGGCAACGTGCGGTAGTAACAGAAGTTATCAATGCCCTTAAATGAAAGCGTCGGCCCCAGTTCATTCCCTTCCGCCGTGTGGTTATACACCACGTCAAGAATGACCTCGATGCCCGCGTCGTGGTATGCACGCACCATGTCGCGAAACCCCTGAATACCCGCAGGTCCGTAATAGCGAGACGCCGGGGCAAAAAAGCCCAGCGTGTTATAGCCCCAGAAGTTCTTTAACCCTCGGTCGAGCAGGTGCTGATCGTCCGGGAACCAGTGAACGGGAAGCAGCTCAACGGACGTAATGCCCAGACTTTTGATGTAATCAACTGAGGCTTTATGCCCCATCCCCTCGAACGTGCCGCGCAGTTCAGGCGGAATGGCCGGATTAAGCTGGGTGAACCCCTTCACGTGGCTCTCATAAACGACGGTATTCGGCCAGGGAACGTTCGGCCGGTTGTTATCCTGCCAGTCAAAAGCATCCGGGTCGATGACCTTGCATTTTGGCGTGAAGGGCGCGCTGTCACGCGTATCAAAACTCAGGTCCTTGTCTTCATGCCCCAGTTCATAGCCGAAATGGGCCTCGTTCCACTCGATATCACCCACCAGTTCGCGTGCATACGGGTCAACAAGCAGTTTATGCGGGTTGAATCGGTGGCCGTTCTCCGGGTCGTAAGGCCCGTAAACACGATACCCATAAAGCGCACCCGGCTTCAGATCGGGCACGTAGCCGTGCCAGACTTCATGGGTATATTCCGGCAGCTCCAGACGGGCGATTTCCGTTTTACCCGTGGGATCGAACAGGCACAGTTCCACGCGCTCGGCGTGAGCGGAAAAGAGAGCGAAGTTAACGCCCTTGCCATCATAATTAGCGCCTGGCTGCTGGCCATGACCGGCCCGGATTTCAAACGTTTGATCCTTTAGCATTGTTATTCTCCGTGTTTATTCGCAAGTAAGCAGAACCAGCAGGTATCCCGATTCAGAGGTCAAATCCAGCGTTTCCTCCAGCATCCTGCTTTCACCGGTAAACAGATCCCGGTAGCGCTTCCCGGTCAGTTCTTCGGGTATGGCGACCGTGGTATTGGCCCACAGCGTGTCGGGGGTTGTTACATCAAAAACCAGACGCGGCACGGCGACAATCAATGCAGAGTCGTCTTTGACGCGAGCATAGACAATCAGGTTATTTTCGCGCTCGCCGCTCACTTTTAACGGCAGCCAGTCACCGTAGCGGAAAAGCGCCGGATAATGCGGCCGGAGCCGTAATAGCGTCGCCGTGACGTACTGCTTCACACTTCCGTCTCGCCAGCGCTGTTCGTGATGAAACAAACCCGAATCGCCGATACTGAGGTTAGCCCTGAGCACCGCAAAATCCGGCTCGCGGCGGTTATCCGGATCGACCAGGCTACAATTGAGCGCTTCACTTCCCTGATAGATATCCGGCACACCGGGCGCGGTCAGCTTGATGACCGTCTGGCTCAGGCTGTTCATGAGCCCGGCGCGGATGAACGGTTGCAGAGATTCACAAAAATCATGCAGGAACAGCGTGTTATCCGAAGAAAGCAGATGCCGCACATAATCCAGCACCACGTTTTCATAGCTTTCGTTGCTGTCGATCCAGTCGGTACGTTGCTTGGCCTCGCGCAGTGCTTTTTCAATGAAGCCGAGAAAACGATCTTCGAGTGATTTCAGCCCGTCGCGATCGTCCGGCGATAACGTTGCAGGCCAGACGCCAGCAAGTGCCTGATAGATCATCCAGGTATCGGCCGCGTTCGGCGCGGTGCCGTCATTAAGAAAACGCACCTGCGTCTGGTTCATTTGCCGCCAGCGCGCCAGGTTTTCGCCCCACTGCTCCGGTGCTTCCGTCAGCGTGTAAAGGCGCGCACGCGCATCCTCGCCGCGCTTGGTATCATGTGTTGACGTCCCCAGCAGCGCGTCAGGCTGACGGGCAAGACGGATGCGCATCTCCTGGTGAAAACGCGCCAAAGAGAAAGCCTGCGGAGTCGGGTCGGCCCCCACTTCATTCAACGCAAGCTCCAGGTTATGGCGAAAGAACAGCGTATCTTCTACCGATTTCGCCATCAGTGGCCCGGTCAGCTGTTGAAAGCGGGTTCTGAAAAGTGCTGCCGCGTCTCGGCTGTGCGGCTGCACGTCGCCGGTCAGGATACGCATGATCAGGCTAAGTGCGGGTTCAGGGGTAGTAATGCGGGCGACAACGCGATTAAGCAGCGCAACATCGGACGGCGTTAACCCTTCAGCCGTGCCGTAGGTACGGTAAACCGGAAAAGCGATAAGCAGTTCCCGCAATGTGTGCCGGATGTCGTCACTGTGGAGCGCAAGTCCGTTTTGCCGGGCCAGATCCGTGGCGATGGTCAGTAACGTCGTGAATTCACCCTCAAAGTTGCGATCGGTCATCAGACCTTTGGCGTCACGCAGCGCATCATGACGATCAACCGTTCCGCCCACCGTCTGGTCATGAATATTTTCGAGGCGTTCCAGGTTGTTGTCGTCCACCAGCACTTCGGCAAGCGAGGCGATAAATTCATACCCGGTCGTGCCCGATACCGGCCATTCGGCGGGGAGTTGCTCCCCCTTCGCCAGGATTTTCTCAACCGTGATGTAACACGCCGGGCCGGTGGCCTGGCGCAGACGCTGCAGGTAACCTAATGGATCGGCAAGCCCATCAACGTGATCAATCCTCAAGCCATCAACAACGCCAGCGTGGACAAGATCCAGGATCAAACGGTGCGTATCGTTAAAAACTGCTTCATCTTCAACTCTGACACCCACAAGGCCTGTGATCTCGAAGAAGCGCCGCCAGGAGAGCTGCTTCGATGCCTCTCGCCAGGACATCAGCCGCCAGCTTTGCGCCTCGTGCAGCTCTGCAAGGGTTTTATCATCCGCAACGGTTGCCGGGTTAAGAGGATAGGCGGTGTCATAATAGACCAGTGCTGCCTTTCCGGTGACAGTGTCACGTTTTAACGTGATTGCCCCCTTCTCCAGCTCCGCCTCAAAAGTATCGCCGAGAAACGGTAACGTCAGCGGGCGCGACCAGTCGATATCAAAATAGCGTGCATAGCGGCTCTGCTGACCATACTCAATGACGTCCCGCCACCAGCGGTTTTCAAGGGATGTCGACATATGGTTAGGGACAATATCCAGGATCAGCCCCATCCCTGCCTGACGGAGCGCGCTTGCCATCCGATCAAAACCCGCGCGCCCGCCTATAGCGGGCTCTATCTCATTCGGGTCGACCACATCATAGCCATGCGTGGAATCATGGGTGGCCGTAAACACCGGTGATGCATAAAGGTGACTAATGCCGAGATCTTTCAGATACGGCACCAGTTCAACAACGCGATCAAAGGTCATTCCATTGCGAAACTGAATACGGTACGTAGCGGAAGGGATCATAACGAGGCGTCTCCGGCAGCAAAGCGAACAACGACGCTGTTCGGAAGCAAAACGTCGTCTGCCTCCGGCCAGGTAAAGAGGGTTTCTCCCGGCAGTTCGGGTAATTCAACGCTTTTTTTACCGATATTGAGCGCCAGCGACAGCGTACCTGACGGGAATCGCCAGCTCACCGCAACCATGCCAGGCACCGCCTGCAGAACGCTTCCCTCCACGGCACCGGTTTGTCGAAGTAGTGGCACAATATAGCGATGACGCAATAAAAGCAGGTTTCTCGTCAAACGCAGCCATGCTTTTCCTTCGTCGGTTGTCGCCTTATTCCAGTCGAGTTTTGAACGTAAGAAGGTGCTTATCGCATTCGGGTCCGGGACGGATTCATCGTGACCGGCATGGCCCGTAAACTCTTTTGCGCGCCCTTCCCGCACGGCGTTAGCAAGATCGCCGTGGAAATCGGTGAAAAAGAGAAACGGATGGGTTTCACCATACTCTTCCCCCATAAACAGCAAAGGAATGTGGGGCGAAAGAAGCAGTGCGGCAAGTAAAACGCGTGTTTTATCAGGACCAGCAAGCGTGATGAGCCTGTCTCCCTGCGCGCGATTACCGATCTGGTCGTGGTTTTGAATAAAATCGACAAAGAATGTTGGCGGCTGAGTATGGCATTCCACGCCGCGCGATTTCCCCGTCTGAAGCGAAATTTCGCCCTGGTATACAAACCCTTCTGTAAGCGCCCGCGCGAATTTTTTCTCAGGCTCAAACGCAAAGTCCTGGTAATAAGCGTGCGTCTCGCCAGTGGCAAATACATGTGCGGCGTTGTGAAAGTCATCATTCCACTCGGCGGTAAAGAGCGGCGTCTTGCCCTGTTCATCCCGTGGATGCAGGAAAATGACGTTGCGGCTATCTTCCGTGGTGAGATGGATATGACGCTCAGGGATCACCTCACGAATACGTTCAGCGATCGCCTGTAAGATATGTGTTTCTGAAGAATCAATAATCTGATCAATGGCATCGAACCGTAACCCGTCCAGATGATATTCCGTTAACCAGAATAACGGTGCTTCAGTGATATATTGCCTGACGGGTTCCACGTCATAGGCAATGCCGTTGCCCCACGGCGTCATGCGATCCTGGTGAAAAAAAGCCGGTGACAGCAGTGGCAGATAGTTACCTTCGGGGCCGAAGTGATTCAGAACGATATCCAGAACCACCGAAAGCCCGAGCCCGTGGGCGGCGTCGATAAAGGCATGAAAATCATCCGGCGTGCCATACGCTGAATGTGGCGCATAGAGCAACACGCCGTCGTAACCCCATCCCCGTGTCCCGCCAGACTGAGAAACGGGCATCACTTCCAGTTGCGTAATACCCAGTTCTGCCAGCCAGGGGAGTTTATCGATAGCGGCCCTGAACGTCCCTTCCTGAGTAAACGTCCCCACGTGCAGTTCATAAATGACCGTCTCTTCCCACGGACGCCCTTTCCAGGCCTGGCTTACGTGATGCGAAACGCGCGAGTCAATAACCACAGAAGGCCCGTTCACATCACCTTTCTGCGCCCGCGAGGCAGGATCGGGTATCGTCATGCCGTCCTGTAAAACGAACTGATACTCCGCGCCGTGATTAACGCCTGTAACGTCAACCTGAAACCAACCGTCGCCTGCAGCCACCATCGGAATATCCTTTTCCGCAAGCCGCAACGTAAGCATTTTTTGCCCTTCAGCCCAGACGCGAAAACGTACAACGTCATCGGAAATAAACTCAGCACCCCAGTGTTTTTGAAACATTCTGGATTCCATTCATTGTCCTCGAATGAGCCACGCTTTACGCGCAACGAAGTACAAGTTTAGTCCAGGATGAAAAGAGTGTTATGGCTGCGGTTTAATCACCAGATTTGTCTGAATGTGTTATTTTTGCCCGCTCACGCACATTTAGCGGCTAATCTTGAAATTCACTCGTTAAGGAGGCCGGTATGTCTGCAGGAAATAACCCCACACTTCATTATCCTCGCCCACCGTTTGTGGAACAACCGCAACAGGCCCCAGGGCTGGCATCAGAAATGAAACCCTTACCGGATCATGGCGAAACAAGCTATATCGGCTCAGGGAAACTTTCAGGGAAAAAAGCCTTAATCACCGGCGGAGACTCCGGTATTGGCCGGGCCGTTGCCATCGCCTATGCGCGTGAAGGTGCAGACGTCGCCATTGGTTACCTGCCGGAGGAAGAGGCCGACGCAGCGTCGGTGATTGCCCTAATCCGGGCTGAGGGCCGCAAAGCCATAGCGATCCCCGGCGATATCCGGGTTGAGTCTTTCTGCGATACCCTGGTGGAAAAAGCGGTCGCTGAACTGGGCGGGCTGGATATCCTGGTCAATAACGCCGGACGCCAGCAATACTGCGAATCTATCGACAATCTCACCACGGCGGACTTCGACGCGACATTTAAAACCAACGTCTATGCCCCTTTCTGGATAACGAAGGCCGCCCTACGTCATCTTTCCGCCGGTGCCGTTATCATCAATACCTCATCCGTCCAGGCGTTTAAACCCAGTGGAATTCTGGTGGACTATGCCCAGACCAAAGCCTGTAACGTTGCATTCACCAAATCACTGGCGAAACAGCTTGGACCGCGCGGGATTCGGGTTAACGCTGTTGCGCCAGGGCCGTACTGGACACCGCTTCAGTCGAGTGGCGGCCAGCCACAGTCAAAAGTGCAGAAGTTTGGTGAAGATACGCCGCTGGGCAGGCCGGGCCAGCCGGTTGAAATCGCTCCGCTTTATGTCCTGTTCGCATCCGATACCTGCTCGTTTGCGTCCGGGCAGGTATGGTGTTCCGACGGCGGAACGGGTGTCGCATAATCCGCTATCTCAGGCCTGTCCGTCATGGACAGGCCTGAGCGCGCAGGAATGTTAATAAGTAAAATTGCCGCTTACCCGCCTTTCTTGTACCCTTTCATCGTTTATCCCCCCATAAAAACTGAGACAACCGGGCCACATGACTGCACACATTTCTAAAGATCCTTTGCATGGCGTAACGCTGGAAATGCAGGTAAACGCGCTGGTTGCGCGATATGGCTGGAGCGAACTGGGCAACCGAATCAAAATCAACTGTTTCAGAAAAGACCCCAGCGTCAAATCGAGTTTGAAATTTTTGCGCCGCACCCCGTGGGCGCGTGCAGAAGTTGAAGCGCTGTATCTGGATTCCCTGAGTGATAACACAGACGTTGAAGCGGATGTCCCGGCCTTTAACCCGTGGACCAACAACAGATTGACCAGGAACTAAAACATCCATGTCGCGACATGTAAAACGGATTGGTGCGCTGGCTGGCTGCGCACTTTTACTTGTTAGTTGCTCCTCAACGCCGCCGAAATCTCTGGTTACGCCGCTGCCGTCCGTGAATAAACCGGCTCAGCAGGCAAATGTGCCTGTCCGTGGCGTCTGGCTGACGACGGTTTCGCGTCTTGACTGGCCACCGGTCTCGTCGGTGAACGCCATCAGCGCCGATCAACGTATTCATCAGCAGCAACAGGCGCTGAAAGATAAGCTCGATAAGCTGAAAAGCCTCGGTATCAACACCGTGTTTTTTCAGGTGAAGCCAGACAGCACCGCGCTCTGGTCGTCTAAAATACTGCCCTGGTCCGATATGCTGACAGGCAAAATTGGCGAATACCCAGGGTATGACCCCCTGCAATTTATGCTCGACGAAGCGCACAAGCGCGGCATCAAAGTCCACGCCTGGTTTAATCCGTATCGCGTATCGACGAATACCAGGCCCTCAACCATCGCCGAGCTAAACCGAACCTCGTCGTTACACCCTTCCAGTGTTTTCGTGCAGCATCCGGAGTGGGTTCGCACAGCGGGCAATCGCTTTGTGCTTGATCCGGGCATCCCGGACGTTCGGGACTGGATCACCCAGGTGGTGGCCGAAGTCGTGTCTCACTATGCGATAGACGGCGTCCAGTTTGATGACTACTTCTACGCAGAATCGCCCGGTTCAACCCTGAACGACTCGCAGACCTACAGGCGCTACGGCCAGGGATTTACCTCAAAAGCGGACTGGCGTCGTCACAATACACAAGAGCTTATTGTGCAGGTTTCCAGAGCCGTTAAGCAGTTGAAACCCGATATTGAATTTGGCGTGAGTCCGGCAGGCGTCTGGCGCAATCGCTCCTTCGACCCGGCGGGTTCTGACACGCGCGGTGCGGCCGCGTATGATGAGTCCTACGCCGACACGCGTAAGTGGGTACAGCAAGGACTGCTGGATTACATCGCGCCACAGATCTACTGGCCTTTCTCACGAGACGCTGCGCGGTATGACGTGCTGACAAAATGGTGGGCAGAGGTGGTGAAGCCAACCCATACCCGCCTTTATATCGGTATCGCATTCTATAAAGTGGGCGCACCTTCCAGAAATGAGCCGGACTGGACGGTGAACGGCGGCGTACCGGAACTGAAAAAGCAGCTTGATTTGAATGACTCACTGCCGAACGTCAACGGCACGATCCTGTTCCGTGAAGACTATCTCAACCAGCCGCAAACGCAGGACGCAGTCAGCTATCTCAAAGGCCGTTGGGGAAGCTAAGCGTTAAAAATCGGGCAGAAACAGCACACTTCTGCCCGATTTAACTACGGCTTCGGTCCAAACATGTCCAGCAATTGCTTTTCGTCCGGCATCCCTACCACCTGCTGAAGCTCATTTTGCCCATTCATATAGTAAATGGCCGGCGTGGCACTGGCTCCCAGACTGTCCATTAATGTCTGGTGTTTTTGCAGTGTCTCAACGGTTTCACGGGACGCACTGCCCTCCGGTTTTGGCAATGTTTTACCGCCAGAAAGCTCGTACTCTCGCCAGGCCGCAACCGGATCTTTCGCCGTCAAAATTGCAGAAGCATATCGCCCGCTATCAGAATTAAGAAAAGCCACCAGTAGCGTATTCAGTTGAACCTTCCCTGCCTTCACCCACGGCTGAGCCTCGGACCAGAAGGCTTTGCAGTACGGACAGAACGGATCGGCAAAGACGAAGACTCTGCGTGGCGCGTTATCTGCCCCCTCTTTCAATGGGTGTGCTGCATTAAGTGTCTTCCACATCTCGCGTCCCAACGGGGCGTAAATCTCTTTCTGAAAATACGCCTCACTGAGGTTTTTCCCTTTTTCATCGTACAGATAGCCGGAAACAACATGTTTTCCGTCAGGTGTCAGAAAAAGGGTAACGCCCATGTCCTGATATTTCCCCAGCCAGGCAGGGGCACCGCCGGGAGCGTCAATCTTTTTAATGATCGTGATATCTTGCTGCTCGCTGAAGTTCTTCACTGCATCCGGTATATCATCAGCGGCCTGGGTTAGCCCTGACGCCATCAGCAGTGAAAGTAACAGTAATTTTTTCATAACTCATTTAGCCTCTTGCGATGTGCAGATATCACTTTCTCATGACGTTCAGGCGTGAGCGGGCAAACTGAAGCTCGAAATGCTCTGCGTTAAATGCTGCGCCTGCTCTTCCAGAGACGCGGCAGCGGCGGCGGACTCTTGTACCAGCGCGGCGTTCTGCTGCGTGACACCGTCCATCTCCGTCACCGCCTGACCAACCTGGCCAATACCACGGCTCTGCTCTTCAGAGGCAACGGAAATCTGCTCCATCAGGGTATTCACTTTATTGACAGAATCAATGATTGAATTGATAACCTCTCCAGATCGATTCACCAGTTGCGCGCCATCTTTGACGCTGGCGACAGACTGCGCAATCAGGTTCTCGATATCTTTCGCGGCTACCGCACTCTTCTGGGCCAGGGTGCGCACTTCGCTGGCCACCACTGCAAATCCACGCCCCTGGGTACCGGCTCGTGCCGCTTCAACGGCCGCGTTGAGCGCCAGGATGTTGGTCTGGAACGCAATGCTGTTAATGACGTTAGTAATGTCCTCAATACGCTTTGAGTTTGCGGCAATGGTATTCATCGTTTCGATGACTTCACGGGTCACGGCTTCCCCGGTGTGGGCATTTTTCACCGCGTCCTGAACCAGTTTACCCGCCTGACAGACATTCTCGGTGTTGTTCGCTACGGTAGCACTCAGCTCTTCCATGCTGGCGGCAGTTTGCGTCAGCGCAGACGCCTGCTGCTCAGTACGGGAAGCCAGGTCGATATTCCCGGATGCAATCTCCTGTGCCGCGTGAGTCACCGTATGGCTGGCATCACGCACCTGCGAAATGGTGGTGAGCAGCGCCAGACGCATCTGCTCCATTGAGCCCATCAGGTGGTCGATCTCGTTGCCGGAATGGGCTTTCACGGGAACAGGAATGTTCAGCTTACCGGCTGCAATCTGGCTACAGTGTTCGCGCGCAAGGTTGACCGGCGTAAAGACAAAGCGTTTCATCAGCAGGCTAACCGCGATAATAACCAGCACAAACAGTAGCGCAATCGCAGCAATAATCACCAGACCGGAAACAAAATTGCTGCTCGCATCTTCATTCAGGCTTTTGGCATATTTCTGGTGTACCGACAGCACCTGGTCGAGCACAATCTCATACTGCCGATCAAGCCGGGAAACGTCAGGGATTAACGCGTTAAATTTCGCAATATCATGCGCGGCGGCGGCATTAATCAGCGGCTCAAGCCCCTGATTACGATAGTTTCGCCAGGCATCCTGATAAGCGCTCACCAGCGGAGCTTCATCCGTCAGACGCGGCGAGTCCATAAAGGCGGCAAACGCATTGTCCGCTTTCACCAGGGCTTCTTTGACAGCCTCCAGCTTCGCAGACGCATCCGTAGTGTCCCCCGCTTCCACCATTTTCACATACTCCATCACCCTCACGCGCAGGGTGCGGCTATGGTTGATGGGATCAATAATTGATAACACAACCTGAATTTCTTTATTCACGTTATCCAGTGAATTATTGCTTTTGATGATGAGTCCAACGCTGGTGATGGTGCTGGCAACAAAGAAAAATAACAGAGAGAACAAAATAATCAGGGACGATTTTTTCAACGACATAAACACCTCAGGGATAAAATTTCCCTTTGGTTATCGGCCAGTTCAGATCTTTTATTAATTAAAGTTATTGAAGTGTTGAAATAACCACCAGGCTAGCGTGAAAAATGGGGCCAGTTAATATCACCGACGCCGTTAAGCTGCGGACGCGCAAACAAAAAACCCTGGAAGCGTCGAATACCGGCGGATTCAAGCCAGCACCACTCTTCTATCTTCTCAATGCCTTCCGCCACCAGCGTGATTTCGAGATCGGTACAGCAACTGACGATTGATTTCACAATCGCCTGTTTCGGCCCACTAAGGTGGATGTCGCAGACAATCTCCCGGTCGATCTTAATTTTATCCGGCTGAAATCGTGTGAGCAGCGAAAGCCCGGCATAGCCCGAACCAAAGTCGTCTATCGCCAGGCCGATCCCTTCCGCACGCAGTTGTTTAATGGCGCTATTAAATTTGTTAAAGCCGGAAATCATCTCGTTTTCGGTGACTTCTATGATCACCTGCTCCGGCTGAAGGCCATGTATCTTGATCTGGTGAACCAAAAATTCCACGGCCCCCGGCACATTCACCAGTGACATCGGCAGAAGGTTCACCGCCAGTTTATGGCCGCCGATACCCAGTTTTTCCGCCAGGGCAAAGGCGTAGGCTTTGGTCTGCAAATCGACTTCGTAAATTTTGTCCTGATCGAGCGTACTGAAGAAATGCTCCGGGCTACCGCCGTCATTGCCGCGGATCAGGGCTTCGAGTGAGCTGATTTTCCCTTCGGTAGGTTCGACAATCGGCTGCAGGGCAAACTGGCATGACTGATTGGCGATAAGCCCAATACCCTCTCCAAACGGCAGATTTTCCCGTGAAAGCGTCCATTTATCCGCGTCGAACATTGCACCGGACTGAGGCGGCATTTTCCCGGTAATGAACGTCTGGATAAATTTAAACACCCGGTCATCAGAAGCCAGATAACTTTCAAGTTTGCTGTAATGCAACACTGACTGAAGAACGTCTTTGGCCGATTTGACCTGCAGATCAAACAGCAGCATGCCGACATTTTCGAAGCGTCGGCGCGGCCCATAGTCCCGCATCAGTTCAACCACATTACAATGCCGCTTATCACCGCGAATTTTATGAAAGAGGTTAACCACGCTCTCTTCCGATCCTTCCAGGATTTGCAAAATTTCGCGGCCGTCAGAAAGCAAAATACCGGTGATATTCAACCCGGTATTACGGCTCCGGGCCTGTTCAACCAGCGAAACCAGCTGAGCGGATTTGCAGGATGGATGTAACTGGCTTCGATAAATGAGTGTAGTCAGCACAGTAACGGGTCCCAATGTGAGATATGCGCCTATAAGCTATTGTTTAGCATACTTCAACAGTGCTCACTAATATATAAGCCATACAAATGATTCATCACTTTTTCTGCGGCTCGGTATGCCTGTTGATCCGCGCCTGCATATAGTCATAGAACGGATTCGACGTCACGCGCATAAGCGCATCCTTTCCGACGCTTAGTACAGACGTTTCTCCCCACAGTGCAATTGTCCCGAGACTGATGCCATAACGGTTTTTAACCTCAGGATGGCGGCCATACAGATCGTCATCCGGTGGAAATGGCACGGCCACATGCGACAACGAGTAGACCTCTTGTGGATACCGAAGCGATAGCGGTACGACCGTTTCACGCGTACTGCCTGCGGGCGTGGTTTTCGCCACCGTATCGAAACTGTTTGCGTTAACGTTTGTCACAAGCGTGACACTGTAACGCCGCAGAGCAACAGGCAATAACCCGGATAGTGCTGTCCATGACGACGGTTTAAACAGCGGACGGAAACTTGCTGCCTGGTTAATATCAAACATCACCAGTTCACTGCCGTTTTCCGGGAGCTGATCAAACAGCCCGGTGACGACGGCACGCGTGCTGACCGTTGAGTCCATCACCGACTGAAACGCCAGAACCGGAGGGAACCCGGCAAGTTTATGCTCCCGCACATCGCGGCTGAGCTGCTGCTGTAATGCCTGCGTCAGCAACCAGGACTGGCGCGCCGCGTTAACCGGAAAGGAGTTATATTTGTATGGGTTATATTCCGGCGCGATATTAAGCCACGCTGCTTTCGCAAACGCGGGCAGCATCGCTGGCAACCCGGCCATTCCGGCAAAGCGGGCAAACGCGGTCACGCCAATCATGGGTGAAAGTAAGACCAGTTGCTGAGGCTTGCGAAGCACCGGCGTTTCCTGCGCATCAAGAGCATATTTCATCGCCAGCGCCCCGCCGTTGGAATACCCCACCAGATGCAGCGGCACATCTTCACCCGCCAGGCGCGTTGCTTCACGCACGGCAAGGCGTGTCGCTGCCAGCCACCTCTCCCAGTCAACGTCCGTCAGCGCACCGGGAGCAGTCCCGTGTCCTGGCAGGCGGGGAACGACCGCCACAAACCCTTGTCGCTGATAATTAAGGGCCAGGTGTCTTACGCTGTAGGGGGAGTCCGTCAGCCCGTGCAGCAGCACAACCGAACCACGCGGTTTTCCGGCTGGCATCAGCACAAACGAACGGTTGGCATCGGGCGAAAACTGACCGGGCCACACCAGGCTCTGGCGGTAATAACGGTTCAGCGCTGTACGCTCCTCACCTTTCGTTTTCGCCGTCACGTTCGCGTCTAAATCAGCAAAGATAGCGTTTTCTCTGGCGACATACTGCGTAAAGCTCGCGTTATCCATCTCCCGGACGGACATTTCATGTGCGCTCCAGGTGTGCCACAGATGAAGGTCAGGCCCTTGCTGCGAAAGGTACACGCGCACCGCGAGCAGCACAACCACCACGATCCCCAGCACCAGTGCCATTTTCTTTATGAGCGCCATCAGGCGCACGCTGATCCGCCAGGGCAGATTCGCCATGCCGCTATTCCTTTCATATTCACAGAGGCTATATCTTATCAAAAATGTGAAGGCACTGACGTATTCGCCAAATTCCCCCTTTCCTGATCCGACATTGCACCAAAAGTGAACTACGCTGCACAAATGTTGATCATTCGTTAAACATATATTGCATTAACTTTGTAGCACAGGCGGTTTTATGCGCCCTGTGAACATGGCACGCGTCATGCATTGTTAATCGGGTAACAAAAAACCGGCGTTTGACAGCCTGTTAACAGCGAGGCGGTATGACGACAAAACCCGAAGTGCTGAACCGTATCGAAACAACCTTCAGCCAGCTCACGCCCAGCGAAAAGCGGGTGGCGAGCTGGATGCTGGCCCATGCGGCACAGATCCCGTTTGAAACGGCGGAAAGCGTCGCGCTGATGACCGGAACCAGCGGGATCACCGTCGGACGATTTCTGCGTAAGCTGGGCTATCGCAATCTGGACGATGCCAAAAAAAGCCTGCGCGATCCGTATCAACCCTGGGGAATGAACGATCGCCTCGACTCCTGGCAGCAGCAGCGTCCGCTGTCCGACCGCATGCAGCACTCGTTGTCGCTGGAGGTGGACGCCATTACCCATGTTTATCAACTGGCGCAAAGCGACGCATTTAAGCAGATTGTCCATCGCCTTACGCATGCAGACGCCGTGTTCGTGCTGGGCATTCAGTCCACACGCGGGATCGCTAACGCGTTCTTCAGCCATCTGGAATATCTGCGTCCTCGTGTGAGCTACTCCGAAGGGTCGTCCGGCAGTTGGGTGGAATCGCTGAACTCCGGTTTTGCGCGTCCCTACATTGTACTGACCGACACCCGCGCCTACTCCGCTATCGCCCGCCAGTATTGCCGTGTGGCGAGTGAGAAAGCGATCCCGATGGCGCTCATTACTGATATCTGGTGTCCGTGGGCGCGGGATTACCCCATTGATTTACTCCAGGTGAAAACCGATACCGGCCATTTCTGGGATTCGCTGGCACCCGTGAGTTGTCTGTTCAACCTGTTGCTGTCGGGCGTGGTGGAGGCGCTCGGTGATGCGCTGCCGGACCGCCTGGCGGTAAACCGACAATTACAACAAGAGTTTGGTCAATTCGAACGCTAAAGGAGCGGAGCTATGCCCGAAGAGAGTCCACTGATTGACGTGGCGAAGACCTTTCCCACGCTGCATATCGATCTGAAATACGCGACCGCCGACAACATCACAGGCCGCCCGATTTATCAGGAGGCGCTGTGTTTGCTTCATGCCGATGCCGCCACCGCGCTGGCGAAAGCCGTCAGTATTGCCACGCTCGCAGGGCTGAAACTGGTGGTCTATGACGCCTACCGCCCACAGCAGGCGCAGGCACAACTGTGGGATGCCTGCCCGAACCCGAAATACGTAGTGGACGTGGCGATTGGCTCTAACCACAGTCGTGGCACCGCCATTGACGTGACGCTGATGGATGAGCACGACAATGTGCTGGATATGGGGGCCGGGTTTGACGAGATGCATGACCGTTCGCATCCGTACCACCCGTCCGTTCCGCCGCATGCGCAGCGTAATCGTCTGCTGCTCAACGCCATTATGTTTGGCGGCGGTTTTGTGGGGATCGGCAGCGAATGGTGGCACTTTGAGCTACCCGAGGCCGCCAGCTATCCCCTTCTTGACGATCGTTTTGACTGTTTTCCGTTGACGCACACATCCCTTTAAACCCGGAGCACTGCCATGAAAACAACGCTTCTCACAACCTTGATCGCCGCTACGCTGGCACTGAGCGCGCCTGTTGCGCTGGCTGCCGTCCCGAAAGATATGCTGGTCATTGGTAAAGCGGCCGACCCGCAAACGCTCGACCCGGCGGTGACCATCGACAACAACGACTGGACCGTCACCTATCCGTCTTACCAGCGTCTTGTTAAGTACAAGCCAGGCACCACCGAGGTTGAGGGCGATCTGTCGACGGGCTGGAAGGCATCCGATGACCAGAAGGAGTGGACCTTCACTCTGACGGACAAGGCAAAATTTTCCGATGGCACGCCCGTCACCGCCGACGCGGTGAAACTGTCGTTTGAGCGCCTGCTGAAAATCAGCCAGGGTCCTTCGGAAGCCTTCCCGAAAGATCTCAAAATTGATGCTGTAGACGAACATACGGTGAAGTTCACCTTAAGTCAGCCGTTCGCGCCGTTCCTCTATACGCTGGCGAACGACGGAGCCTCCATTATTAACCCGGCGGTGCTGAAGGCCAATGCTGCCGATGATGCGCGTGGTTTTCTGGCGCAAAACACGGCTGGCTCCGGCCCGTTTATGCTGAAAAGCTGGCAGAAAGGTCAACAACTGGTGCTGGTGCCGAACCCGCACTGGGCGGGTGACAAGCCGCACTTTAAGCGCGTTGCGGTGAAAATCATTGGTGAAAGTGCGTCGCGTCGCCTGCAGCTTTCCCGTGGTGACCTGGACATTGCCGATTCCCTGCCAGTGGATCAGCTTGCGGCCCTGAAACAGGAAGGCAAAGTAGCCGTGGCGGAGTACCCGTCCCTGCGCGTCACTTATCTGTATCTCAACAACAGTAAAGCGCCGATGAATCAGGTGGATTTGCGTCGGGCGGTCTCCTGGGCGACAGATTATCAGGGGATGGTGAAAGGGATTCTGAGCGGTAACGGCAAACAGATGCGCGGCCCGATCCCGGACGGCATGTGGGGCTTTGACGCCAACGCCATGCAGTACAGCTTTGATGAGGCCAAAGCCAAAGCCGCGCTGGAGAAAGTGAAAGATAAACCCGCCAGCCTGACCTTCCTTTACTCCGATAACGACCCGAACTGGGAGCCGATCGCCCTCTCCACCCAGGCGAGTCTCGGCAAACTTGGCATTAACGTCAAGCTGGAGAAACTGGCGAACGCCACCATGCGCGATCGCGTGGGCAAAGGCGATTACGACATTGCTATCGGGAACTGGAGCCCGGACTTTGCCGACCCGTACATGTTCATGAATTACTGGTTTGAATCGGACAAAAAAGGGCTGCCAGGAAACCGTTCGTTCTATGAGAACAAAGAGGTCGACGCCCTGCTGCAGGCCGCGCTGAAAACCACCGACCAGGCTGAGCGCACCAAAGACTACCAGCAGGCGCAGAAAATCGTGATCGACGAGGCGGCCTACGTTTATCTGTTCCAGAAGAACTACCAGCTGGCGATGAACAAAGAGGTCAAAGGCTTCACCTTTAATCCGATGCTCGAACAGGTGTTCAACATCGCCACCATGAGCAAGTAACGGTCCGCGCCGGGGGAAAGTGTATGACGTTCTGGAGCATTGTGCGCCAGCGCTGCTGGGGGTTAATCCTGGTGGTGGCCGGTGTCTGTATTATCACCTTTATTATTTCACACATGATCCCCGGCGATCCGGCCCGCCTGCTGGCCGGAGACCGCGCCAGCGACGACATTGTGCAAAGTATCCGCCAGCAACTGGGGCTGGACCAGCCGCTGTATATCCAGTTTGGCCGCTATGTAGATGCCCTTGCGCACGGTGATTTGGGCACCTCCATTCGTACCGGCCGCCCTGTGGTGGATGATTTGAAAGCCTTTTTCCCCGCCACGCTGGAGCTGGCGTTCTGTTCCCTGCTGCTGGCGCTGGTCATCGGCGTGCCGCTGGGAATTTTATCCGCAGTTTATCGCAACCGCTGGCTGGATCACCTGGTCCGGCTGATGGCGATGACCGGGATCTCGACGCCAGCGTTCTGGCTGGGGCTGGGTGTCATTGTGCTGTTCTATGGCCAACTGCAAATCCTGCCTGGCGGCGGCAGGCTGGACGACTGGCTCGATCCGCCTGCGCACGTTACCGGGTTTTATCTGCTGGATGCGCTGCTGGAGGGCAACGGTGAGGTGTTCTTTAACGCCCTTCAGCATCTGATTTTACCTTCGCTGACGCTGGCGTTTGTTCATCTGGGCATTGTGGCGCGTCAGGTTCGTTCCGCCATGCTGGAACAGCTTAGCGAAGATTACATTCGCACCGCCCGCGCCAGCGGGTTGCCGGGCTTGTACATCGTGCTGCGCTATGCCTTACCTAACGCAATGATCCCGTCCATTACCGTGCTTGGGCTGGCGCTGGGCGATCTTCTGTATGGCGCAGTGCTCACCGAAACCGTCTTTGCCTGGCCGGGAATGGGAGCCTGGGTGGTGACCTCCATTCAGGCGCTCGATTTCCCCGCCGTGATGGGGTTCGCGGTGGTGGTTTCGCTGGCCTATGTGTTGGTCAACCTGGTGGTTGATCTGCTTTATCTGTGGATTGATCCACGAATCGGGCGCGGAGGTGCCGAATGATGCTGACTCAGGAAACGCCCGTCCCCGTCAAAACCGCGAAACAGCGCATCGACTGGGCAAAACTGTTCTGGATGCTGCGTAAAAGCCCGCTCACGCTGGCTGGCGGCGTGATCATGATCCTGATGCTGTTGCTGATGGTCCTGTCGCCGTGGATCGTTCCGCACGACCCGAACGCGCTGGATCTGACCGCACGTTTGCAGGCCCCGTCTGCACAACACTGGTTTGGCACCGATGAAGTCGGGCGCGATCTGTTCAGCCGCGTGCTGGTGGGCAGCCAGCAGTCCATCGCTGCCGGGCTGGCGGTGGTCGCCATCGCCGGAGGAATTGGCTCGCTGCTCGGCTGTTTGTCCGGCGTGCTCGGTGGACGCGGCGACGCCATTATTATGCGGGTGATGGACATTATGCTCTCCATTCCTTCTCTGGTACTGACCATGGCGCTGGCAGCCGCGCTCGGTCCCAGCCTGTTTAACGCCATGCTGGCGATCGCCATTGTGCGCATTCCGTTTTATGTGCGTCTGGCACGCGGGCAGACGCTGGTGGTGCGCCAGTTTATCTATGTTCAGGCCGCCCGAACTTTTGGGGCCTCGCGCTGGCATCTGATCAGCTGGCATATCCTGCGCAACGCCCTGCCGCCGCTGATTGTGCAGGCGTCGCTGGATATCGGCAGCGCAATACTTATGGCGGCAACGCTCGGCTTTATTGGGCTGGGTGCGCAACAGCCCACGGCTGAATGGGGGGCGATGGTGGCCGTGGGCCGTAACTACGTGCTTGACCAGTGGTGGTACTGTGCATTTCCGGGCGCGGCCATTCTGATCACCGCAGTGGGTTTCAATCTGTTTGGTGATGGCATCCGCGATCTGCTTGACCCGAAATCGGGAGGAAAACAGTGATGAGTCAACCTGTTTTATCGATAGAAGATTTGCACCTGAGCTTTCCGATCTACCGTGGTGAAGTCCATGCGCTCAATCACGTCTCGCTGGAGATCCAGCGCGGAGAAATTGTCGGCGTGGTGGGCGAATCCGGTTCGGGCAAATCGGTTACGGCGATGCTGGCGATGCGCCTGCTGCCGGAAGGCAGCTACCACGTTCACAACGGGCAGGTAAAACTGCTGGGTGAAGATGTGCTGAATGCCCCGGAAAAGCAGCTTCGCCAGTGGCGTGGCGCAAAAGTGGCGATGATTTTCCAGGAGCCGATGACGGCGCTGAACCCGACGCGACGGATTGGTAAGCAGATGGTGGAGGTGATCCGCCAGCACCAGCCCCTTTCACGCCGCGAAGCGCAACACAAGGCAATAACGCTGCTGGAAGAGATGCAAATTCCGGATGCGGCTGAAGTGATGGCCCGCTATCCGTTTGAGCTTTCCGGCGGGATGCGCCAGCGGGTGATGATCGCCCTGGCCTTCTCCTGCGAGCCTGAACTTATCATCGCTGACGAACCGACCACCGCACTGGATGTGACCGTGCAGTTGCAGGTGCTGCGTTTGCTGAAACATAAGGCGCGGGCCAGCGGAACCTCGGTGCTGTTTATCAGCCATGATATGGCCGTCGTCTCTCAGCTCTGTGATCGTATGTACGTGATGTATGCGGGCAGCGTCATTGAAAGTGGTGATACGCAGACACTGATCCGGCATCCCGTCCACCCCTATTCCATCGGCCTGCTGCAGTGTGCCCCGGAAAACGGTGAACCTCGCGAAATGCTGCCGGCCATTCCCGGTACGGTGCCCAACCTCAGCCAGCTCCCGCGCGGCTGTGCGTTTCGCGAGCGCTGTTTTGCTGCCGGAGCAAAATGTGGCGAAACGCCGCGCCTGAAACCTCATGGTGCTGAGGGGCAACACGCCGCCTGCTGGTATCCGCAACGGGGAGAGTGTCATGTCTGATGTGTTACTGGAACTGGATCGCGTGCATGTGAACTTTACTGCGCGGAAAAACTGGCTCGGCCGCGTCACCGAACAGGTGCATGCCCTCAACGGTCTTGATCTGCAGATCAATCGCGGTGAAACGCTGGGTATTGTTGGCGAATCCGGCTGTGGCAAAAGCACGCTGGCGCAACTGCTGATGGGGATGCTCAGGCCGAGCACCGGTGCCTGTCTGAGGACCCGTAGCGCAGGCGGCATGCAAATGGTGTTTCAGGACCCGCTCTCGTCACTCGATCCGCGTCTACCCGTCTGGCGGATTATCACGGAACCGGTGTGGGTGCAAAAGCGTAGCAGCGAACGCGAGCGCCGCCAGCTGGCGGAAAACCTGGCGCAGCAGGTTGGCATTCGCCCGGAGTATCTGGATCGGCTGCCGCATGCTTTTTCCGGTGGTCAGCGTCAGCGTATTGCCATTGCACGTGCGCTCTCTTCAGACCCGGATATTATTGTGCTGGATGAACCGACCAGCGCGCTGGATATTTCCGTACAGGCGCAAATCCTGAATTTGCTGGTGACGCTGCAACAGCAGCGTAATCTGACCTATGTGCTGATTTCACATAACGTCTCGGTAGTCAGGCATATGAGTGACCGTGTGGCGGTGATGTACCTCGGGCAGATTGTCGAGCTGGGCACTGCCGCTCAGGTACTGGGCCAGCCGCGGCACCCTTATACGCGCCTGCTGCTTGATTCTGTACCGCGTACCGGCGAACCGCTGGACGAAACCCTGGCATTGCGTAAAACGGAACTTCCCGGAAATCGCCATCTGCCCACAGGCTGCTATTTCCGCGACCGCTGTCCGCAGGCGACGGAAGGATGTGAAAGACCGAAGCCGTTACAGGCGTCAACGGAAGGACGGGCTGTACGCTGCTGGCGTAATCTGGAGGGCTAGCCGGGCATACGCCCGGCTCTGACTTAGTTCAGCTTATAATCCAGCGTGATTTCCGCTTTCAGCAGCTGTGAAACCGGGCATCCCGCTTTCGCTTTCTGGATAATGCCGTCGAACTGCTGCGGATCAATACCCGGCACCGTCACCTTGCTTTGCAACGCAATTTTGGTGATCGCAAAACCGCCATCGGTTTTATCCAGGGACACATCTGCTGTGGTATCAATGGAATCTGCCGTATAACCCGCCTCACCCAGCATCAGCGACAGCGCCATCGAGAAACAGGCGGCGTGCGCTGCACCAATCAGCTCTTCCGGGTTGGTGCCTTTTTCGCCTTCAAAACGGGTATTAAAGCCGTAAGGTTGTTGGTTGAGGACGCCGCTTTCGGTTGAGACCGTCCCTTTTCCGCGCTTAATGTCGCCAGACCAGTGTGCTGAACCGTGCTTATGAATCGTCATTCTTGCTCTCCTTTTGGCTTACAAAGGGTTAAGTATAGAACGCCGATCGTATTCTGCAGTTAAGACAGACGAGTCTTAGCGGATTGTCAGATATCGGGCCAGCGCATCCAGAAAGACGCGTTGAGCCGCAGGCTGATAATCTCGCGACTGATAAATCCCATAAATGCCAATTGATTTGGGCGTAAATGCGCTCAGTACGGGGACAAGAAAGCCCTGACTGAGCGCGGTTTGTGCCTCGCTTTCCGGTAGCATTGCAATCCCGCAGTGGTGAATTGCCGCCTCCATCAGTAGTGACGAAATGCTCGCACTCAGATTGCCGCTGACGGCAGCTGACACAACCTCTCCCTCAGCGGTAACAAAATTCCATGATTGCCCGGCAAAGAAGCTGTAATGCAGACAGTTATGCTGTTCCAGCTCCTCCAGCCGCTGAGGTGTACCGTTCGCGGCAAGATACTGCGGCGACGCGCAGAGTACCGAACGGCACTCCCCCAGCCGGCGGGCGATCATGCCCGGCTCCGGGTTATCGGTGATACGTATCGCCACATCAATACGTTCTCCAACCAGGCTCACCGGATGGTTATTCACGTCCAGCTCAATCCGTAACTGTGGATAACGCGTCAGCAGTTCGGGCAACACCGGCGCAATCATGTGCATGGCGGTAAAATGCGCGCAGGCCACGCGCAGCGTCCCCGCAGGGAGATCTTTCGCTGACTGATCTTCTATTTCCTGAGAAATCTGCGAGAGCGTGCGCGTTTTTTGCAGCACTTTTTCCCCTGCTACGGTCAGCGTGAGCTTACGCGTTGAGCGATTCACCAGCCGGGTGCCAGCCCATTTTTCCATCTGCTCCAGATACCGGCTGACCATCGGGCGAGAAATACCCAGCGCCCGCGCCGCAGCGCTCAGGCTCCCCAGTTCGCATATGCGGTTATAGACCTGGGCGGCGATAACGCGATCCATGTTGTGCTCCATCTGCTCGATTTATGAAACTAAGCATGTCGTGTTTCAGGAATTCTGGCAAATGCTGATATCCGTACAATAGAGCCTCCCCTGAAAAACAGAGACATTCCAATGAAGTTCACTCACCTTGCCGCACTGTGTACCCTTTTTACGCCAGCCGTTTTTGCCGCGCCGCTCACCATTGAAACTTACAACCCGCAGGAGAAAGGCATTTTTGCGGTCTCCTCCACGCTGGTTTACGGGCCTGAAGAGGCCGTGCTGTTTGATGCTCAATTCAGCGTGAAAGATGGCGAAGCGCTGGTCGAAAAAATCCGCCGCAGCGGCAAAATGCTCAACAAGATTGTGATCACCTCCGGCGATCCGGATTTTTACTTTGGTCTGCAGCCGCTGGTTAAAGCCTTCCCCAATGCCAAAGTGGTAGCGACACAGCAGGTCGTTGATCATATCAACGCCACTAAAGACGCCAAACTCGCCTTCTGGGGGCCACAGATGAAAGACGGCGCGCCGACGACGATTGTGGTGCCGCAGGTCATCGCCTCCACCACGTTTTTGATCGATGGTGAGAAAGTGGATATCGAACATGCTGACAGCTATGCGGCTTTTGTGTGGGTCCCTTCGGCCAAAACCATTTTAGGGGGTACGGGTGTATCCTGGGGCATACACGTATGGACGGCGGACACGCAGACAAAAGCGAGCCGCCAGCAGTGGCAGCGCACGCTGGACGCAATGGCGGCCCATAAGCCAGAGCGCGTGATCCCAGGCCATTATCTCGGCACGCCTCCAGCGGGAACCGGGGCCATCGATTTTACGCGCCAGTATTTGCAGCAATTTGACGCTGCTCTGGCTAAAAATAAAGATTCGGCTGGCGTAATCAACACCATGAAAAAAGAAAATCCCGATCTGGCGGAAGAGAGCTCTCTGGCGTTAAGCGCCAAAGTAAATACTGGCGAGATGAAGTGGTAATCGCGTAAACTTCTCCTGCTATATTTTTATAGCAGGAGAAAAAAACGAGAATCAACGGCAAGCAATATTACCCCTATTCTATTTTTCTAAACTCAAAAAATAATGATACGGCCCACGAGTCCCAACGCCCGTGCCAGCTACAAGCCCGCCGCACCCTGAGCTGGCAGTGTTCTCCTGACTTCTCCCGCCCCTTACAAAAAAAGACAAATTTACGTCACTGGACACCAAAAATTTAATTTTGTGCTACACAATGTGTTATTAATATTTCCAGGATGAATCTGAACCACATCAGCAGAAATATTTGTCACTCTGTTTGTGAATTACGTTTTTGCGAGCCGTACCATTAAACAGACAACGACACGGAGGCAGCATGTTTACTTATTACCCGGCAAATACCACAGCAGCACAACCCGAACTCGTTAACGCGATTGCACAGGGTCTCCACGCTGAGCATGGAGCTGTGACTGAAGATGACATTTTGATGGAACTGACGAAGTGGGTGGAAGCCACAGACAATGACATCCTCAGTGACATCTATCAGCAGACCATCAACTATGTTGTCAGCGGGCAAAATGCCCCTTTGTAAAAACCTGCTATGCTGGATCTGCAACCTAAGGGGTTACATTTCGTTTGCGAAAGCAAACTTGTCCTTAAAACTATCAACAGGATTGAGGAGTTAACATGAAATCGAACCGTCAGGCACGCCATATTCTGGGACTGAACTACAAGCTCTCTAATCAGCGTAAAGTGGTGATTGAGGGCGACAGCGAAACGCAAGTCACCCACGCCACCGGCAGGAAACGCCACGCAGGCAAGTAAGTTCCGGTAAGAAATCCACGACACCATCGGTAATCCCGATGGTGTTTTTTTTATGGGTTGCGGTAATTAACATTTAGCTCCTTTATAATACCGCCCGACCGCCCCCCGCAGAACAGGCCAGAAAGATGACAAACAGCAGTGTCAGGGACGGATCTTCAAAAAAAGAGTGAGTGACATGGACAACAAACTGAAAAAACATCGTTCCTTATATATCCCGTATGCCGGACCGGTTTTACTTGAATTCCCCCTGCTGAACAAAGGCAGTGCCTTCAGCATGGAAGAGCGCAGCAGCTTTAACCTGCTTGGCCTGCTGCCGGAGGTTGTTGAAACCATCGAAGAACAAGCAGAGCGCGCCTGGATACAGTATCAGGGCTTCAAAACCGAAATCGACAAGCACATCTACCTGCGTAACATCCAGGATACCAACGAAACCCTCTTCTACCGCCTTGTGCAAAACCATCTCGAAGAGATGATGCCGGTGATCTACACCCCTACGGTTGGCGCAGCCTGTGAACGCTTCTCTGAGATCTACCGTCGCTCCCGTGGCGTGTTCATCTCGTACCAGAACCGTCACAACATGGACGATATTCTGCAGAACGTGCCAAACCACAACATCAAAGTGATTGTGGTGACCGATGGCGAACGTATTCTGGGGCTAGGCGATCAGGGCATTGGCGGGATGGGGATCCCAATCGGGAAGCTCTCCCTGTACACCGCCTGCGGCGGCATCAGCCCGGCGTATACCCTGCCGGTGGTGCTGGATGTCGGCACCAACAACCAGCAGTTGCTCAACGACCCGCTGTACATGGGCTGGCGTCATCCGCGTATTACTGATGATGAATACTATCAGTTTGTCGATGATTTCATTCAGGCCGTGAAGCATCGCTGGCCGGACGTTCTCCTCCAGTTCGAAGATTTCGCACAGAAAAACGCCATGCCGCTGCTGAACCGCTATCGCGACGAGATCTGCTCGTTTAACGACGACATTCAGGGCACTGCGGCCGTAACCGTCGGCACTTTGATCGCTGCCAGCCGCGCGGCAGGAAGCCAGCTGAGCTATCAGAAAATTGTCTTCCTCGGCGCAGGCTCGGCCGGATGTGGTATCGCCGAGCAGATTATCGCCCAGACGCAGCGCGAAGGCTTAAGCGAAGAGCTGGCCCGTTCACGCGTCTTTATGGTTGACCGCTTCGGCCTGCTGACCGACGGCATGCCAAACCTGCTGCCGTTCCAGACCAAACTGGTGCAAAAGCGTGACAACCTGAAAAACTGGGATACCGACAACGAGGTGCTCTCCCTGCTGGACGTGGTGCGCAACGTGAAGCCGGATATTTTGATTGGCGTTTCCGGGCAGACGGGTCTTTTCACCGAAGAGATCATCCGCGAGATGCACAAACACTGTGCCCGCCCTATCGTAATGCCACTGTCTAACCCGACTTCCCGCGTTGAAGCGACGCCGCAGGACATCATCGCCTGGACCGAAGGCAATGCGCTGGTCGCCACCGGCAGCCCGTTCGATCCGGTTCTGTGGAAAGACAAACTTTATCCTGTCGCCCAGTGCAACAACTCCTATATCTTCCCCGGTATTGGTCTGGGCGTTATCGCCTCTGGCGCGTCGCGGATCACCGATGAAATGTTGATGTCTGCGAGCGAAACGCTGGCTAAACATTCACCGCTGGTGAATAACGGTGAAGGACTGGTGCTGCCGGAACTCAAAGATATCCATACGGTGTCACGTGCTATCGCTTTCGCGGTCGGCAAAATGGCCCAACAGCAGGGTGTCGCAGTAAAAACCTCTGCCGATGCGCTGCAGCAAGCGATCGACGATAACTTCTGGATGCCGGAATACCGGAGTTATCGACGCACATCAATATAATTGTTAGGACAGATGGCCCCTCTCCCACGGGGAGAGGGACGTTCAAAATCATTGGCTATATTTCAATCATTCACTATGTGTGACATCTGGAACATAACGGAATAGTTATTAATAGTATTGTCGAAAAAGAAGCTGAGTCGTAAATAAAAATTTAAAACATTCAAAGCCCCTTTTAAATTTCATGTTCCGAATAGCATATCAATGCGATTCGGATTTTATTTGTGGTTAATAAATTGCAGTTACGGCTTCTTTTATTTTTCATTAATTTCTCCATTTGGTTGTTGCGTATCAACAGCGCCAAAGGCATCTTCGACAATAAACATTAGTAATTGATAATGGTCCCAAAACCAACTCAATGACTAGCCAAACGCCGTTTCCCCCGCTACACTCACCTCATCCATTAACCTACTGAATATATAAGGAGGCCAATTATGCTGTACTGTGAAATTTTCAATGTTTCACATACATTTGGTGATCGCACCTGCTCAGGCGTTATCGATATCGTGCTGCGATAACTTCTGCTTGAGCGAAGACACCAACCCCTGAAATCCCTTCCCTCGGGCTTACTGAGTTATCGTCAGCGATGTTTGGCGAGGCATAAACATGCCTGTAACTCCTGGGTAAGCAACAATGAGCACTTTACTCACTGCACAATCTTTACGTGTTGATACGGCGTTTGGCACGCTCTTCAATTCTCTCTCCTTTACGCTGAAAAAAGGCGACCGCATTGGTTTGCTGGGCGATAACGGCTGCGGCAAAAGTACGCTTTTGAAGGTACTGGACGGCACAGTCTCCCCCGTAGCCGGAACGGTAGCACTGGCCGGACACTGCCTGCTGGCGCGCGTTGAGCAACATTTGCCGGAGGCGGTTTATCCGCTCACTTTGCGGGATGCGGTACTGGCGCAATTATCACCCGGCGAACGTGACAGCCTGCGCTGGAAAGCCGAAACGCTGCTGGCGGGCATGGGTTTCACGTCACAGGACATGGCGCTGCAAGCGGCCACGCTGAGCGGTGGCCAGCACACCCGCCTGCTGCTGGCGCGCGCGTTGATTAGCGAACCGGATCTGCTGTTACTGGATGAACCGAGCAACCATCTCGATCTCCCCACTATGCTCTGGCTGGAGCAATTCTTACAGAACTGGTCCGGCAGCTTTGTCCTGGTTTCGCATGACAGGCAACTGCTGGATGCTGTCACCAACGGAAGCTGGATCATGCGGGATAAGACGCTGCACTATTTTGCGCTTCCCTGCACGGTCGCACGCAAGGCGCTGGTTGCAAAAGACGAAAGCGATGCGCTGCGCCACAAAGCGGAGCAAAAGGAGATCGACCGCGTCGCCGCCAGCGCCAAAAGACTGGCGACCTGGGGCAAGGTCTACGACAACGAAGATCTGGCCCGCAAAGCGAAACAGATGGAAAAACAGGTCGAACGGCTGAAGGAGAGCCAGACGGAGGTCACGACAGGTAGCCCGTGGACACTCACCCTGCGCGGCGACGCGCTACGGGCTGACCGTCTGCTGGAGATGGAAAGCCTCGGCGTGCCGCCCGCGCCAGGATTACCTGACCTGTTCAACATCGACATTGCTCGTCTCAAAAGCGGCGATCGCATCGCGATTGTCGGCCGTAATGGCTGCGGAAAATCGTCGCTGATGAAACTGATCTGGCGGCATTTTACTGGCGAACAGGCGGAAGCTGGGCTGAAAATCCATCCGCGCGTATCGCCAGGCTATTACGACCAGACACTGCACCAGTTGCCGGATGATGCTTCGCTGCTGGATGCGCTGGAGCCGTTTGCACCCGATCCGCAAAATCGTAAGATGGCGCTCATTAGCGCTGGTTTCCCGTGGGCGCGTCACGGGCAAAAAGTCAGCAAACTGAGCGGCGGTGAACGCTCTCGCCTGCTGTTTGTCGGCCTGACGCTCGCCCGCTATAGCCTGCTGATGCTCGATGAGCCCACTAACCATCTGGACATGGAAGGCAAAGAGGCACTGGCAGAAACCCTGCAACAGTTCGAGGGCGGCGTGCTGCTGGTCAGCCACGATCGTCAGTTAATTAGCCAGAGCTGTAACCGTTTCTGGCTGATTGAAGACGGAATGTTGAGCGAATGGCACGACTCTGAAGCGGTATTTGAACGACTGCGAGAACGCGCGGGCCAGACATTACCGACGGCTTCGCCAGCGGCGGCAGACGCTCACTCTTCGAACGTTGACGATCTGCTGGAACGTCTTGTTGCGCTGGAAACGCTGCTGGAAGACGATTTGGCGCGTAAGCCGAAGCACCAAAAGCCGCATTTACAGGCGCAATGGCGTAAAGAAATTGAGCGGATAGAAACACAACTGTAAGTCTGCGCCCGGCGGTCCCCCGCCGGGCCAGTTAATTTCTGCGGTTTCTGGCAGAATTTTCCACCCTTTATTGTTAGTAGAACGCTGTATTCTTTATCCGAAATCGAATCAAATGATGACATTATGTTGCTGTCGCCTTGCATTACAGCGCCAAAGTATTAATCCTTAAGAGGTATTACACCTGCTATGCAGATTCTTATCATGAACAAGGAGATACACATGAAGGCTGCTGTTGTTACTCAGGATCATCAGGTCAATGTTGCCGAAAAAAACTTACGCCCTCTTAAGCATGGAGAAGCGCTGCTGAAGATGGAATGCTGTGGCGTTTGCCATACCGATCTTCACGTAAAAAATGGCGATTTTGGCGACAAGACTGGCGTGATCCTGGGCCATGAAGGGATTGGTATCGTGAAAGAGATTGGTCCTGGCGTCACGTCACTGAAAGTGGGCGATCGCGCAAGCGTGGCATGGTTCTTCGAAGGTTGTGGACACTGTGAATATTGTAATACCGGCAACGAAACCCTGTGTCGCGCCGTGAAAAACGCAGGATATTCCGTTGACGGCGGCATGGCTGAAGAGTGCATTGTTACTGCCGATTACTCGGTAAAAGTACCGGATGGTCTCGATTCTGCCGCTGCCAGCAGCATCACCTGTGCCGGGGTCACCACCTACAAAGCGGTGAAAGTTTCCGATATTAAACCAGGCCAGTGGATTGCGATTTATGGTCTGGGCGGGCTGGGTAACCTTGCCCTGCAATACGCTAAAAATGTCTTTAACGCCAGGGTCATCGCTATCGACGTGAATGATGAACAGTTGAAGCTGGCGGCCAGCATGGGTGCGGATTTGACCGTGAACTCCCGCAGTGAAGATGCCGCGAAAGTCATTCAGGAGAAAACCGGCGGCGCACACGCTGCAGTCGTCACGGCTGTCGCGAAAGCGGCATTTAACTCCGCAGTAGATGCCGTGCGTGCCGGAGGACGTGTGGTGGCCGTCGGCCTGCCGCCGGAAGCGATGAGCCTTGATATTCCACGTCTGGTCCTGGACGGTATTCAGGTCGTAGGGTCGCTGGTCGGCACTCGTCAGGATCTGCTGGAAGCGTTCCAGTTTGCTGCGGAAGGCAAGGTTGTACCGAAAGTCACAATGCGTCCATTAGAGGACATTAACGCCATCTTTAAAGAGATGGAACAGGGCCAAATCCGTGGCCGTATGGTGATTGATTTACGCTCGTAAACCGTTAAAAATGCCCTCTCTCCAGGGAGAGGGCAAGCAATCAGGACGCGCTGCGTCTGTCTGCAATCCACTCCTGTACTTCAATCTGGAAGGTATCCGGCGCTTTGCGGTACATTTTGCGAGCCAGGTCGAGAATAGTATGGCGCGCTAACTCCTCTTCCATCCGCTGCTGTGCGCTGTCCATAACCGAGCGCACACCACACGGGCCGTCACACACCCACGCCGGAGGAGCGTCGTCAAATACGGCCAGCCGCTGACGCACTTCCCGACACTCAAACATATTCTTCTCTCCGTCAATGGCATGCGCCACATCCAGTACGGAGATCAACTCCGCCGGACGCGCCAGCTTAAAACCACCGCCCTTGCCTTCGGTACTGATCACCAGCCCGGCACGCGACAAACGGGTGAAGATCTTTCCCAGGTAGTCATATGGCACACCCTGCAGGGCCGCCATTTCCCGGACGCTCATCTCACGTTCGTTGCCTCTGGCATCCACCATACACATCAGACTATGGATGCCGTATTCCACACCGGAACTGTAAAAAGCCATGGTTAACTCCGAAGTTACTGTTGCGGCCATTATAACGATTTTTAACTCAGAAAGAAGTTGTCGCAGTTAACTCCGACAAGTATAGTGGCAGTTATGTCAGACATACAGCCTGACTGTTAAAAAGGATCGAACATGAAGAAGCAAATTTTAATTGTGGGTAGTGGTTTTTCCGGAATGTGGGCTGCGGTGAGTGCCGCGCGACTGGCAGAACAGGAAGGCAATAACGGCCTCAAGATTGCCGTGCTGGCTCCCGCCCCGGAACTGCGCGTTCGCCCACGCTTCTATGAAGAGAAAGTTTCATCGCTGGTCGCCCCGCTCACCGACCTGTTTACCAAACTGAATATTGAATTTATCGCCGGCAGTGCTGAACACATTGATGCAAAAGAGAAAACTGTATCATACCGCGATGCAAACGGCGCTAAGGCAACGGTGTCCTGCGAACGCTTAGTGCTGGCGACAGGCAGCCAGACCAGACGCCCTCCGGTTGCCGGACTGGCCGAATACGCGTTTGATATTGACCAGCTGGAATCAGCCCGGCGGTTCGAACAGCACCTTGATTCGCTGGTCGATCGCCCGTCCACTCCTGAGCGCAATACCGTTGTGGTCTGCGGTGGTGGTTTTACCGGTATTGAACTGGCAACCGAACTCCCTGCCCGCCTTCGCGCACGTTTTGGTGATGAAACAAAGACTAATATTATCGTAGTTGAAAGAGGTGCAGTCATTGGCGGTCGCTACAGCGAAGCGTTGCGCAAAACCATAGAAGATGCCAGCAACGAACTGGGCATTGAATGGCGTCTGAACAGTGAAATCGAGGCTATTGACGCAACAGGCGTGACGCTGAAAAACGGTGAGCGAATTGCATCATCGACGGTTGTCTGGACGGCGGGCGTTGAGGCGAATCCCCTCAGCCAGCAGATCGCGGGCGAACGTGACACGCAGGGCCGTCTCATCGTTACTGAGTATCTGCAGGTGCCAGCACATCCTGACGTTTACGCCACCGGCGACATGGCGCACGCCAAAACAGACGACAAGGGCAATACCGCGCTGATGACCTGCCAGCACGCAATCCAGTTGGGTAAGTTTGCCGGTCACAACGCTGCAGCCAGTCTGTTAAACGTCGAACCCTATCCTTATCGTCAGGTGAACTACGTCACCTGCCTGGATTTAGGTGCCTGGGGCGCGGTGTATACCGAAGGGTGGGAACAGGTGGTGAAATCGGTTCGTGACGACGCGAAGAAGATCAAAATCGCCATTACCAATGAGCTGATTTACCCACCAGCAGCCGATCGCACCCTCGCGTTTGCCGCTGCCGATCCGCTGGCAAAATTTGTCTAGTCTCCTGCTACCGCTCCTTAACGGGAGCGGTTTTTAAGGCTCATGCCGTGCGTTCACTCGCGTGACGAGTTTTTACTTTCAGATGGGCATAAAGCAGCAGTGAGGTCATCGCGGAAAACGACAGGATAGCCGCGGGTAACGTGACATAGCTCCAGCTAAAACCGAGGGTGATCATCATCCCGCCAAAATACGCACCGATCGCACTTCCCAGATTAAACGCCACCTGCCCTCCGGCAGCGCCTAACAGTTCGCCCCCTTTTGCATTTTGCAGCAGCAGAATTTGCAGCGGTGCAGAGAGCGCGAAAAGCCCGGCGCAACAGATGAAGCCCATCACCAGCGAGGCCGTTTTCTGTTCACCGAAAGCAAAGAGCAGCAGCAGTGAAGCGACAATCACCAGATCGGTCGTCGCGGCGATGCGCAGCGGGCTATAACGGCCGGATAGTTTCCCGCTCATAAGATTACCGAGCACCATGCCCAGCCCCATCAGCATCATAATGATGGTCATCCCCCCTTCGGAGAAGCCAGACACATTGACCATAAACGGCTTAACAAAGCTGAACCAGGCGAACACCCCGGCATTGCCAAACATGGTGGCGGCAAAAATCAGCCACGGTTCCGGTTTTTTCAGAAAGTGAAACTGCTCGGTGAGCCTGGTTTCTGTTTTATCGTAAAGTTTCGGCACCCACAGCAGCACGGAAAGGATGACCAGCGCGTCGAACGCAGCGATCAGGAAGAAAGTGTAACGCCAGTGATATTCATGGCCCAGCCAAGTGCCGAGGGGAACACCGACCAGGTTGGCCACCGTCATTCCCGCCACCATCCCGGCCACCGCCACCGTGACCTTACCCGGAGGCGCGATTTTCGAAAGAATAATCGCCCCGACACCGAAAATGGCACCATGAGGGAAACCTGAGATCAAACGCCCCGCCGCCAGCCCCAGATACGAGCCAGACACGCTGAAGAGGGCATTACCGATGACGCACATCGTCACCAGAAAAAGCAGCGTCGATTTTAATGAGAACCTGCTGGAAAATAGCGCCACGATCGGCGCGCCGATCACCACGCCGAAGGCGTAAAAGGAGATCATATTCCCGGCGGAGGGAATCGAAATGCCGGTGTCATGCGCCAGCTCCGTCAACACACCCATAATGCCAAACTCAGCCATTCCGAGGCCAAACGTACCAAGCGCCAGCGAGAAAATTGTCTTTTTCATAACACAACCAGGCGTTAAAAGTTTATAGCGGGCATTATTGACCAATCTTGTATGGTGAGCCAGTTCAAATCAGTTTACTGACACATTAATCCATTAATTCAGGTGGATCACACGCCTGTTGCGGCCTCGCTCTTTATCGTGCCGGACAACCTGAGGATGACAATCATGGTGAGTAAGAGCAGCTGTTGATGTCGTAAATATCCTTTCAGGGATGTTGCTGAGCGATTGTGATATTACTGGAAGACGCCTCGCATAATTTATATTACCAGGGTAAACGGTATTGTCTTTTATTGGCGGCGGTTGATAATGACCGCACCAACAGAGGAGACGAGAATGAAACAATCTGCCATAACCAATCAGCCAGCTCATGGGCTGACTCATACATCATCCGGTCCTGCTGAACCTGGCCCGACTTCAAAACATAAGCTATCAGAGGAGGACCGCGCATTTATACGATCAATGAATGAATTTGTGGAAAAACATGGAACGATTACTGACGATGATTTTTTCAGGGTGCTTTGATGCTTAAACAATTTAATATCTATCGTAATCCTTCAGCAGCAACCAGGGATTGTCTTCCTTACTATATGCTCATCCAGGATGATTGTTATGATGATCTTGCCACACGCGTTATTGTGCCATTAATGAGAAAAAGTCAATTACCCTTATGGCAAAGCCATCTGGCACCGAGAATAAATATAGATTTTGAAACCTTTCTAATTTATTCGCCAATGATAAGTAATATTAATAATCAGAAAATTAACAATAAAGACTTTGTTTGTAATTTACGCAATGCTCGTCATGATGTTATAGCTGCAGTAGATCGTTTATTGACTAACACATGACTTAAGACCCCCCAGATAGACCCGCGCAAGCGACGCGCCGCCAGACAAAGCCGACGGCGCAGGAGAACTTACTTCATCCCTTCCGTACTCTCATTTTTCGCTTCCAGACGCTCAACATCACGATACCAGCGCGGATGATGTTTCTGCGCCCAGCGGCGACTCACCTTCCCTTCAATCATTCCTTTGATCGACCCTTTCACCCAGAACGCCATATACATGTGGATCAGGATGGCGTGGATCAAAATGATGGCCGAGGTCGCGTGGATCAGTAGCGCGTAACGAATCACCTGAATCGGGAAATAGTGCGCAAAATATGGACGCCAGATGATAACGCCGGTAACCAGTAGCACGAATATCATGCTCATGATGGTCCAGAACATCATCTTCTGTCCGGCATTGTATTTGCCCACTTTCGCGACTTTATGCTCGTTCCCTTTCAGAACTTCGACAATCCCTTTCACCCACGGAATATCCTGCTTGTCCGGGATGTTGTGGTGTACGAAGCGCACAAACATAAACATCAGCACCACGAAAATCAGTACGCCGAAGAACGGGTGCAGAATGCGCCCCATCTGCGGTGTCCCGAAGGTTTCGGTCAGCCATTGCAGGGTCGGGAAGAAAAACGAAATCCCCGACACCGCCACCAGGAAGAAGCAGATCACCACCGTCCAGTGACAGGCGCGGTCAATAAACTTCGTGCGCACTATCATTTTCGACTTACTCATGATGTTCCTCCTCGTCCTCATCCACCTCTTTGTTTGGCCCGATACCGATATAGTGATAAATCAGCCCGGCAAAGGTGGCGATAAAGCCCGCCGCAGAGAGCGGTTTCAATGCACCTTTCCACAGATTGATCGAGGTATCGATCGCCGGATCTTTCGGCAGATTGTGGTACAGCTCCGGCTGGTCGTTGTGGTGCAGCACATACATGACGTGTGTACCGCCCACACCCGGCGGGTTGTAAATGCCCGCATTGTCGTAGCCGCGCGCTTTCAGCTTGTCCACCCGCTGTTGGGCCACCTCCAGCATCTCTTTCTTCGTTCCGAAGTGGATCGCGCCGGTTGGACAGGTCTTCACGCAGGCAGGCTCCTGCCCGACGCTGACGCGGTCCACGCACAGAGTGCATTTATAGACCCGGTTATCCTCTTTATTGAGGCGCGGGATATTAAACGGACATCCCGCGATGCAATAACCGCAGCCGATGCAGTTATCCTGCTGGAAGTCGACGATCCCATTGGCATACTGAATAATCGCCCCGGCAGACGGGCATGCCTTCAGGCAGCCCGGATCTTCACAGTGCATACAGCCGTCTTTGCGAATCAGCCACTCCAGTTTGCCGTTCTGGTCGGTTTCGCTAAAGCGCATCACCGTCCAGGATTTGGCGCTCAGATCGGCCGGGTTATCGTAAACCCCGACACAGTGTCCCACTTCGTCGCGGATATCGTTCCACTCCGAGCAGGCCACCTGGCAGGCTTTACAGCCCACGCAGGAAGAGACGTCAATAAGTTTGGCAACTTCGGCCTTGTAATCCCGCACGCGAGGCGCGGGAGTAATCGGGTTCGTCGCGGAGCGCTTAATAATGTCTTGTGTTTCCATCGCCATTTAATCGCTCCTTACGCTTTCTCGATGTTGACCAGAAACGCTTTGTATTCCGGCGTTTGCGAGTTGGAATCGCCGACGTTTGGCGTCAGGGTATTGGCGATGTAGCCTTTCTGCGCCACGCCTTCAAAGCCCCAGTGCAGCGGAATACCGACGGTTTCCACCTGCTGACCATGCACGTTCAACGACTGCAGACGACGGGTGACCACCGCGACAGCGCGAATAAAACCACGCTTGCTGCTTACCTTCACGCGATCGCCGTTGGCAATGCCTTTCGCTTTCGCCAGCGTTTCGCTTATCTCCACAAACTGTTCCGGCTGCGCGATGGCATTCAGCCGCGCGTGCTTGGTCCAGGTGTGGAAATGCTCGGTCAGGCGGTAGGTCGTTCCGACATATGGGAACTTGTCCTTTTTGCCTAAACGCAGCACGTCGTCCTCGTAAATACGCACAACCGGGCTGGAGACCACGTTCGGGTGCAGCGGGTTGGTGCCGAGCGGCGTTTCCATCGGCTCGTAGTGTTCCGGGAATGGCCCCTCTGCCAGCTTGTCGAGCGCGAACAGACGCCCCAGACCTTCCGGCTGCATGATAAACGGCCCGGTGTTACTTCCCGGCGGTGCGGTATTGAAGTCCGGGATATCGTTACCCGTCCACTTCGAGCCATTCCACTGGATCAGCATCCGTTTCGGGTCCCACGGCTTACCGTTGATATCTGCCGACGCGCGGTTGTAGAGCACGCGACGGTTCAGCGGCCATGCCCATGCCCAACCCAGCGTATTGCCAAGTCCTGACGGATCAGCGTTATCGCGGTTAGCCATCTGGTTACCCTGCTCTGTCCAGCTACCGGTGTAGATCCAGCAGGAAGACGCCGTAGTACCGTCATCACGCAGCAGCGCAAAGCTGGTCAGCAACTGGCCTTTTTTCGCCACGAGGTTACCATTCGCGTCATAGAGATCGGCCAGCGCCACGCCGTTATTCTCTTTCGCCACTTCTTCTGACTCAGGATGATCCGGCTGTTTGTAGCTCCAGCTCATCTTCAGCAGCGGCTCAGCGCCTTTACCGCCTTCAGTGCGGTACATCTCGCGCAGGCGATGGTAAATCCCGGCCAGGATCTCCCCGTCGTTGCGCGCTTCACCCGGTGCGTCCTGCCCTTTCCAGTGCCACTGCAGCCAGCGACCAGAGTTGGCAATCGAACCGTCTTCTTCCGCAAAGCAGGTGGATGGCAGGCGGAACACTTCGGTCTGAATCGACGCCGGATCGACATCGTTCGATTCACCGTGGTTCTGCCAGAAAGTGGAGGTTTCCGTCACCAGCGGGTCGATGACGACCATGTATTTCAGCTTGCTCAGGCTGCGAACAACCTTGTTTTTATCCGGGAACGACGCGACCGGGTTAAAGCCCTGGCAGATATAACCGGTGACGTTACCCTTATCCATCATGTTGAAATATTTGATGACGTCGTAGGCCTGGTCCCACTTCGGCAGCCACTCAAAGCCCCAGTCGTTCTCTTTCTGCGCCGCATCACCGTAGAAGGATTTCATCAGGCTGACGGCGAACTTCGGATAATTGCTCCAGTAGTTCACCTGATCCGGCAGCGTGGCTTTCGGCGTATTCGCCGTGAGCCAGGTCTGGAAATCAGTCTGTTTTTCCGATGGCAGCGTCAGGTAACCCGGCAGGCTGGTCGACAGCAGACCGAGGTCAGTTAAGCCCTGAATGTTGGAGTGACCACGCAGCGCATTCACGCCGCCACCGGCCATCCCCATGTTGCCGAGCAGCAACTGGATCATCGCCATGGTACGGATGTTCTGCGCGCCCACGGTGTGCTGCGTCCAGCCGAGCGCATACAGGAAGGTGGTGGTTCGGTTTGCTGCACTGGTCGAGGCCAGCACTTCACACACCTTCAGGAAGTCCGCTTTTGGCGTACCGCAGATGTTTTCCACCACGTCCGGCGTATAGCGGGAAACGTGCTGTTTCAGCAGATTCCACACACAACGTGGGTGCGTTAGCGTTTCATCACGCATCGCATAGCCGTTTTCATCGAACTGATAGTTCCAGGAGGACTTATCGTACTGGCGTTTTTCGGCGTCATAGCCGCTAAACAGCCCGTCATCGAAGGCAAAATCATCCCGCACCAGCAGATTCGCGTTGGTGTAGTGCTTAACGTATTCCGCGTTAATTTTGTTGTTTTCGATCAGGTACAACAGCACGCCAGACAAGAACGTAATGTCCGTACCGGAACGAATCGGCGCATAGATATCGGCAACCGATGCCGTACGCGTAAAGCGCGGATCGACGACGATAAGCGTCGCATCGTTGTTGTTTTTCGCTTCCATCGCCCAGCGGAACCCCACCGGATGGGCTTCAGCGGCGTTACCGCCCATCACCACCACGACGTTAGCGTTTTTGATATCAACCCAGTGGTTGGTCATCGCACCGCGACCAAATGTTGGAGCAAGACTTGCTACCGTTGGTCCGTGTCAGACGCGCGCCTGGTTGTCTACCGCCAGCATGCCGAGGGAACGCACAAATTTTTGCGTCAGCATGCCGGTTTCATTACTTGCCGCCGAGGCGCACAGCATCCCGGTGGAGAGCCAGCGGTTGACCGTTACGCCCTGCTCGTTCTTTTCAATAAAGTTGGCGTCTCGGTCGGCTTTCATCAGTTTCGCAATGCGAGAGAAAGCCTCGTCCCAGGAGATGCGCTGCCATTTGTCGGAACCCGGTGCGCGGTATTCCGGGTAGCGCAGGCGGTTTTCGCTGTGAACATAGTCCAGCAGTCCCGCCCCTTTCGGGCACAGTGCCCCACGGCTCACCGGATGATCCGGGTCTCCTTCAATATGATAAATCGCTTCTCTGGCGTTCTTCGCGCCATCACCCAGGCTATACATCAATAGCCCACAACCCACGGAGCAGTATGTGCAGGTGTTACGGATCTCTTTGGCACGCAGCAGTTTATAGTTGCGTGCCTGAGCCAGCGCCATTTTGGGAGCAAATCCCAGCATCGCGGCTGTTGTTCCGGCCATACCGCCCGCGCAGATTTTGAAAAATTGTCTGCGGCTGACGTCCATTGCTGTCCTCGTTATCTGATAAGACTTCGCGCCGCAAACTAACAGTAAAGCCCCTGATTTTTTTGCGTCAAATCAAGGACACCAGCCTTCGCCCCCTTAATAGTCAGCGCTGGCGGGTTTGAATACTCCTTACGGGTTAAAGACTTAACAGAATTATTCGCGAGAAGGCGCGGATTAGTGCTATAAGTTTTTCCTTTGATTTTTAAAACGATGGCAAGGTAATGGACAGAAAGAAAGCAACGCTCACTGGACTGGCGGCAATTCTTTTGTGGAGCACGATGGTTGGACTTATTCGCAGCGTGAGTGAGGGGCTGGGTCCGGTTGGCGGTGCGGCCATGATCTACACCGTCAGCGGGTTATTGTGTCTGGTGACGGTTGGCTTTCCTGATGTTCGACGCTTCTCCCCCCGTTATCTTATTGCGGGAAGCGTGCTGTTTGTCAGCTATGAAATATGCCTGGCGCTGTCGCTGGGCTATGCCGCAACGCGCGCTCAGGCTATTGAGGTCGGGATGGTTAATTACCTTTGGCCTAGCCTGACGATTGTCTTTGCGATTCTGTTCAATGGACAAAAATCAAACCTGTGGGTGATCCCCGGATTAGCCATTTCACTGTTGGGCGTGTGCTGGGTATTAGGCGGTGAGAACGGATTGCACGTTGATGAAATAATCCGCAATGTGGTTTCAAGCCCGCTCAGCTATGCGCTGGCTTTTGCCGGTGCTTTTATCTGGGCGGCTTACTGCACCGTGACCAGTAAATTTGCCAAAGGGCAGAATGGCATTACCCTTTTTGTTTTACTCACTGCACTCAGCCTGTGGGTGAAATACGCCGTGAGCGACCAGCCAGACATGGTGTTCAGCATTCCTGTCGTGGTGAAACTCTTCATGTGTGGCGTGGCGCTTGGCTTTGGCTATGCTTCGTGGAATATCGGTATCCTTCACGGTAACGTCACCGTGCTTGCCGCCGTGTCCTATTTCACGCCGGTATTGTCTGCAGTACTGGCAGCTGCCCTTCTTAGCTCCCCGCTCTCATTCTCCTTCTGGCAAGGAGCATTGATGGTGTGTGCCGGCTCGCTGCTCTGCTGGTACGCCACCCGAAAATAGGCCTGCATAAGCCAGCATTATTGGCTGGCTTTACTGCTTCGGCACCTTCGCCAGGCTAAACCAAATCCCGACCGCAAGAATCAACAACATTCCCCCCGCGCATGCCAGCGCCACGCTGTGCGAGGTAATAAACGCGTTTTTCGCCGCCACGATCACCGACTCCGACAGTGTCGGCGTCAGATCCTGCGCCACCTTCACCGCTTCACCAATGGACGACGAGGCTTTATCAACCAATGAAGCGTTTAACCCCTGCGGCAGCACGATCGATGCCGAAAAACTGCGGGTTAGCAGCAGGCCGAAAATCGCGATCCCCAGTCCGGCACCCAGTTCATAGGACATAGTTTCAATCGCCCCTGCGGCGGCAGCTTTCTCTTTCGGCGCGGCGGCCATAATGGCGGAGGTCGAGGCCAGCAGCGCGCTGGCGGCACTGAAGCCAAGCAGCACCATCAGGCACCACGCCTGCCACTGTTGAGTGCTGAAATCGAGCATCGACAGGCCGAGAAAACTGACCGCGCTCAGGCTCATGCCTCCGGCTGCGACAATGCGCAACCCCAGTTTTCCGACCAGTACGCCCGCAATCGGGCCACTGAACCCACTCGCCACCATCAGCGGCAGCATAAACATTCCCGCATCAAACGGTGTGAAACCGTGAACAAACTGCAACTCCTGCGCCATCAGCAGTTCAAAACCGACCAGCGCAATCATGGCGGTCATAGCCATCACGACGCCGCTTAAGATAATGCGGTGACAGAAAAGACGCATATCGATCATCGGTACGCGCGCGCGCAACTGTATACGCACAAAGATAAACAGCAATACCGCACCCGCGAGCAACGCAGAGGCCACCAGCCACGGAGAAAGTACGCCTTTCAGCGCCGTTTTCGCGCTGTAGACCAGCAGTAAAATCGCGACAATTAACATTATCGCATGGCTGATATTGAGCGGCTGTTCAGGGCGTCCCTGCTGAGCTGGCACGAAACGCGCGGCGAGCGAGACCACCATCACCACGATCGGCACGTTGATCAAAAATACCGATCCCCAGTAGAAATGTTCAAGTAGCATACCGCCAATCAGCGGGCCAAACGCCGCGCCACCCGAGCCCACTGCGGCCCAGACACCCAGCGCAATATTCCGATCCCGCACGTCAACAAACAGCGTGCGAATTCCCGCAAGCGTGGCAGGAATGATCATCGCCGCCCCAATCGCCAGCGACGCGCGCGCGGCAATCAGCCAGCCTGCAGAGGGCGCAAGGGCAGCCGCCAGCGACGACAGACCAAATAAAGCACTGCCGATCATCAGCAGCCGTTTAAAGCCAATACGATCCCCCAGTGCGCCCATCGGCAGCACCATTCCCGCCATCACCAGCGAGTAAATATCTATAATCCACAGCAATTCATTGCCGCTGGCTCCCAGCGTCATGCTCAATGTCGGCGCTGCCACGTGCAGCACCGTCGCGTCAATCGCCACCGGAATATAGACCAGCACGATAATCACTAACGCTAACCACTGACGAAACATAAATATCCTTTTCACTCTAAACCTGGACACATGTCCAGAATGCGATCCTACGTAAAGTTGAACACTTGTCCAGCGCTTTGTTACACTCGTTTCATGACCATTAAGAGTGAGCAAAAATGCCTTATTTGAGCAAGGACGAGCGTCGGGAAGCGATCTTACAGGCAGCCATGCGCGTAGCGCTGGCGGAAGGGCTGGCGGCGATGACAGTGCGCCGTATTGCCGCGGAAGCCGGTGTGGCGGCCGGGCAGGTTCATCACCACTTTGCTTCAGGCGGCGAGCTAAAGTCATTGGCCTTTGTTCGGCTGATCCGCGAGCTGCTTGATGCCGAAGTCGCTGGCGAAAACGCCAGCTGGCGTGAACGTCTGCACGCCATGCTCGGCAGCGATGACGGTGGGTTCGAGCCCTACATCCGCCTCTGGCGGGAAGCGCAAATCCTGGCGAGCCGTGACCCTGAAATTAAGGGGGCCTATGTGCTGACGATGGAAATGTGGCATCAGGAGACGGTGGCGATTATTAACGCTGGTACAGCAGCCGGTGCATTTACCCTCAGCGATCGGGCAGAAAATATTGCCTGGCGGCTGATTGGCCTGGTATGCGGGCTCGATGGTATTTACATATTAAATATGCCAGAGATGGATGACGCTGCGTTTAATAAACATCTCGACAAATTAATCTCTCTGGAATTGTATTAATACTCCCTTGTGAGTAATTAAATCCGTCAAAAGTTACAATTAGTAACACATAAAGCGAGCCCTCATTCCCTTTCTAAACTCAGGGGTTCGCTTTTTTATCTATCCTTTCAGAAGCATCCTAAAACATCCAATAAATTACGCGACACGCTTACAGGCATCTGTCTGTTTTAACTTCTTTTTTTCCTTAAACTGGATAAGCAAGAGGGCGATATGTCACATCAAAGTGAGAAGAATAATCATTATCTGTTGAGTAACTGGAAACCAGAAAACGAACAGTTTTGGGAAAATAAAGGGAAACATATTGCACGAAGAAATCTTTTGATTTCGGTTGCTTGTCTGCTGCTCGCGTTTTGCGTCTGGATGTTATTTAGTGCCATTGCGGTCAATCTCAATAAAGTTGGATTTAATTTTACTACCGACCAGCTTTTCATGTTAACGGCACTCCCTTCTCTTTCCGGCGCAATATTACGTGTCCCCTACTCTTTTATGGTGCCAATATTTGGCGGTCGTTACTGGACTGTATTAAGTACGGTGATCCTGATTATTCCCTGCATCTGGCTGGGGATCGCCATTCAGAACACGGCCACGCCATACTGGGTGTTTATCATCATTGCGCTGCTGTGTGGATTTGCAGGTGCCAACTTTGCCTCCAGCATGGGCAACATCAGCTTTTTCTTTCCAAAATCCAGACAAGGCAGTGCGCTGGGCATTAACGGCGGGCTGGGGAACCTGGGTGTCAGCGTGATGCAGCTCGTTGCGCCGCTGGTCATTTTCCTGCCGATGTTCACCTTCCTCGGCGTGCACGGTGTGCCGCAGGATGACGGCTCAACGTTATGGCTGGCGAATGCCGCCTGGATATGGGCTCCCCTTCTGCTGCTGGCTACCATCGCGGCGTTCTTTGGGATGAATGATATCGCCAGCTCTAAGGCCTCGATTGCCAGCCAGCTTCCCGTTCTGAAGCGCTTTCATCTCTGGCTGCTGAGCCTGCTCTACCTGGCGACATTCGGCTCGTTTATTGGTTTCTCGGCCGGTTTCGCCATGCTGTCGAAAACCCAGTTTCCTGACGTCAATATTCTCCATCTTGCCTTTTTTGGCCCCCTGATAGGTGCGCTGGCGCGCTCGGCGGGCGGGATGATCTCAGACAGGCTTGGCGGTGTGCGCGTCACGCTGATCAACTTTATCTTTATGGCCGTGTTCAGCGCCCTGATCTTCCTGACGCTGCCCGGCTCTGGCTCAGGCAGCTTTATCGCCTTCTATCTTGTCTTTATGGGCCTGTTCCTCACCGCAGGGCTCGGCAGCGGCTCCACTTTCCAGATGATTGCGATCATCTTTCGCCAGATCACCCTCGCCCGCGTAAAGCAGCAGGGAGGCACTGACGAGCAGGCGCAGCATGAAGCGGTGACCGAAACTGCCGCCGCGCTGGGCTTTATCTCCGCCATTGGAGCCGTCGGCGGGTTCTTCATTCCGAAAGCCTTTGGCACCTCGCTGGCAATGACCGGTTCTCCGGTGGGTGCCATGAAAGTGTTCCTCGTGTTTTACATCGTCTGTGTGTTCGTTACCTGGCTGGTATATGGCCGCAAATCCGCAAAAAAATAATAACTAAACGTCCGAAGCAGGAGAAATGTCATGAGCAAACTGTTGGACCGCTTCCGTTACTTCAAAACAAAAGGCGACAGCTTCGCCAATGGACACGGGCAGGTGTATGCCACCAACCGTGACTGGGAGGACAGCTACCGTCAGCGCTGGCAGTTCGACAAAATTGTGCGCTCCACCCACGGCGTAAACTGTACCGGCTCCTGTAGCTGGAAAATTTACGTTAAAAACGGTCTGGTCACCTGGGAAACTCAGCAAACCGACTATCCGCGCACCCGCCCCGACCTGCCCAACCACGAACCGCGCGGTTGCCCGCGTGGTGCCAGCTATTCCTGGTATCTCTACAGCGCTAACCGCCTGAAGTATCCGCTGGTGCGCCGCAAGCTGATAGAACTCTGGCGCGACGCGCTGGCGCAGCACACCGATCCGGTGCTGGCCTGGGATGCCATCCAGAACGATCCGCAAAAAGCACAAAGCTACAAACAGGCACGCGGACGCGGCGGGTTCATCCGCTCGAGCTGGAAAGAGCTGAACCAGTTAATTGCCGCCGCGAACGTCTGGACGATTAAAAACTTTGGCCCGGATCGCGTGGCCGGTTTTTCGCCGATTCCGGCAATGTCGATGGTCTCTTACGCCGCCGGTACGCGTTATCTCTCCCTGCTCGGCGGCACCTGCCTGAGTTTTTACGACTGGTATTGTGATTTACCGCCTGCGTCACCGATGACCTGGGGCGAGCAGACCGACGTGCCGGAATCTGCTGACTGGTACAACTCCAGTTATATTATCGCCTGGGGCTCGAACGTCCCGCAGACGCGCACGCCAGATGCCCACTTCTTTACTGAAGTCCGTTATAAGGGCACCAAAACCGTTGCTATCACACCTGACTTTTCTGAGGTCGCCAAGCTGAGCGACCAGTGGCTGGCACCTAAACAAGGGACGGACAGCGCGCTTGCGATGGCCATGGGCCATGTGATCCTGAAAGAGTTCCACCTGGATAACCCAAGCGACTACTTCCTCAACTACTGTCGCCGCTACACCGACATGCCGATGCTGGTGCTGCTGGATGAACAGGCTGACGGTCGCGTAGTGCCAGGACGGATGCTGCGCGCGTCCGATCTCGCCGATGGTCTCGGTGAAGCCAATAATCCGGAGTGGAAAACCATCGCCTTCGACGTGGCCGGTAATCTGGTGGTGCCGAACGGCTCCATTGGCTTCCGCTGGGGCGAAAAAGGCAAATGGAACCTGGAATCGCTTGCCGCAGGCCAGGAAACCGAGCTGACGCTTTCTCTGCTGAACATCCACGACAGCGTGGCGGAGGTCGCCTTCCCTTACTTCGGCGGCAACGAAAACCCCCACTTCCGCAGCGTGAAACAGGAGCCGGTGCTAACGCGCCGCGTGCCGGGCAAAACCCTGACGCTGGCCGATGGCAGCCAGAAACGCGTGGTCAGCGTGTACGATCTGGTGCTGGCAAACTACGGCCTCGATCGCGGTCTGGAAGACAGCAACGCGGCACACAGTTACGCCGAAATCAAAGCCTACACTCCCGCCTGGGGTGAGCAGATCACCGGCGTACCCGCGTACCTGATTGAAAAAATTGCCCGTGAGTTTGCCGACACGGCGCACAAAACGCATGGCCGGTCGATGATCATCCTCGGTGCTGGTGTGAACCACTGGTATCACATGGACATGAATTACCGTGGGATGATCAACATGCTGGTCTTCTGCGGCTGCGTCGGACAGAGCGGCGGCGGCTGGTCGCACTATGTCGGCCAGGAGAAGCTGCGCCCGCAAACCGGCTGGCTGCCGCTGGCCTTCGCGCTGGACTGGAACCGCCCTCCGCGCCAGATGAACAGCACCTCGTATTTCTACAACCACGCCAGCCAGTGGCGCTATGAGAAGCTGACCGCACAGGAACTTCTCTCTCCGCTGGCGGATGCCTCGAAATTCACCGGGCACCTGATCGACTTCAACGTGCGTGCCGAACGCATGGGCTGGCTGCCCTCTGCCCCACAGCTCAACCTCAATCCGCTGCACATTAAAGCCCGCGCGGAAGCCGCAGGCATGACGCCGCAGGAGTATACCGTTCAGGGGCTGAAATCGGGCGACGTTCGCTTCGCCTGCGAACAGCCGGACAACGGCAAGAATCACCCGCGCAACCTGTTCGTCTGGCGCTCTAATCTGCTCGGCTCGTCCGGCAAAGGCCATGAGTACATGCTGAAATACCTGCTCGGTACCGAGAGCGGCATTCAGGGTGAGGACTTAGGCTCGACCGATGACGTCAAGCCTGAAGAGGTGGAGTGGCAGACCAAAGCCATTGAAGGCAAGCTCGACCTGCTGGTAACGCTCGATTTCCGTATGTCCAGCACCTGCCTGTTCTCCGATATCGTGCTGCCAACCGCCACCTGGTATGAAAAAGACGACATGAATACCTCGGATATGCATCCGTTTATTCACCCGCTCTCCGCCGCCGTCGACCCGGCGTGGGAATCCCGCAGCGACTGGGAGATCTACAAAGGTATTGCCAAAGTCTTCTCCGAGGTGTGCGTCGGCCATCTGGGGACCGAAACCGACGTGGTGCTGCAACCGCTCCAGCATGACTCTCCCGGCGAACTGTCGCAGCCGTTTGATATTCAGGACTGGCGCAAAGGTGAATGCGATCTGATCCCCGGCAAAACGGCACCCAACATTGCGGTGGTCGAACGTAATTATCCGGAAACCTATGAGCGTTTTACCTCCCTCGGCCCGCTGCTGGACAAGCTCGGCAACGGCGGAAAAGGCATTTCCTGGAACACGCAGAATGAAGTCGATTTCCTTGGCAAGCTGAACTACGTCAAGCTCGACGGCCCGGCGAAAGGCCGCCCACGTATTGAAACGGCGATTGACGCCTCCGAGGTGATCCTCGCGCTGGCCCCCGAAACCAACGGACAGGTGGCGGTAAAAGCCTGGGAAGCGCTCGGTGAACTGACCGGACGCGATCACACCCATCTGGCACTGAACAAAGAAGATGAGAAGATCCGCTTCCGCGATATCCAGGCGCAGCCGCGCAAAATCATCTCCAGCCCGACGTGGTCCGGTCTTGAGAGCGAGCACGTCTCGTATAACGCCGGATACACCAACGTTCACGAGCTGATCCCGTGGCGCACGATTTCTGGTCGCCAGCAGTTATATCAGGATCACCCGTGGATGCGTGCCTTCGGGGAGAGCCTGGTGGCCTATCGTCCGCCGATTGATACCCGCAGTGTGACCCACATGCGCGAGATCCCGCCGAACGGCTTCCCGGAAAAAGCGCTCAACTTCCTGACGCCGCACCAGAAATGGGGCATTCACTCCACCTACAGCGAAAACCTGCTGATGCAGACGCTGTCGCGCGGTGGGCCGATTGTCTGGATCAGCGAAACCGATGCGCGTGAGCTGGGCATTGAGGATAACGACTGGATCGAAGCCTTTAACGCCAACGGTGCGCTTACCGCCCGCGCGGTGGTCAGCCAGCGTGTGCCACCGGGCATGACCATGATGTATCACGCCCAGGAGCGCATTCTGAATATTCCGGGTTCCGAAGTGACCGGGCGACGCGGTGGTATTCACAACTCCGTCACCCGCGTCTGCCCGAAACCGACGCACATGATCGGCGGCTACGCGCAACTGGCCTACAGCTTCAACTATTACGGTACCGTCGGCTCTAACCGCGACGAGTTCATCATGATCCGCAAAATGAAAAACATTAACTGGCTGGACGGCGAAGGTCGGGATCAGGTACAGGAGGCGAAAAAATGAAAATACGCTCACAGGTTGGCATGGTACTGAATCTCGATAAATGCATAGGCTGCCACACCTGCTCGGTCACCTGTAAGAACGTCTGGACCGGGCGTGAAGGCATGGAATATGCGTGGTTCAACAACGTTGAGACCAAACCGGGCATTGGTTACCCGAAAAACTGGGAAGACCAGGACGAGTGGCAAGGCGGCTGGATCAGAGGTATTCACGGTAAACTCACGCCGCGCCTCGGCGGTAAAATGGGCGTATTGTCGAAAATATTCTCCAATCCCGTCATGCCGCAGATTGACGATTATTATGAGCCGTTCACCTTCGATTATCAGGATCTGCACCGCGCGCCAGAGGGCGATCATCTCCCTACCGCACGCCCTCGCTCACTGATCGACGGCAAACGCATGGATAAAATCGTCTGGGGACCGAACTGGGAAGAACTGCTGGGCGGCGAGTTCGAAAAACGCGCCCGCGACCGTAACTTCCAGAAGATCCAGAAAGAGATGTACGGTCAGTTTGAAAACACCTTCATGATGTACCTCCCGCGCCTGTGCGAGCACTGCCTCAACCCAAGTTGTGTAGCAACCTGCCCGAGCGGCGCAATCTACAAACGTGAAGAGGATGGCATTGTCCTCATCGACCAGGACAAATGCCGCGGCTGGCGTCTGTGCATCAGCGGTTGTCCGTACAAAAAAATCTACTTCAACTGGAAAAGCGGCAAGTCGGAAAAATGCATCTTCTGCTACCCGCGCATTGAGTCGGGTCAGCCAACCGTCTGCTCCGAAACCTGCGTCGGGCGCATCCGCTATCTCGGCGTGCTGCTCTACGACGCGGACCGCATCGAAGAGGCCGCCAGCACCGAACATGAAACCGATCTCTATGAGCGCCAGTGCGACGTATTCCTGAACCCGCACGATCCGGCTGTGATTGAAGAAGCGGTGAAACAAGGGATTCCACAGAACGTGATTGACGCCGCCCAGCGTTCGCCGGTCTATAAAATGGCGATGGACTGGAAGCTCGCCCTGCCGCTGCACCCGGAATACCGCACCCTGCCGATGGTCTGGTACGTACCACCGCTGTCACCGATCCAGTCCTACGCGGACGCGGGCGGCCTGCCGCAGAGCGACGGCGTGCTGCCTGCGGTGGAGAGCCTGCGCATCCCGGTGCAATACCTGGCAAACATGCTCAGCGCGGGCGATACCGGCCCGGTGCTGCGCGCCCTGAAACGTATGATGGCGATGCGCCACTACAAACGTTCCCAGACCGTAGAAGGCGTAACCGACACCCGCGCTATTGAAGAAGTAGGCCTGACGGAAGCACAGGTTGAGGAGATGTACCGCTATCTGGCGATCGCCAACTACGAAGACCGCTTCGTGATCCCGACCAGCCACCGCGAGATGGCCCGCGACGCCTTCCCGGAGAAAAACGGTTGCGGCTTCACCTTCGGCGACGGCTGCCACGGCTCCGACACCAAATTCAACCTCTTCAACAGCAGCCGCATCGACGCCATTAACATCACCGAGGTGCGCGAACACGGGGAGGGAGAATAATGCAGATCCTCAAAATCATCGCGCTGCTGATTGAGTACCCCGATGAAATGCTGTGGGAAAGCCGCGATGAAGCCCTTTCCCTGATTGAACAGGACGCGCCCATGCTGCTGCCGTTTGCGCAGCAGCACCTGAGCGCTCCGCTGCTGGATAAGCAGGCCGAATGGTGTGAAGTGTTTGAACGGGGCCGCGCGACGTCGCTACTGCTGTTCGAGCACGTTCATGCCGAGTCACGCGATCGCGGTCAGGCAATGGTCGACCTGATGAGCCAGTACGAGAAAGCCGGGCTGCAGCTGGACTGCCGCGAGCTGCCGGACTACCTGCCGCTCTATCTGGAGTATCTCAGCATCGTTACCGATGATGAGGCGCGGGACGGTCTGCAAAACGTTGCGCCGATCCTGGCGCTGATTGGTGGGCGGTTAAAACAGCGCGGCGTGGCGCATTTCCAGCTATTCGATGCGCTGCTGACGCTCGCGGGCACCCGCCTTTCCAGCGACAGTGTTGCAACTCAGGTGTCTGGTGAAAAACGGGATGACACCCGTCAGGCGCTGGACGCCGTGTGGGAAGAGGAACAGGTGAAGTTTATCGAAGACAACGCCACATCGTGCGACAGCTCGCCGATGCAGCAATATCAACGACGCTTTAGCCAGGACGTCGCACCGCAGTACGTT